>JAFEFR010000027.1 GCA_018240485.1 Pseudomonadota bacterium
ACACTCGGGCGGGAGCCCGTGGCGCGGAAAACGCGATATCGTTCGCGCTCGACGAGACCTTTGGTTCGCTCGCGTCGCACCCAGGCCGGGGCCGCGCGGGGGAATCATTGCGTCCACCGCCCCGGCTTCGGAGTTTTCCTTGGAAACGCTATTCATTTCGACGCTGACCGTCACCCTCGGCGAGATCGGCGACAAGACGCAATTGCTCGCGCTGATCCTCGCGGCGAAGTACCGCAAGCCGTGGCCGATCTGCCTCGGCATCCTGATCGCGACCTTGTTCAATCATGCCCTCGCCGGCGCGTTCGGCTCGCTCGTCAGCCAATGGCTGTCGCCGCAGACGCTGCGCTGGATCGTCGCGATCAGTTTCATCCTGATCGCCCTGTGGGCGCTGAAACCCGACAAAGCCGACGAGGACGAGGCCGCGCACGGCAGCGCGCACGGCGTGCTGGTCGCGACGGTGGCGAGCTTCTTCCTCGCCGAGATGGGCGACAAGACCCAGATCGCCACGGCCGTGCTCGCCGCGCAATATCACCCGCTGTGGCAGGTGGTCGGCGGCACCACGCTCGGCATGCTGATCGCCGACGTGCCTGTGGTCTGGCTCGGCGCGCGCTTCGCGCACAAGCTGCCGCTGCGCGCGGCGCGCATCGGCGCGGCGTTGCTGTTCGCAGCGTTGGGGCTGTGGATACTCGTGGGCGCGTGATTCAGCGCCAGACAAATGTCGCCACGCTGCGCGCCGGCATCGTGTACGCGAACGCGCGCGCTGCCTCGCGCGCGACGAAGCGCTGTGCGGACTGCGACGAGTTGGCCACGATCATCACCAGCGAGCCGTCGTCGGCATTGCGGAACACGACATTGTCCAAATCGTCGCGGCCCCCGCTCGATTCGATGCGCCGCGCGCCGGGCCGCACGAAACGGCTCGCGTGCGCGAGCGCGACGTAGTCGACCGTGCGCGTGTAGTTTCCCGTTTTCGAATCGATCGTGACGAGGCCGCGGCAGTTGTCGCAGCCGCCCGCGTGCGGGCCGTGGTTTTCGTCGAGCGCGAGATTCCACAACAGCACGCCGCGCGACCAGCCACGCACCGACCCGATCAGCAGACGGCGCGCGATCGTGAGCAGGCCGTCGTCGCGCATCGGCTTCCAGTCGCCGCCCGAGCATTCGGTGAGATAGGCGTCCTTGTCCGGATACGCGTCGTGCACGCGCGTTTGCGCGTCGACGTAGCCCGCGTAGCAATGCCAGGCCACCGCCGCGACGTAGCGGTTCGCGCGCGGATCGGCGAGCAGCGCGAGCGGCTCGGTTTCGATGTCCCAGTTGTGATCCCAGTCGAAGATCAGCGGTGCATGCTCACGCTGCGCCAGCTTCGGCCCGAGTTGCTCGCCGATCAGCAAGCGCCGCGCGCCGGCGCTGAGCAGCATGCCGGGATAGTCGGGCGGGTTGAAGCGCGGCTCGTTCTGCACGGTCAACGCGAAGATCGGCACGCCCGCGGCCGCCATCGCGTCGACGTACTTGATCAGATAGTCGGCGAAGGCGGCATGGTATTCGTACTTCAACGTTCCGTGCAGCAGGCTGCCGCTGGTCTTCATCCACGCCGGCGCGCTCCACGGCGAGGCCATGACCTGCAACCGCGGATTGATCGCCAGCGCCGCGCGCACGACGGGCAGCACTTCCTCGGCGCCGGTGTCGGGGACTTTCGGCGTCAGCGAAAAGTGGGCGAGCGCCGGATCGCTCTGCCCCGGCGGCAGGTCGTCGAGGCTGTAGTGCGCGCGGGAAAAATCCGATGCACCGATGGTCAGGCGCGTGAAATCGATGCCGAGGCCGCCGTCGTCGCGAGCGAACAGGTCGCGCAGCAGCTTGTCGCGCTGCGCGGCGCTCATGCGCTTCTCGATCAGCCAGGCCGACGAATCGGTGATCGCGGCGCCGAAGCCGACCATGGCCTGATAGCGGCGCGACGCGTCGATGTCGATCGTCGCATCCGCCGTCGCCGCCTCGCCAAAGCCGAGGTCGGGTTCCCGCGCGAGCTGCTTGTGGCCGTTCGCAGTGCTGAGCCAGACCTGTACCCCCGAGGCCATACGGGAGGGGGCGGCTTTTGATGTAACCCCTCGTACCGAATTCGTCGCGCAGGCTGTCAGAACGAGCAACCCGAGAACCGGAATCGCGCGCGAAAGCTTCATTGTTCTATTCAAAATTGGAAACGCTCCCAATTATCTCGCTTCAACTATAGCAAAAATGGCAAGCAGATCGACTCAGAGGGTCTGCCAATGATTGGCTTGATTGGCTGTATCGAGGAAGAAATTTGCTGCACCGCACGGTGACGAGCGCAGCGTCATCGGGCATATTCGGAAACGAAAATGGTAACGTTTCCAAAAATTCCACGCCGTGGCAGAAAAACCAAAACGGGGTGCGCGCCGGCATGTGCCGTACGCCGCATGAAACGCAAATGTTTGAAACTTTTGGGAGAGCACCGATGATCGATTCCAGTACTTCGCGCACGTCCATTGCGTATGTCCGTGGGCTGCGCACGCGCCCGCTCGCGGCCGCGTGCACAACCGCTCTGCTTTTCGTCGCCTCGTCGGCGATTGCCGCCGACAACACGGCGCCGACCGCGACGGATGCCGGCACCAACTTAGCGCAATCCAACACGCCGAACCCGACCCAACCCACTGACAAGAAGAAGAAAGAAGCCGAGAATGCCGCTGCCAGTCTCGATACCGTCACCGTCACCGGCATCAAGGCCAGTATCGAAAGCTCGCTGCAGGCAAAGCAAAGTTCCGACGAAATTATCGAGACGATTCGTGCCGAAGATCTCGGCAAGTTGCCGGACATCAGCATCGCAGAATCCCTCGCCCGCCTTCCCGGCCTTGCCACCCAGCGCGTCAACGGCCGCGCAGAGTACATCTCCATTCGCGGCACCGATCCGGGCTTCGTCGGCACCACGCTCAATGGCCGCGAGCAGGCATCTTCGGGTGAAAATCGCGGCGTGCAGTACGACCAATATCCGGCCGAGCTCATTACCGGCGCGGATGTATACAAAACACCCAATGCCTCGCTCATCGGCCAGGGCCTGTCGGGCACGATCGACCTGCACTCGATCAAGCCGCTCGACTTCAAGGACATGACCATGGCCGTGAACCTGCGCGGCGAGCACAACGCCAACGGCCAGCTCAACCCCGGCACTGGCGTGAACAAGAACGGCAACCGCGCCAGTTTCTCATTCGTCGATCAGTTTTTCGATCACACTCTCGGTGTGGCCGTGGGCGTGGCCCATCTGGATTCGCCGGTGCAGGAGAAGCAGTACCAGGCGTGGTGGTGGAGCATGGACAACGGCCCCGGCAGCGCCAACCAAAACTGGGGCGGCCCGTATGTCAAAGGCATGCCCGACAGCGTGATTTCGCAGGAAGGCATGCAACTGCGCGCCAAATCCACTGCGCAAAATCGCGACGGCCTCATGAGCGTGATCGAGTGGGCGCCGACGGAGAACTACCACAGCACCGTGGACATGTACTACTCGAAATTCCAGCAGGAGGCGTACAAGAACGGCTTGCAATGGTCGTCGTCGCCCTGGGACGGCGTGAGCTACTCCAACGTCGGCACGACTTATCAGTTGCCGTATCCGATCGCGACTTCGGGCACGATCAACAATCTCAAAACCGTGATGCAGAACGAATACAACAAGGAGCGCGACTACCTTTTCTCGGCCGGCTGGAACAATCGCTTCGATTTCGGCAATCAGTGGCAGGGGGTGGCCGATCTTTCCTACTCGCGCGCCAAGGTGAAAATTCGTGATGCCTATGCCTTTACCGGCCTGAAAAATCAGCAACTGATCAGCAGCGGCTTCGTCACGCCCGTGGGCAATGGTTACTCCGCCTTCACGCCGTCGGTCGATCTGACCAACGCCGCGCTGGTCGGCTTCACCGACCCCTACGGCTACGGCTACAACGGTCGTGCCGAAAACGACTGGCAGAAGGATTCCATCAAGGCCGTTCGCGTCGAAGTCTCACACCCGCTGGGCTGGATCTTCAGCAGCATGAATCTCGGCGCCAACTACTCCGAACGCACCAAGACCAAACAGGCAGACGTTTTCTTCGCCTGGCTTTTGGGCAACGGCAACAAGAGCGGGAACTACAACAACAATTTCTGGGTGCCGATCGGCGCGAGCCTCTACGCGCCAACCAACCTCGGCTACGGCGGCGTCGGCGGAATCCTCGATTACGATGTGCTCGGCGCGCTCGCCAAGCAGTTCTATCTTACCCAGAACATGGGCAAGGACGATTGGAGCCGCAACTACACGATCAAGGAAAAGGTTCCGCTCGTGTACGCGAAGTTCAATATCGATACCGATCTCGCCGGCATGCCGCTGCGTGGCAACGTCGGCTTCCAGTATGTCCACACCGACCAATCCTCCACCTCGCTGCAGACCAATGGCGACACCTTCGTCGGCCAGATCGCAGGCAGCACGACATACAACAAGCTGCTGCCGAGCCTGAATCTCGTCGCGGATCTCGGCAATGGCCAGGACCTGCGTTTCGGCCTTGCCAAGACGATGACGCGCGGGCGCATGGATGATGAAAAAGTCGCCTCATCCGTCTACACCTACAAGGTCACTCAGGGCCCGCAGACCGGGCAGGTGCTGTGGTCCGGCAGTGGCGGCAATCCGTATCTCAAACCATACATCGCGGTCGGCACCGATCTCGCCTACGACTATTTCTTTGGCGAGGCCAGTGCCGTGTCGATCGCGATCTTCAGTAAAAATCTGCTCAATTACATCTATAGCCAGACCATCACCAACTACAACTTCGCCGGCTACATCAACCCCAACCCCACGTTGACGCCGAACTCCAGCATCGGCTCGTTCACCACGCCGCAGAACGGAACGGGCGGGCGCATGCAAGGCGTGGAGTTCAACGCCGTGCTCGAAGGCAAATTGTTCGCGCAGTGGCTGGATGGATTCGGCCTGCAATCCAACTTTACCTTCACCAACAGCTTTATCCCAACCAGTTCGGTCAGTTCGATTCCGGGCGGGCCGAGTTCGCTGCCGGGTTTGTCGAAGAAAGTCGGCAACGTGGTGTTCTACTATGAGAAGAACGGCGTCTCCGTACGCCTGGCTCAACGTTACCGCTCGGACGCCACGGGCGAAGCGACGCTCAATTTCGGTCAGCTAGGCTATCAGAAGATCCTCGCCGACAAGCAAACGGACTTTCAGGCCGGCTACGATTTCGGCGAGGGTCGACTCAAGGGCCTGTCAGTGCTGCTGCAAGTCAACAACGTGACCAACTCGCCGTACCGTACCCAGCAAATATCGGGGCTGCCAAACGGGGTGAGCATCGCGCGTCCTCTGGACTTCAACACCTATGGCCGCACGATCCTGTTCGGCGTGAACTACAAGCTGTAACCTCACCGCGGCATCGCCGGTGGCGATGCCGCTTTTCATTTGCGCAACGCAAGCTTTGCGCGCGCAGCTTGCGCCGTGCGCGCGACGCATTTTGGATCGACGGCAAGACGATGACCTGTGGGGAATACGACAACGTCGGGGTGCGCGAAGGGAATTTGCGCGTTGTTGAAACGCAAAAACCGCCGTGTCGTGCGCAGGTGCGAGCGCGCACGCGCACGGGGAGCGCCGAGAGTTTTTTGCGCGCCGCCGCAAACCGATACTTTGCTTGCAGCGCCATCGTCGGCCTCGTGCTGGGTGGCTGTGCGAGCGAGGCCAGTCGCCCCAGCCAGACCACCACCGCCGCAACTGGCAGTGACGCAAGCGATGCTGCCTGGCCGCGAGTGACCAGCCCAATTCCACGGGACGCCGCGATGGAAGCGCGCATCCGCGAAATCGTCGACGGCATGACGATCGAGCAGAAGGTCGGCCAGATGACCCAGGCGGACATCCGCAAAATCACGCCCGAGGAAGTGCGCCGTTTCTACATTGGCAGCGTGCTCAACGGCGGCAACACGCAGCCTGGCGACGCGCCCGGCGCAAGCTTCGCGCAATGGCGTGCGGCGACGCGTGCGTATCACGACGCCGCGCTCGCCACCGACATGGCGGTCAAGATTCCGCTGATCTGGGGCACCGATGCGGTGCATGGCCACGGCATCGTCGCCGGCGCCACGGTATTCCCGCACAACATGGGCCTCGGCGCGACGCACGACGCCGAACTCGTGCGCGAGATCGGCGCAGCAACGGCGAAGCAGGTGCGCGCGACCGGTATCGACTGGGTGTTCGCGCCGACGCTCGCGGTCGTGCAGAACACTCGCTGGGGACGCAGCTACGAAAGCTTTTCGTCCGACCCGGCCGTGGTGCGCGAACTCGGCGCGGCCTATGTGGAAGGGTTGCAAGGTACACTCGGCAGCGACACGAGCGCGGTCGCGACGGCGAAGCACTTCATCGGCGACGGCGGCACCGACCGCGGCCTCGATCGCGGCGTCAACGCGTCGAGCACAGTCGACCTGATCGCGATCCACGCGCAAGGCTATGTCGGCGCGCTCGATGCCGGCGCGCAAACGGTGATGGCCTCGTACAGCAGCACGCGCGACTACGGCAAGATGCACGGCGCGGGAACTCTCTTGACCGACGTGCTGAAAAAACGCATGGGCTTCGACGGTTTCATCGTCTCCGACTGGAACGGCATCGCCGAAGTGCCCGGCTGCGAGCGCGACCACTGCGCGGCGGCGATCAATGCCGGCATCGACATGGTCATGGTGCCGGAGAAGTGGGAGAAGTTCATCAAGAAGACCGCGCGCGCGGTGCGCATGGGCGACATTCCGATGGCGCGCATCGACGATGCGGTGACGCGTATCCTGCGCGTGAAAATGCGTGCGGGCCTGTTCGAGCGTGACCCCGACGCGGTCGTCGGCGACGCGCAGGATTTGCTCGCGCGCGACCTCGCCCGGCGCGCGGTGCGCGAGTCGCTGGTGCTGCTCAAGAACAACGGCGCGGTGCTGCCGCTCCGACGCGACGCAAGAATCCTCGTCGTCGGCAAGAGCGCGAACTCGCTGCGCAACCAGTCCGGCGGCTGGACACTGAACTGGCAGGGCATGAAGAACCACAACGCGGATTTCCTCACCGGCGACACGCTCCTAGCCGGCATCCGCGAGGTGGCGGGCGCGGCGAACGTCGTGTTCGACAAGACTGCGGCAAAAGCGAACGTCGCATCGTTCGACGCGGTCATCGCCGTGGTCGGCGAGTTGCCCTATGCCGAGATGAAGGGCGATATCCTTTTCCCCGCCCCCCTCAGCGAGAGCCGGCTGTATCCGGAAGACCTGCAAGTGCTGCGCAAGGTCGCCGGCCATGGCAAGCCCGTGATCACCGTACTCGTGTCGGGACGCCCGCTGTATGTGAACGACCTGATGAATCTTTCCGACGCATTCGTTGCCGCCTGGCTGCCGGGCACCGAGGGCAAGGGCGTTGCCGACGTGTTGTTCCGCGACGCGCACGGTGCGATCGCCCATGACTTCCATGGCCGCCTCGGTTTCGCCTGGCCAAATACACCATGTCAAGCCTCGTTCGCCAAGGCGGGCGATACGCCATTGTTTGCGCTCGGCTACGGCTTGAAGTATACGAATCCAAAGCAGTTGGGCCCACTCGCCACGCCTGCGGCGCCGCCCGTTTGTACGCAATAGCAAACACACCGACGACATGACCACGATCACCGATGTCGCACGCCTTGCCGGAGTTGGACTCGGCACCGCCTCGCGCGTGATCAGTGGCAAGGGCTCGGTGTCGGCCAAGACGGCGGCGCGCGTGCGCCGCGCCATCGAAGATCTGAACTATCGCCCCTCGCACGCCGCGCGCACGCTGCCGACCGGCGCCTCGCACATGATCGGCGTCTATATCCCGCTGTTGAAGGGTTCGTTCTACACGCCGATCCTCAACGTCATTCACACCGAACTGCGTGCGAACGGTCAAAACATGGTCGTCGCCTTCGGTAGCGGCAATGGTACTTCGCGCAAGCAGGCGATGGAGGGTCTGGAATTTCTGATCGAACGTGGCTGCGACGGCTTCATTCTCGTCAGCGACGCGCTCACAGAGAGCGACGTCGCCACCATCGGCTCGCGTGGCTCGCGCCTGGTGCTGCTCAATCATTCGCTGAAGTCGATCCACAACCAATGCTTCTCCGCCGATCATTACGGCGGCGGCCGCCTCGCCGCGCAGGCGCTGCTCGAAATGAAGCACCGACGCATCGCCGTGATCGCGGGCTTCGCGACTTCGCTCGACAACATCGCGCGCCTGCGCGGCTTCATGGACGAATTGCGCGACGCCGGCATCGATGTCGATGCCATCCCCGTGATCGACAGCGACTTCTCGCCCGAGGGCGGCTGGAACTCGGCCGCGGCGCTGGTCGCATCCAGACACAAGTTCAGCGCGCTGTTCTGCGCCAACGACGAAATGGGCGTCGGCGCCCTGTCGTATTTCCAGCAGGCCGGCATCGCCGTGCCCGGAAAAATTTCGGTGCTCGGCTACGACGATACCGCGACCGCGGAATATTCCGCGCCGCGCCTGACCTCGGTGCACATCCCCTGGTACGACGTGGCGCTGAACGGCGTGCGCTGGCTGCTCAACCAATGCTACGCCACGAACAAGCCGGTCAAGCGCCGGTTCGCCGCCAGCGTCACCTGGCGCGCGTCGGTGGCGCGCGCGGCAAACGGCAAGTAACGAACCACCCATGCGGACAACGACATTCATGCAGACACGCAGAGAGTTCCTTCGACTCGGCGCCGCCGGCGCGCTCGGCCTTGCCCTGCCCCGCGCGTTCGCGAAAAGTGCGGCGACGCGCGCGTGGAGCGTGGTCGAAACCTCGCGCGCCGGCGCGCGTCTCGCGCCGGGCACGCTCGCGGGTGCGGCGACGCCGAACGCGGCGACCCTGGTCTGCGATCCGTCGAAGCGCTTGCAGCGCATCACCGGCTTCGGCGGCGCGCTGACCGAATCCTCGGCCTATGTGCTCAGGCAGTTGCCCGAAGCACAACGCCTCGAAGTCCTCCGCCGCTACTACGATCCGCGCGAAGGCATCGGTTACACCCTGGCACGCACCCACATCGGCAGCTGCGATTTTTCGCTGTCGACCTGGTCGCTGGCGCCGTCGCCGGGCGACTACGAACTGCTCGACTTCACCCTGAAGCCGATGCAGCGCTGGCTGATGCCGCTGCTGCGCGACGCGCAGCGCATTGCCGGCGCGGATCGCTTCAAGCTGCTCGCCTCGCCGTGGAGCCCGCCGGCATGGATGAAGACCAACAACCAGATGGATCGCGGCGGTTCGCTGCGCGAGGAGTACGCGGCGACCTGGGCGAATCACTACGTCAAGTTCCTGCGCGCGATGCGCGACGAGGAGAAGATTCCACTCTGGGGCCTGACCGTGCAGAACGAACCCGAAGCGAATCAGAGTTGGGAGTCGTGCCTGTACACGCCCGAGCAGGAGCGCGATTTCGTGCGCAAGCACTTGGGTCCGACGCTCGCGCGCGAGGGCTTCGGCGATATTCGGCTGTACGGCTTCGATCACAACCGCGACACGCTGGAGAAGCGCGCCGACGCGATGCTCGGCGACGCGGAGACGGCCAAGTACATGGCCGGCATGGCCGTACACTGGTACGTCAGCGACGACTTCGGCGCCGAGGCGCGCGTGTTGCAGAAGTATCCCGGCAAGGAGGTGCTGTTCACCGAAGGCTGCGTCGAAGGCGGCGCGAAGCCGGGCGACTGGATGGTCGGCGAGCGCTATGCGAAAAACCTGTTCGGCGATCTCAACGCCGGCGTCTGTGGCTGGATCGACTGGAACATCGCCCTCGACCTGCGCGGCGGCCCCAATCACGTCGGCAATTTCTGCGATGCGCCGGTGCTCGTGGACACCCATCAAGGCAAAGTTCTGTACCAGAGCTCGTTCTACGCCATCGCACACTTCTCGCGCTACGTGAAACCCGGCGCGCATCGCATCCACTCCGAGGGTGGCCCACAGGGCTTGCAGTCGTGCGCCTTCGTCAATCCCGATGGCCGCATTGCCGTGGTCGTGTTCAATCCGGGCGATAGCGCCCTCGATTTCAATCTCGATATCTCAGGTGAGCGACGCGCATGCCGCATTCCTGCGCACGCCATGCAAACCTGCCTCGCCTGACGCCACGATTGCTCCACCCAATCGACCGCGTTCGCAGCGCAGGCTTCGCCATGTTGCCCGCGCCACGGGTTTGACATCCTGCCTGCGAGGTCCGCAACTCGATCCATGATGTGCAAGCGCGCGGCGCCGCAGCTTGCGCTCTTCCCCATTGCTGCTACGCTCCACACGACCATTGGGGGAACGAAGAATGAACTTGAAATTGCGCCTGACCGTGATGAATTTTCTCCAGTTCTTCATCTGGGGATCGTGGCTTATTTCGATCGGCGCCTACTGGTTCCAGAACAAACACTGGTCGGGCACGCAGTTCGGCGCGATCTTCTCGACCATGGGCATCGCTTCCTTGTTCATGCCGACGATCGCCGGCATTCTCGCCGACCGCTTCATCAACGCCGAACGCCTCTACGGCATCCTGCATCTTCTGGGCGGCGCACTGCTGCTCATACTGCCGATGGTGGAGGATCCCGGCACGTTTTTCTGGGTCATCCTGCTGACCATGATGTGCTACATGCCGACGATCGCACTGGCAATCGCGGTGTCGTACAACGCGCTCAAACAGCATGGCGATGACATCGTCGTGGTGTATCCGCCGATCCGCGTCTGGGGCACGGTCGGCTTCGTTGCCGCGCTGTGGGTGATCGCGCTACTGCATCTGGGCACATCTCCGGGCCAGTTCTACGTCGCTGCGGTCGCCGCGTTCGCGTTGGGCCTGTATGCCTTCACCTTGCCCCCGTGCCCGCCCAAGCTCGGGGGCAAAGCGGATGCGATCGGCGGCGATCCGACCCGGCTCGGCGCACGCGCACTCGATGCGCTCGGCAAACAGCAGCGCTTTGCCCTGCTCGCCGATACGCTTGGTCTGCGCGCCTTCGCCCTGTTCAAAAATCCGAAACTCGCGATTTTCTTCGTTTTCGCCATGTTGCTCGGTGCAGCGCTGCAATTGACCAACGCCTACGGCGATACCTTTCTGCATGACTTCGCCAAACTCGATACCTACAAAAACGGCTTCGCCGTGCGTTATCCCGAATTCATCATGTCGATCTCGCAGATTTCCGAGACATTGTGCATTCTCCTGATTCCGTTTTTTCTGAAACGCTTCGGCATCAAGATCGTCATGCTGCTCTCGATGATCGCCTGGGCGTTGCGGTTTGGTTTGTTTGCCGTCGGCGACCCTGGTTCGGGGCTGTGGATGATCGTGCTCTCCTGCATCGTCTACGGCCTTGCCTTCGATTTCTTCAACATCTCCGGCTCGCTCTTCGTGGAAGGGCAAAGCGACGAGAAAATTCGCGCCAGCGCCCAAGGCCTGTTCATGCTGATGACCAACGGCATCGGCGCGGTACTCGGCAGCACGATTTCCGGCTACGTCATCGATATCTATTTCACCGACCACGCCTGCAACGAAACTGTCGCGATCTGCAAAAACTGGCCCGGCATCTGGACCACGTTCGCTCTCTATGCACTCATCACCGGCGTCGCCTTCGCGCTGCTGTTCAAGCATAAACACGAACCAACCACGACCGGCAAAACGCAGATCATGCACTGATACCGATCGGCTCGGTGCGATAAGCTGTCCGCCCGCACGGATCGCCCGTGCGCGTCGTTGCCGGGCTTTGCCGTGACGTTTCCGACCGCCATTCTCGACGAAGCCCAGCGCGCATTGGCGCGGGCGGATTTTGCGCGCGCACTGGCGCTCTCCGATCAGGTTCTCGCCAGCAACCCCGATTCCCTGCCCGCGCTGGCCGTGAACGCAAACGCCGCCAATGCCACCCGCGACTTCGCCACGGCCAGTCGCGCGCTGACGCGCTTGTGCCGCTTGCTTCCCGCCGACGCCGCATTGCGCAACGCATTGGCCGTCGCCTGCAACAACCTGGGCTCGGTGCATTTCCATCGTGGCGACATCGACGCGGCGGCTGCCGCCTACGAACGCGCACTCGGCGCCGATCCCAACTATCCCCTGGCGCTGACCAATCTCGCCGCGTGCGCGGAAAAAGTGCGCGATCACGCCGTCGCTCGCCGCTGCCTTCAGCGCCTGCTCGCGCACAATCCCGACGATACGGCGACAGCCGTTCGCTTGTCGCGCGCGCTGCGGGGATTGGGCGATGTCGCCGCAGCCACGTCGACCCTCGTCGAAGCCGAGCGCCGCGCAACCTCTGCTCCGAGCCGCCGGGAAATCGGCATTGAATATCTGCGCCTCGGCGAACACGCTCACGCCATGCCGCTATTGGACGCGGACGACGATGCCGCGCTCGCACAAATCGCCGGCATGCGCGCAGGCGGCAACGACGCCATCGGCGCACGCCGCGACTGGA
The DNA here is from genome assembly GCA_018240485.1 of Pseudomonadota bacterium. Lineage (GTDB taxonomy): Bacteria > Pseudomonadota > Gammaproteobacteria > Xanthomonadales > Rhodanobacteraceae > Rudaea. The sequence continues at coordinate 12,389 of JAFEFR010000027.1, forward strand.
GCGTGTTGGCCCGTCGCGCCGCACACCGGGGCGATACGCGTGCACAATTTCGCGCCGAGCGCGATGCGGTCGTCACCCTGCCTTGGGTATTCGACGATGCCGCCGCCATCGCACGTGAACGCGCCGATTTTGCCGCGCGCCTCGATCGTTTCATCGCCGACTGGCCGGTCGCGCGATTGAAGTCCTCCGCCGTTTCGCTGGATGACCTGGCCTGCTCGCGTTTCGCGCTGGCATATCAAGGTGGCGACGACAAGGCGCTCGCCACTCGCCATGGCGATTGGCTGAGCGCCGCCGCCGGCGCACTGTGTCCGCCGCTTCGCGCGCCATCGTCGGTGCGGCGCGTGCGTCGTATTGGCCTGGTCGGCGCACGCTGGAATCAAGGCACCATTGCCGCCTACTTCGGCAGTTGGCCGGGCGCATTGCGCCGTGGCGGCTTCGAGGTTTGTCTTTTCTCCCTTGGCGACATGTCGGATGCGACCAGCGCCGCCCTCGCAGCCCAGGTCGACCACAGCGAACGCCTGCCCTCGCCCCTCGCCGCTGCCGCCGCGCGCCTGCGCGATGCCGACTGCGACCTGTTGATTTACCCGGAAGTCGGCCTCTCCGCCCCGACCGAGGTGCTTGCTGCGCTTCGCCTTGCACCACGGCAGTGGGCAGCCTGGGGGCATCCGGTCACCACCGGCCTGCCGACGATCGATCGCTTCCTCAGCGTCGCCACGATGGAGCCCGCCAATGCCGCCACGCATTACCGCGAAACGCTCGCACTGCTGCCGGCATTGGGCACCCGCTACGCCCGCCCGCCGCGCGCACAAACGCTCGCTCGTTCGCAATTTGGCTTGAGCGATGGCCCGCTCTACGCCGTGCCGCATTCCCCGATCAAGCTGCATCCGGACATCGATGCGATGCTGGTCGACATCGCCTGGCGCGACCGCGATGCTCAGTTCGCTTTCGTCGAGGACGATATCCCCGCGCTGACGCGCGCGCTGCGCCTGCGCGTGTTCGCGCGCATGCGTGCCGCAGGGCTGGATGGCGAACGCCATTGCCGTTGGTTGCCGCGTCTTCCGATCAACGCCTTTCGTAACTTCATCGCCACCGCTGATGTCGTTCTGGACGCGCTGCATTTCAGTGGCGGCAATACCAGCCTCGATGCCCTCGGCCAAGGCACGCCAGTATTCACCGTCGAAGGCGACGTGATGCGTGGCCGCCAAACTGCCGCGATGTTGCGCCTGCTCGCCGCCGACGCCTTGATTCTGCGCGATGCCACGCAGGTTGCCGCTGCGGCCGTCGAACTCGCGCACACACCCCGGGCACGCGCCGAGCTCTCCGCGCGCCTGCTCGCCAACGCGCCGCGCCTGTTCGATTGCGACGAGGCGCTGCACGCTCTGGTGCGACTGGTGGAATCCGCCGATTGATCGTCCCCGCGGCACATGCAACAAAGCCGAAGATGTTGGCTCGCATGGTATACAATGTCGCATGCTCATCGGCTCACACTCAATCGATCCACCACTCGGCCTCGCGCCGATGGCCGGCGTGACCGACAAGCCATTTCGCCAACTGTGCAAGCGCCTCGGCGCGGGCATTGCCACCTCGGAGATGACCACGAGCGATCCGCGCCTGTGGGCGACGCGCAAGTCGGTGCGGCGCATGGATCATCTGGGCGAGCCGGATCCGATCAGTGTGCAGATCGCCGGCTACGATCCGGCCATGCTGGCGGATGCGGCGCGCTACAACGTCGATCACGGCGCGCAGTTGATCGACATCAACATGGGCTGTCCGGCGAAGAAAGTGTGCAACGTCTACGCCGGTTCGGCACTGTTGCAGGACGAAGCGCTGGTCGCGCGCATTTGCGAGGCCACCGCCCGCGCCGTAGCCGTGCCGGTGATGCTGAAAATCCGCACAGGCTGGAACCGCGAGAACAAGAACGGCGTGCGCATTGCACGCATCGCCGAGAGTGCCGGCATCGCGGCACTCGCCGTGCACGGTCGCACGCGCGCCGATCTGTATCAGGGCGACGCGGAATACGAAACCATCGCGGCCATCAAGTCGGCGGTGTCGATTCCCGTGTTCGCCAACGGCGATATCGACTCACCGCACAAGGCGCGTGACGTGCTCACGCGCACGCGCTGCGATGGGCTGCTCATTGGTCGCGCCGCGCAGGGGCGACCGTGGATCTTCCGCGAGATTGCGCATTTCCTCGCTACCGGCGAGACGCTGCCCGCGCCGTCCGCGCGGGAAATTTGCACGATCCTGGTCGAGCACCTGGAAAACCTCTACGCCTTTTATGGCGAGCGGCAAGGCGTGCGCATCGCGCGCAAGCATATCGGCTGGTATGCCAAGGGGCTCGAGCGCATCGGTGCCGGCGATGCAACCGAGCGCATACCGGAACATGTACTGCGCGCGACGATCAATCGGGCCGAGAGCGCCGACGAACAACTGCGACTCACGCGCGAGGCTTTCCGCGAAACCGCCGCGCTCGCGCAGGCGGCTTGATCGCCGCCGCATCGTCGAGGAATGCCGTAACCAGCGCGCCGTGGTAACTCGAGCGGCGCAACACCCACGACAAACGCCGGCGCAAGTCGAGAAACGGCGTGTGCAGCGCCACCAACCGCCGCGCCTTGATCGCTTCGACCACGGCCACCGCCGGCAGGCAAGCGATGCCGAGACCGGCGATGACGGCCTGCTTGATCGCCTCGCTCTGCCCCAATTCGAGCACGCTCTGCCCCGGCGGCAGCGTGGCCAGAATGCGCTCGGTGATCGCGCGCGTGCCAGAGCCGGTTTCTCGAAGAATCCAGCGCTCGCCGGCGAAATCGCCCGCCCGCAATCGCTTGCGCCGCGCAAGCGGATGATCCGGGCGCGTGCAGATCGCAAGTGCGTCGTCGCGCCACGGACGTGTTTCGACATCAACGTGCGCGAACGCACCTTCGACGCAGCCGAGGTCGAGCGCATGACCGAGCACGCCCTTGATGATCGCATCGGTATTGCCGACGGTGAGCCGTACGGCCACCTGCGAGTGCGCGGCGGTGAACGCGCCGAGCAAGTCGCCCACCATGTAGTTGCCGATGGTGTTGCTCGCCCCCAGGCGCAGCTCGCCGGTGAGCGCGGTGCCGCGCCCGCGTAAACTTTGCGCAAGATCGCGCGTGCGTTCGATGATTTCCTGCGCCTTCGGCAAGGCGTCGCCACCGCGCTCGCTCAAATACAGGCGGCCGCGCTTGCGCTCGAACAACGCCGAACCGATTTGCGCTTCGAGCCCGGCCAACGCCATGCTCAATGCCGGCTGCGACAGGTGCATTTTGGCAGCGGCGGCGCGTACGCTGCCTTCCCGCGCGACGGCGACGAAAATTTCCAGCTGGCGCAGCGAGATGCCGAGCACGTCGAACGATTCCTCTTTTGCGCAACATACCCGGTGCCTGGATGGCCTTGCTGGGCGCACATATCAATCAGGAAATTTTATTCTTTAAATAAATAGTTTTCAATTTTCTTATCACATGGCAAAGGCGAAAATAGCGCACACCCGTTTCCGATCGCCGCCATGACCGACGTTCGCTCAACCTCTCCCGCCTCCGAACCGGAGCCCATGTCGATCGCACGCCTGCTCCCCGGGCTCGCCCTCGCCGTCGCGCTCGGTGTCGCCGGGCTGTTGCTGGCGCAATGGGCGCCATTCCAACGCGCGCAGATCAGCGCACTGACCTGCGCGATCGTGCTCGGAATGGCCATCGGGAACAGTTTCGGCGCACAACTTCCGGCCGCGCTGTCGCCGGGCGTGATCTTCGCGCAGCAAAAATTGTTGCGCCTCGGCGTGATCCTCTACGGCCTGCGCATTTCTTTCGGCGACATCGCGGCGATCGGGCCGGCAGGGCTCGCCATCGACGTGATCGTCGTGATCGGTACGCTGGCGTTGGGCTCCTTCATCGGGCGTCGCGTGCTTGGTCTGGATCGCGACAGCGCGCTGCTGACCAGCGTCGGCAGCGCCGTGTGCGGCGCCGCCGCGGTGCTCGCCCTCGAGCGCGTGCTCAAGCCAGACCCGGCCAAGGTTGCGATCGCGGTGGCTACGGTCGTGCTGTTCGGCACGCTCGACATCTTTCTGTACCCCACGCTGTATGCGCACCTCGGCATGGACGCGGCACATTTTGGCTTGTACACCGGCGCAAGCGTGCACGAAGTCGCCCAGGTGATCGCGGCGGGCAGCGCCGTCAGCCCCGCGACGGCAGACAGCGCGGTCGTCGTCAAACTCACGCGCGTCATGTTGCTGGTACCCGTGCTGTTTTTCTTCGGCTGGCGTCAGGTCAAACTCGCGCGAAGCGAGGCGGGCGACGCGAGCAGGGTGCCGCTGCCGTGGTTCGCGCTCGCCTTCGTCGCCGTCAGTGCGATCAACTCTTTTGTCGCGATTCCGGCCGACATCAAGCAGCCGCTGCTGACGTTCGACACCCTGCTGCTCGCCGCCGCGATGGGCGCGCTGGGCCTGGAGACGCGCATCGCCAAACTGCGCGCGCTCGGGCCGAAGCCGTTACTGCTCGCCGCCTTGCTGTGGCTGTGGCTTATCGTCGGCGGCGCGGCGATGGTGCGCTGTTTCGCCTGAGTCGGCATGTGCGACGCCCTGCGCGCGTCACGCACAACGCTCTCGCCTCACACTCACTTCGTGCCGAACAACCGGTCGCCCGCATCGCCCAAACCCGGCACGATGTAACCGTGGTCGTTGAGATGGCTGTCGATCGACGCGGTGTAGATCGGCACGTCGGGATGCGCGTCCTGCAGCGTCTTGATTCCTTCCGGGGCGGCAACGAGACAAACGAACTTGATCGCCCGCGCACCGCGATCCTTGATCCGGTCGAGCGCCGCGACCGCGGAGTGGCCGGTGGCGAGCATCGGATCGAGCACGACGGCGAGGCGCTCGCCGATGTCGAGCGGCAATTTGCAGTAGTACTCGATCGCTTGCAGCGTATGCGGATCGCGATACAGACCGACATGGCCGACCCGTGCGGAAGGAATCAGGTCGAGCATGCCGTCGAGCAAGCCGTTGCCGGCACGCAGGATCGAGATCAGACACAGCTTCTTCGACGACAGCGTCGGCGCATCGATGGTCGCGAGCGGCGTTTCGATCTTCATCGTTTCCAGCGGCAGATCGCGCGTGACTTCGTAGGCGAGCAGGGTTGCGATCTCGCGCAAGAGTTGGCGAAACTCGGCGGTCGAGGCCTCCTTGCGTCGCATGAGCGTGAGCTTGTGCTGCACCAGGGGATGATCGATGACGATGGCATTGGGCATTTGCATGATCCTTGGTTGTTTTGCGTGCAGACAGCATCGACGGCGCTTCAGACCCCATCCTCGACGCGCTGCGCACGCCGACATTCCGCGCGCGGGAAGAGGCGAAAGCAAACGCTAAAACACGGTTCCGTCGCTGACGATATTCAACGGCGGCGCGCCGCCGGGGCGACGTTCGGCGGCGATCTTGCGCCCGGCCGTCCAGGTGCCGCCTTCGAGCACGCGTGCGAGCGGCAACGTTCTGGCGTCCAGCCCCGATTTTTTGCGCACCCGTTCTGCAAGGCGATCGAGACCGATCACGGTCAATGCGCGCCATTCGACGATGGCGGGATGATCGACGCTCAGCGCCTGGGTATACAAATTCGCATCGCGCGCGGCGATCGCGCCGAAGTCGATCAGCAAGCCGCCGTTGCGATACTCGGGCAGGCCGGTGAGCTGGTCGAGATCGGTAACTTCGAGGCCGCCATCGGCCAGCGGTTCGAGCAAGGAGTACGTCAGCCACTGGGTGAGCTTGTGGAACGGCACGAGACCATCGCTCGGATCGCTCGCATCGAGACGCGCGCAAGAGTGCTGCCAACAGTCGCCGAGATCGACACCGCCGATAGCGAGGCGCCCGGGCCAGACGGGACCGAGCGCGTGCAGCAAGGTCTCCAGCAGCAGCGTCGCCGGAATTTTTCCGCCGACCGCGCGTGCGGCGAGATAGTCGAACAGGTTGCCCAGGCGCGCAGGCGCGCCGAACACGTCGGCATTGTCGCGCGC
>JAFEFR010000280.1 GCA_018240485.1 Pseudomonadota bacterium
GGCTGATGCCCGATTGATGTGCCGAAGGAAGTTTGTGCATGGCCGCCGCTCCGTTTCGATGCGGCCACGATAGGCGGTGTGAATTGGCCTCGATACACGCGGGGGCCGTGTGGGCGTGTAGGAATCCGGCGATTTCGTCCGTACGATCCGGGGCGAGACGGCGCTGCGGATTCGCTCACTCGTGTGTCAGCCACTCCACGCGATGGCTCGCGCGAGGGCTGCGCGCGAGCAAGGGGGTGAGGTCGGCAAGCAGGCGTTCGAGCCAGCGATCGAACTGCCAGGGTGCGTTGACGACGACCATGCCGCAGCCGTTGAGGCGCAGCGGCGAATCATCGGCATCGATCATCAGTTCGGCGACGAGCGTCTTCTTCACCCCGTGTGCGGCGAACCAGCGCAGGAAGGGCAGGGTCTGTCGGCGCAGTTTGATCGGGTACCAGATGGCATGGATGCCGGTCGACCAGCGTGCGCAGGTTTTCGCAAGCGTGGATTCGATCGTGCGGAACTCCGCTTCCTGCGCTTCGAATGGCGGGTCGATCAAGATCAGGCCACGACGCTCGTGCGGCGGTATGAACCCGGATAGCGCCGTGTAGCCATCGCGTTGATGCACGCCGACGCGCGGGTCGCCGGCGAAAAGCCGTTTCAGTGCGGTGGCTTCGGCCAGTTGCGTTTCGCAAAGCACGAGGCGATCGTCGGCGCGCAGTGCAAGGCTCGCGAACAACGGCGAGCCGGGGTAGATGTGCAAGTGCCCATTCTCGTCGCCCGCATTTGCCGCACGCAGCAGATCGAAGTAGCGGCGCAAACTCTCCGGCAGCGAGGTTGCAATGTGCAGACGCTGCATGCCGTCGATGAACTCGCCGGTCTTGCGCGCTTCTTCGTGGCGCAGGTCGTAGCGACCGGCGCCGGCATGCGTGTCGATGTAGCAGAATGGCGTCGGTTTCGCCTTGAGCGTATCGATCAGTCCGAGCAGGATCGCATGCTTGAACACGTCGGCGAAATTGCCGGCATGGAAGGCGTGGTGGTAGTTCATGGCGGCATCGTAGCATTGGCGCAACTTGCATCGCCGTATTCGCGCGGGCACCATTTGCGCATGCTGCACTTTCGCCGCCCACGGTTCCGTCTGCAGTGCCTCGCGCGCGGCGTGTTTGCGCGCGTGGTCGTGCCGATGCTTGCCTTGTCGCTGATGTTGGCGAACCCTCCAATGGAGCCGATGCCGGCATCCGCCGTAGCCGGGCGTGGCGCGCAGACGACGGCGCTTTCGTCCGCCTCGGCGCACCATCATTGCGACGACGCCGTGGCGACGAAGCAAGTGCTGGGGCGGCCCGCTGTGCACGACACGCATTGCTCTTGCTGTGCAGTCGGTGACTGCGCCTGCCTGCATGCCACTCCGGGCGTGCTGGCTGTGATGTTGGCATGGTTCGATATGTTCCCGTCGATACCTCTTTTGCCGCCGCGCGAGGTGACCTTGATCGATGTGGACGGCGAGCGCCGACTGAGACCGCCGATCGCCTGACGCCATCGAAATGTCGGCCGCCGCCGTTTTCCTGCGGGCGGATGATCCTGCGCGGATGCGCACCACAGAATCACGATGAGTCACATGAACTCACTTTCTCTACTCTCCCTCGCGGAGCGTTTGGCGCTGCCATCGCGCCGTCGCTTCGTTCAAGGCTTGACGCTCGGCGGCCTCGCGGTCGGCGTCGGTTTCGATTTGCATGCGGCCCGCGCCGCGGCACCGTCGCCGCAAGTACCGGTGTTATCAGGTACGGAATTCGATCTGTCGATCGGCACGTTGCCGGTCGATTTCACCGGCGCGCGACGCATCGCCACCGTCGTCAACGGTTCGCTTCCAGCACCGACGCTGCGCTGGCGGCAGGGCGACACGGTGACGCTGCGCGTGCGCAACAATTTGCCGGTGACGAGTTCGATCCATTGGCACGGCATCGTGTTGCCGGCTGACATGGATGGTGTGCCGGGCCTGTCCTTCATGGGCATCGCGCCGGGCGAAACCTACACCTATCGTTTCAAGGTCAACCAGAGTGGCACGTACTGGTACCACAGCCACTCGCGCTTCCAGGAGCAGACCGGCCTCTACGGCGCGATCGTGATCGAACCGCGCGAACCGAACCAGCGCGGCGAACGCGATTATGTGGTGATGTTGTCCGACTGGACCGACATCGATCCAGAGCGCATCTATGCGACACTGAAAAAGCGCAGCGATTACTTCAACTTCGGCAAACCGACCGTCGGCGATTTCGTGCGCGATGCGCGAGCGCAGGGGCTGCGCAACGCCCTCGGCGAGCGCGATATGTGGAACCGGATGCGCATGAATCCGTCCGATCTTGCCGATGTGTCGGGCTACGCCTACACCTATCTGATGAACGGCGCGACACCGGCCTCGAACTGGACCGGGCTGTTCGCGTGCGGCGAGAAAGTGAGATTGCGCTTCGTCAACGGCGCGTCGATGAGTTTTTTCGACGTGCGCATTCCGGGATTGAAACTGCGCGTGGTCGCCGCGGACGGGCAGGACATCGAGCCGGTCACGGTCGACGAATTCCGCATCGGCACCGCGGAAACCTACGATGTGATCGTCGAACCCGATGCCGATCGCGCCTACACGATTTTCGCCCAATCGATGGATCGTTCCGGTTTCGCGCGCGGCACGCTGGCGCCTCGCGTGGGCATGACCGCCGAGGTGCCCGCGCTCGACCCGCGCCCGCTGTTGAGCATGGCCGACATGATGGGCGGGATGGATCACTCGACCATGCCCGGCATGGACCATTCCAATATGGATCCTGCAACGATGCCCGGCATGAAAGGCAGCGAGGGTAGTTGCGGTGCGGGCATGCCCGGCATGGCGATGCCGACTGTCGCGTCGCTGACAACGGGGCCGACCATCGACATGCTCGTGGCGACGCCACGCACGAATCTCGACGACCCCGGCGTCGGTCTGCGCGGCAATGGGCGGCGCGTGCTGACTTACGCCGATCTGCACACGTCGGGCGCGCCGATCAGCGCCGAGCCGCAGCGCGAGATCGAATTGCACTTGACCGGCCACATGGAGCGCTACATCTGGTCGTTCGACGGCAAAAAACTCTCCGACGCGCCACCGCTTCGACTCAAACACGGCGAGCAAGTGCGCTTCACGCTCGTCAACGACACGATGATGACGCACCCGATTCACCTGCATGGCATGTGGAGCGAGCTGGAAACGCCGCACGGCGAGTTTCAGGTGCGCAAGCACACCGTTGTCGTCCAGCCCGCGCAGAAGGTGAGCTATCGCGTCAGCGCCGACGCGCTCGGACAGTGGGCCTACCACTGCCATCTGCTGTATCACATGGAAGCGGGCATGTTCCGCGTGGTGGAGGTGGCGTAATGCGTATTCAGCATCGTGTTCTTTGCGCCGTCATTGCCGCGGCATCGACACTGCACGCACAGGAAACGCCGCCGCAGGGCGCGCCGGCACGACATGCCGCGGTCCCGCCCAAGCCGATGACGGCGGAGCCGGCCGAAAAACCGCAAGCCGACGATGCGCAGGTACAGATGGCGCATCACGATCATGCCGCGATGCCCGCGCAGGCCGGATCGGTGCAAGCCATTGTGCCGGCCGACCATATTCCGCCCGATCCACCGCAGCACGCGATGGCGCCGATGTCGAACGAAGCGATGACGCGCGTCATGCAGATGGACGACGCCGCGCCGTTTTTCATGGTCAAGGTCGATGAATTCGAGCGCGCAAAAAGTAACGATGCCGTATCGACGGCTTGGAACGCGCAGGCCTGGTACGGCGGCGATGTCGACAAGCTTTGGCTGCGCACGGAAGGCGAGCGCGAGGCTGGGGTCACCGAAGCAAGCGTGGAGGCGCTGTGGAATCACGCTTTCGCGAGTTTCTGGGATTGGCAACTCGGTGTACGTCACGATTTCGGCAGCGGTTCGGCGCGCGACTGGGCGGCGTTCGGCGTTCACGGCCTTGCACCCTACTGGTTCGACATCGAAGCGATGGCCTACGTCGACGGCAATGGACGTGGCGCGCTGCGTCTGCGCGCGGAATACGACATTCTTCTGACCCAGCGCCTGATTCTGGCGCCGGAAGCGGAGGTCGATTTCTACGGCCAGAGCGACCGTGCGCGCGGTAGAGCGGCGGGGTTGTCCGACGCCGAGTTCGGCCTGCGTCTACGCTACGAAATTCGGCGCGAATTCGCGCCCTACGTTGGTGTCGTGCGCAAATATCGGCGTGGCATGCAGGCACCGGCCTTTGGCCTCTCGCGCATCGGCGGCAGTGAATCGCAGATCGTGGCCGGATTGCGCCTGTGGTTCTGAGGCCGTCGACAGGCATTGCCGAATGCTCAACTCAGCAGAACGGAGGTCATCGAAATCGTGCTGACGTAGTCGACGTTGTGAAAGGAGGTGGTATCGTCGTCACGCTGCGCGCCGAGCACATAGAGCAACGGCAGATAGTGCTCCGGCGTCGGCACGGCGAGGGCTGCATCGCGATCGAGCGCGCGCCAGTCCAGCAGATCGTGCACGCGGCCCGCCGCGATGCGATCGCGCACGGCGTCGTCGAAGCGCACGGCCCAGTCGGTCGGCCGCGGATCGTGGAAATTCAGCGTGCGCAGGTTATGCACGATATTGCCACTGCCGAGGATCAGCACGCCTTCGTCGCGCAGTGTGCCGAGTTCGCGCCCGAGCGCGTGATGGAAGGCGCCAGGCCGCGCGCTGTCGATGCTCAGTTGCAGCGTCGGCACGTCGGCCTGCGGATACAGGATGTTGAGCACGCTCCACGCGCCGTGGTCGAGACCCCACTCGGAAGTCGTGTGCACGCTTGTACTTTTCACGAGGTCGGCAACACGCCGCGCGAGCACAGGATCGCCCGGCGCCGGATAACGCACGTCGAACAGCGACTGCGGGAAGCCGCGGAAATCGTGGATCGTCCGCGGCTGCGATGCGGCGCAGACGAAGCTGCCGCGCGATTCCCAATGCGCGGACACGCACAGGATGGCCTTTGGTTCAGGCATGCGTGAGGCCAGTTCCTGCCAGCCGCGGGTAAAGGCGTTGTCCTCGATCGCGTTCATCGGCGAGCCGTGGCCGATGAACAGGGCGGGCATGCGGGTTGTGTTCATCGCTTCAATACACCGCCGTGATGGGGTGGCGCGATTTGTCGTCCTTCTCGGCACGATCGAGCACGGCGGCCGCGGCGTCGAGAATCGCGATTCGGTTCGTGCCGTTCGCGTCATCGCGCATGATCGTCACGCCGTCGTAGTCGCCAGTGCCGAACAAGGCGATGATCATGATGGTTTGCTCGCAGGATGAAAGTCCTCGATAGCATGCGTCAGACGACGTGTCGATTCAATCTCGCCGATGGAACGCTGTGTCCATAAGGGATGACGTTTGTCACGGCGCATTGCTGACGTGTGCGACTGCCGACTGGTATCGTGGTCGCGCATGCTGTGTCCACTGCGCGAACGTTCGCGCGACGACGGAGACGAGCATGAGCACGGCATTGATGAGCCTGACCGACACGGTGCGCCGCGTGCAGGATGGCGTGAGGCGCGACGGTATCGCGGGCGGTTTCGAAGCCGCCCAAGCGGTATACGCAAGCGCGTCGTCGAGCCAGGGGCAGGGCGGCGCGACCGGCGGCGGCATGGATTTGAACAAATGGCTGATCATCATCGTCGCCGTTTTCGGCGCGTTCATGGTCTGGCGCTTCACGCGCAAGCTCGCTCATCTCGCAATCGCCGTGTTCTGGATCTGGTTCGCGACGCACGGATTTCGTTTCGGTCATTGGTAAAGCCGACGCTCGCGCTAAAATCGCGCGGTGAAGACTTCCAGAATTGCCATCGTCGGGGGCGGTCCGGCGGGCCTGATGGCCGCAGAAGCCGCGCGTGCCGCGGGCGCGGTGGTGGACGTGTACGAGCGCATGGGTTCGGTCGGCCGCAAGTTGCTGATCGCCGGCAAGGGCGGACTCAATCTGACCCATTCCGATCCGTTCGAGCGGTTCGTGTCGCGCTATCGCGGGCGCGAGAGCGAAGTGCGCGCCTGGTTGGAAAAATTCGATGCCGAGGCGCTGCGCGAATGGGCGCGCGGGCTGGGTGTGGAAACGTTCGTCGGCACGTCGGGGCGCGTGTTTCCGCAGGATTTGAAAGCCGCGCCGCTGTTGCGCGGCTGGGTGCGGCGACTGCGCGCCGACGGCGTGAATTTCCATGTGCAGCACCGCTGGCTTGGCTGGAGCGACGACGGCGCGCTGCGGTTTGCTCATGGTGCGCAGGAAGTCCGCGTGGCGGCCGATGCCGTGGTGTTCGCGCTCGGCGGAGGAAGCTGGCCGGTGCTCGGCTCCGATGGCGCATGGATGCACGCGTTCGCCCAACGCGGCATCGACATCGCGTCGTTGCAGGCGGCCAACTGCGGTTTCGATGTCGCGCGCGACGAGGGCGAAGGCTGGAGCAAATTTTTCGCAGGCAAATACGCCGGTCAGCCGCTGAAGGCGGTGTGCATCGAGTGGCGCGATGCGAATGGTGCGATGCAGCGTCGTCAGGGCGAGTTCGTGATCACGAAAACCGGGATCGAGGGCAGTTTGATTTACGCGCTCAGTGCCGATTTGCGCGACGCCATTGCCGATCAGGGGCGCGTGACGATCCATCTCGATCTCGCGCCGAGCCGCGATGGCGAACGCCTCGCGCGCGATCTCGCGCAGCTGCGCGGCAAGCGCACACTGAGCGAACAGTTGCGTCGACACGCAGGCATCGATGGCGTCAAGGCTGGGTTGCTCTACGAATTGCTGTCGAAGGACGCCATGCGCGACAGCACACAATTGGCGCAGGCGATCAAGGCCTTGCCGCTGACCTTGATTCGTCCGCGCCCGCTGGCCGAGGCGATCAGCACTGCGGGTGGCGTGCGCTTCGCGGCGCTCGACGAAACGTTGATGTTGAAAACGCTGCCCGGCGTGTTCTGTGCCGGCGAGATGATCGACTGGGAAGCGCCGACCGGCGGCTACCTGCTCACTGCCTGTTTTGCCAGCGGCAAGATCGCGGGGCAGGGGGCGGTGCACTGGTCATCGCAAAGCAAGAGCACCCCCTCACCCTAGCCATCTTCCCCAGCGATATCGCCGTTGGGGGAGAGGGCATTTGTTCAATGCGCGACCGGCATTGTGAATTCGGCGCCTTTGCCAATCGAATCGGGCCAGCGCTGCATCACGCTCTTGTAGCGCGTGTAGAAGCGCACACCTTCCTCGCCGTAGATGTGCGCGTCGCCGAACAGCGAGCGCTTCCAGCCGCCGAACGAGTGCCAGGCCATCGGTACCGGAATCGGCACGTTGATGCCGACCATGCCGCAGTGAATTTGCCGCGCGAACGCGCGTGCGACGCCGCCGTCGCTCGTGTAGCACGACACGCCGTTGCCGAATTCGTGGGCGTTGATCAACTCGACCGCGCTGGCGAAGTCGGGCACGCGCACGATGCCGAGCACGGGGCCGAAAATTTCCTCGCGATGGATCTTCATGCCGGGCTTGACATGATCGAACAAGCTGCCGCCAAGGAAAAATCCCCGCGCCTGCGCACTGGCGACGTGCTTGCGTCCGTCGACCACGAGCTTGGCGCCTTCGGCGATGCCGGCCTCGATGTAGCCCTGCACTTTTTCGCGATGGGCGGCGGTAATGAGCGGGCCCATTTCGACGCCGCTATCCATGCCGTTGCCGATTTTGAGCGAGCCGATGCGCGGCACCAGCCGTTCGATCAATTTGTCAGCCACATCGCCCACCGCAACCGCAACAGAGATCGCCATGCAGCGCTCGCCGGCCGAGCCGTAGGCCGCGCCGATCAGCGCGTCGACCGCTTGATCGAGATCGGCATCGGGCATCACGATCAAATGATTTTTCGCGCCGCCCAAGGCCTGCACGCGCTTACCGCGCGCGGTGCCTTGCGCATAGATGTATTCGGCAATCGGCGTCGAACCAACGAACGACAGCGCGGCCACGTCGGCGTGTTCGATCAACGCATCGACTGCGACCTTGTCGCCCTGCACGACATTGAACACGCCGTCGGGTAGCCCGGCCTGTTTGAGCAATTTCGCCATCAGCAGCGAGGGTGATGGATCGCGTTCCGACGGTTTGAGCACAAAGGTATTTCCGCACGCGAGCGCGACCGGAATCATCCACAACGGCACCATGAACGGAAAGTTGAACGGCGTGATGCCGGCGACCACGCCGAGCGGCTGGCGCAGGCTGAAGTTGTCGATGCCGCCGCCGATCTGGTCGCTGAACTGGCCCTTGAGCAGATGCGGCGCGGCGCAGGCGAATTCGACAACTTCGATGCCGCGCGTCACTTCGCCCTTCGCATCGGAGAACACCTTGCCGTGTTCGCGCGTGATCAGCGCGGCGAATTCGTCCTTGTGTGCGTCGAGCAGCGTCTTGAACTCGAACAGCACGCGCGCGCGCTTGAGCGCGGGCGTCTCGCTCCACACCGGGAATGCGCGGCGCGCCGCCGCAACCGCCGCATCCACGTCCGCTGCGCTGGCCAGCGCCACGCGTGCGGCCACGCTGCCCTGCGATGGATCGAACACGTCGCCGTGCCGACTGCTGGCGTCGGCGACCTCGCGGCCATCGATAAAATGGGCAATCTGGCGAATGGTAGATTCGGGAACTTGGTGGCTCATGCGCTGATTCGTCGCTTTCGGTAGAGATGTCGGCATCAATCCTACAACGTATGGCCTTGCATTGCCGATGCGTCAGCGCGCCGAGTCTGTGCTGCCATCGTGACTTCGGTTATCGTCGTGCGCATGATCGTGGTGAAAACTTTTTCCGGCGCACAGATCGGGCCGTACCTGGATGCCGTCGCCGCGTTGCGCATTGCCGTATTCCGCGACTGGCCATATTTGTACGCAGGCGATCGCGAGTACGAAAGAAACTACTTGGCGACATATGCGAAATCGCCCGAAAGCCTGTTCGTGCTCGCGTTCGACGGCGAGCGGGTGATCGGCGCGTCGACCGGCATTCCACTGTCGGACGAAACTTCGGCGTTCCAGCAGCCATTCCACGATCACCGCATCGCGCTTGGTGAGGTGTTCTATTTCGGCGAGTCGGTATTGCTGCGCGAGTATCGCGGCCACGGCCTCGGCCATCGTTTTTTCGACGAGCGCGAGAACTACGCGCGCCGCCTCGGCCGCTTTGCGCTGACTGCGTTTTGTGCGGTCGAGCGCGATGCCGGCGACCCGCGCCGCCCGGCGGGGCATCGCGACAACGATGCGTTCTGGATCAAGCGCGGCTACGCGCGGCAGGGCGACATGTTCTGCGCGATCGACTGGCAGGAAATCGGTGCAGCGCAGGCGACCCCGCATCGCCTGCGGTTCTGGTTGCGATCACTCACGCAAGGCGCCGCGTGCGTGGGTGGGTGAGCGCGATAAATAACGCGATTTTGATCGCGTATCGTGCGGCTCGATGCGGATAGAAGTGCATCGAGAGAAACTCGGCGGAGCGCAGGAGCATTGCCATATGCCCTCTCCCCCGAGTTTGCTCGATGGAGAGGGTTGGGCGAGGGGCGCTTGAGACGTTTCGTCTTCAGCGTCGATCTATCGCTTCCACCGTTTTTCGCTTGTACTCACACAGATCACGAATCACGCACTGCGGGCAGTCCGGTTTGCGCGCCTTGCACACGTAGCGCCCGTGCAGGATCAGCCAATGGTGCGCATCGAGTTTGAACTCGGCGGGCACGAGTTTGTCGAGTTTGTCCTCGACGGCGCGCACAGTTTTTCCGGGTGCCAAGCCGGTGCGATTGGCGACGCGGAAGATGTGCGTGTCGACCGCGATGGTCGGCTCGCCGAACGCGGTGTTGAGCACCACGTTCGCCGTCTTGCGGCCGACGCCGGGCAGCGCCTCGAGCGCCTCGCGCGTGCGCGGCACTTCGCCGGCGTATTCCTCGACGAGGATGCGGCAGGTCGCGATCACGTTCTTCGCTTTGGCGTTGAACAGGCCGATGGTTGAGATGTAGTCGCGCAGCTTTTCTTCGCCGAGTGTGAGGATGGCCGCAGCCGTACCAGCGAGCGGATACAGCTTTCGCGTGGCCTTGTTGACGCCGACATCTGTCGCTTGTGCGGACAAGATCACCGCAATCAGTAGTTGGAAAGGCGTCGCGTATTCCAACTCCGTCGTCGGCTTGGGGTTGACCTCGCGCAGGCGCTGAAAAATCTCAAGGCGTTTGTGTGCATTCATGCTGCGGGCGAGCCTTTTTTCATCTTGGCCCGCGCGATGGCTTCGAGCACTGCGTTGCGCGCTCCCGCATGCACTTCGGCCTTGCGCGCCGCGATGGTGGCTTCGTGCGCTGCGTGCTCGCGCGCAAGCCGCGCCGTGCGCGCCTCGTAGCGCTGCCGATAGTGTGGTGCGCGCACACTCGGCAAGGTGTCGCGCTGCGCGTCGTCGACGATCATGGCGATGCAATCGACCGGACACGCGGGCACGCACAATTCGCAGCCATTGCACTCGTCGCGCAATACCGTGTGCATGAGTTTGTTCGCGCCAATGATGGCATCGACCGGGCAGACCTGAATGCACTTGGTGCAGCCAATGCAGGCGGCTTCGTCGATGACGGCGATCTCGGCGGGTTTCTCGATGCCGTTCGCCGGATTGAGTGGCTTCGTCGCGCGTTCGAGCAGGGCTGCGAGCGCATCAATACCGCGCGCGCCGCCGGGCGGGCATTGATTGATGTCGGCCTCGCCGCGGGCGATGGCCTCGGCATAGGCAAGGCAGGCCGGATAGCCGCAGCGCGTGCACTGCGTCTGCGGCAGCAGGGCGTCGATGCGAAGGACAAGGGGTGGAGTCATGGCGAAAGAGTTGTCATTCTGGCGGTCCCTGCCGGGATGACAGATTCAAGGTTTGTTGTGTTTATCCAGCCACACTTCGAGGCCTTGCGCATTCAATTCGATATCCATCGCCAGCAGCTCGCGCACTTCCGCCGCATCGAACGCGCAACCGTGCGCTTGCGCGCGCGAGGTGTAGAGTGCGGCAAGGTCATTGGCGATGCGCGTATGCCGTTCGGCATCGTCGGCATGCGCCTGCGCAATCGCGACCATCGCATCGATCTGCGCATACAAATCCTGCGCGAGGCGTGGTACGTCGGTCACGCGGCTGTAGTGAGTCAGGAGCATCTGGTGCGGTTCGTACTCACACAGGCGCGCGATGGAATGCTTGAGCGATTCGGGCTCGAACTGCACCGGCGTCGAGGTCGGCAGGATAAAGGCACCTTTGTCGGTATCGAACTCGCGATACGACAAGCCGAAAGTATCGCCGGTAAAAAACGCCCGACTCATGGCATCCCAAATGCTGATGTGATGGCGTGCATGGCCCGGCGTGTCGAGGCAGAGCAATTCGCGCCCGGCCAAATCGACGACATGGCCATCGTGCGCTTCGACGACGCGCTCGGCCGCAACCGGCACGAGCGTGCCGTAGCTGCGCGCGATTTCCTCGGCGCCGTAGACGGCTGTGGCGCCGGCGATGAGCGCCGACGGATCGATCATGTGCCGCGCGCCGCGCGGATGCACGACCAGTTTCGCGTTGGGAAACGATTGCATCGCCAAACCCGCGCCGCCGGCATGGTCGAGATGCACGTGGGTGAGAATCACCCAGTCGACCGCGTCGACGCCGAGGCCTTTTGCGGCAAGGGCATCGCGCAGACGTGGAATCGAATGGTTGGTGCCGACATCGACGAAAGCCGCGCGGCCTTCATGGACGAGCAAATGGCTCGCGTCGAATTGCGGACGAAAGAAGCCCGTGTCGATGGCGCTGATCGCGTGCTCGAAATCCATTACCGCCATGTTCGACCTGCCGTATTACTGTGCCAGGGCGAATTGTAGATTTTTCTCGATGCGGGCGCGCTGTTCCTGCGGCAAGGCGGGATCGGCCAGCAGCGCGCGGCACAGTTCCGCGCTCAGCGCGCGTTTCCCGCACCAGTAGGCCGACACGGCTTGCTCATCGCGCGAACGCCAAAGGTAGGCGGTGTCGTCGAGAAAGAGGGCGTCCTCGGGCCGCGGGATCGAACAGGCGATGCGCGCAAATTCGAAAGCGGCGGCGTAGCGTTGTTGCAGGCGCAGATAACGCGCCAGTTCGCAGGGCGCTTCGGCGCGAATCGGGCGATAGTCGAAGGCATCCAGATAGGCGGCGAGAATGTCCGCATGCGCGGAACCGGTGCGTTCTTTGAGCTGCGCGATCTGAAGCTTGGCGTAGTACACCTCTTCGTCCCATCCGCCCAGCGCCACGCGACGCTCGTACTCGACGATCGCCGCACCGGGCTGGCCCGCGTCGCGCAGGCTTTGGGCGAGATAAAAGCGATAGCGCGCATTGTCCGGCTCCTTTTCGAGCGCGCGCCGCAGCACCTCGGCGTCGTGGGTGAATTTTGCTTCTTGCGATTGGCGGCTGCGTGCGCCATCGGGGAAAACGCGAATGCGCAACCCCGGCAGCGTGCGCGCTTGTGCGGCGTGGGCGGAATTGAGCGCCTCGTGCAGCACGCCGCGCCATACCCAATCCGCATCGAGCCGAGGCAAGGCGACGCGGCGATAGCGCGTATCGCCAAAGACGAGTTCGAGCAGATAGCCGAC
>JAFEFR010000281.1 GCA_018240485.1 Pseudomonadota bacterium
CACATCGAGCAACCCGGCTCGCGCCATTCGGCGCCGGCGGCGCGGATGATGTCGTGCAGCCCTTCCTTCTCGGCCTCGATCTTGACCTGCTCCGAGCCCGGCACGACGAGCATGCGCACGCCGTCGGCAACCTGGTGACCGCGCAACACGTTCGCAGTGGCGCGAAGATCGGACAGACGCCCGTTCGTGCAGCTGCCGACGAAAACCACGTCGACCTTTTCGCCGAGCAACGCCTGGCCGGCCTCGAGATGCATGTAGTCGAGCGCGCGCTGTTCGAGCGCATCCTTCGCCGCGGGCACCGTCGCACCGAGCGCGATGACCATGCCCGGATTGGTACCGTAAGTGACGCTCGGTTTCACGTCGGCCGCATCGATGACGACCTCGCGATCGAATTTCGCACCGGCGTCGGATTTGAATTCGCTCCAACGTTCGACCGCGGCATCCCAGTCCGCGCCCTTCGGCACGCGCTCGCGCCCGCGCAGGAATTCGAACGTGGTCGCATCGGCGGCGATCAGCCCGGCCTTGGCGCCGGCCTCGATCGACATGTTGCACACGGTCATGCGCTCTTCCATCGTCAGCGCCTCGATCGCGCTGCCGCGATACTCGATGACCTGGCCGGTGCCACCGTTCATGCCGATCCGGCCGATGATGTGCAGGATCAGGTCTTTCGCGGTCACGCCCTTGCCGAGCTTGCCGTCGACCGTGATCGCGAGCGACTTCGGCTTGCGCTGCAAGAGGCATTGCGTCGCGAGCACGTGGCCGACCTCGGTCGTGCCGATGCCGAACGCGAGCGCGCCGAACGCGCCGTGCGTGGAGGTGTGGCTGTCGCCGCAGACGATGGTCATGCCGGGCTGGGTGGCACCGAGTTCCGGACCCATCACGTGGACGATGCCGCGGTTGGAACTGTTCCAGCCATACAGCTCGATGCCGAACTGTTTCGTGTTCGCTTCGAGCGTGGCGACTTGCGCTTCGGTCGCCTTGTCCAGATACGGGCGCTTGCCGTTCGCATCGGGCGGCAGGGTCGGCGTCGAGTGGTCCATCGTCGCGACGATGCGCTCGGGACGCCGCACCTTGAGCCCGCGCGCGCGCAGCTCCGCGAACGCCTGCGGCGAAGTGACTTCGTGCACCAGATGCAGATCGATATAGAGGATCGCCGGCGTTGCCACCGTTTCTGCGGCGACACGGTGCGCATTCCATATCTTGTCAAGCAGGGTTTGCGGAGCCATGGCCATTACGCCGTCGCCTTACTCGAGTCTGTGGACACCGGCGTCAGCCAGCCCCATTCGTCCTTGGTCGTGCCATCGAACAGGCCGAAAAATGCCTTCTGGATCGCCTTCGTGATCGGACCCGGCTTACCCTCGCCGACCGGCTTGCGGTCGACCGAGCGCACCGGCGTGATCTCGGCGGCAGTGCCGACCATGAACACTTCGTCGGCCGTGTACAGCGCCTCGCGCGGCAGGTCGCGCTCGATTACCTCGTAGCCCAACTTGCCGGCGAGCGTGATCACAGTGTCACGCGTGATGCCGGCGAGGATGCTCGCGCTCGTCGTTGGCGTCGTGATCTTGCCGTTGCGGATGACGAACAAATTCTCGCCGGCGCCTTCGCTGAGCAGGCCGTTGTAACCGAGCGCGATGCCTTCGTGGTAGCCGTGGCGCTTGGCCTCGAAGCCGATCAACTGGCTCGACAGATAGTTGCCGCCGGCCTTGGCCCACGACGGGAACGTATTCGGCGCGGCGCGATTCCACGACGAGACGCAAACGTCGGCGCCTTTCTCGATCGCATCGCCCAAATAGGCGCCCCATTCCATCGCGATGATGCACACGTCGACGCTCGAACCTTCCTTCGGCATCACGCCGAGCGGGCCGGCGCCGCGGAACACGAGCGGACGCAGGTACGCCGACTTCATCTTGTTCGCGGCGATAACTTCACTGTTCGCCGCGACGATCTGTTCGAACGTGTAGGGAACCTCGATCTCGTAGACCTTGGCCGACTCGAACAGGCGGCGCGTGTGATCGGCAAGGCGGAAATGCTGCGGGCCCTGCGGCGTCGAATAGACACGCTGACCCTCGAACACGGAACTGCCGTAGTGCAGCGCGTGTGCGGTGACGTGCACGGTTGCCTCGTTCCAGGGTTTGAGCTTGCCGTTGTGCCAGATGAATTCGGTGTTTTTCATGGAATTTCCTTGGGAGTAAACCAGATATCCGCACGGGGTTCCGAGTCGGACACGTAGTAGAGCAAAATCAATGCAGTGAACGAATTTTACTCCGATTCAATCTGTCGACCGATGCGGATGCGTCGGCGCGAATTCTTTCGGCGAATGCACGGCCATCGACGAAACTCATGTACGTCATGTCTTCGTTCACCTACGCCGACTTGGCTACCAACGGCAGCGCCTGCCCCAGTCGGATTCGCTCGATGCGGTTGACGACTTCCAGCGCGGCGAATGCCGACGCCTCGACGATATCGGTCGATACCCCGCGACCGATCAACTCGCGACCGGCATGGTTGACCGTCAACGTCGCGCGCCCCTGCGCATCGGCACCATAGGAAAGCGAACGAATCTGGAAATCGGCGATATCGAGCGGCGCGCCGGTCGCACGTTCGATCGCACGCAGCATCGCGTGCACGGGGCCATCGCCGAGCGAGCCTTCGGTTTCGCCAACGCTACGACCGTCCTCGTGACGCAGGCGAACCGAGGCCGATGCGCCACCACCAAGATGCGAGGTCACGTGCAATTGTTCGAGCGTCCATGGGCCGAGCGCGGCCGGATCCTGACCGAGCACGAGTGCATCGAGATCGGAATCGAACACTTCTTTTTTCTTGTCGGCCAACGCCTTGAAGCGCGGAAACAGTTCCTCGACCTGGGCATCGTCGACTTCGTAACCGAGCGACCGGAGCCGATCGCGCAACGCGTGCTTGCCCGAATGCTTGCCCAGCACGAGCTGGGTTTTCTCGACGCCCACGTCTTCGGGCCGCATGATCTCGTAGGTCTCGCGATTCTTCAGCATGCCGTGCTGGTGAATACCCGATTCATGCGCAAACGCGTTCTCGCCGATGATGGCCTTGTTGCGCGGAATCGTCGACCCGGTGATGTTGGCAAGCAGTCGCGCAGTCGGGAGCAACAATGGCGTGCGGATGCCTGTCTCGACCTTGAACTTGTCGGTGCGCGTGCGCAGCGCCATGACGATTTCTTCCAGCGCCGCGTTGCCCGCACGCTCGCCGATGCCGTTGATGGTGCACTCGACCTGGCGCGCACCCGCCGCCACGGCAGCAATGCTGTTGGCCACGCCGAGGCCAAGATCGTTGTGGCAATGCGAACTCAGGATCACCTTGTCGATACCGCGCACCTCGCGCTTCAGGCGCGAGAACAGCGCAAAGATTTCCTCGGGCGTTGTGTAGCCGACGGTGTCAGGAACATTCACCGTCGTCGCACCCGCTTCGATCATGGTCGACAACACATCGATCAAGAATTCCGGTTCGGTACGAATCGCATCTTCGGCCGAAAATTCGATGTCGTCGCAATATTGCCGTGCATGCCGAATCGCTCTTGCTCCGGCATCCAGCACCTGCTCGCGACTCATGTTGAGCTTGTGCTGACGGTGCAACGGGCTGGTTGCGAGGAAAATGTGAATTCGCTTCTTTTGCGCGGGTTCCAGCGCGCGTACGCACGCATCGATGTCGCCGATCTGCGCGCGCGCCAAGCCCGCGATCACCGGCCCGCGCAACTCCCTGGCGATCGCCTGCACCGCCGCGAAATCGCCGGCGGATGCTTGCGGGAACCCGGCTTCGAGCACGTCCACGCCAAGCTCGGCCAAGGCGTGCGCCATGTGCAATTTCTGCGGCTGACTCATGGAAAAGCCGGGCGATTGCTCGCCATCGCGCAAGGTGGTGTCGAAAATGCGGACGCGCTCGCGTACGGGGATTGTCTTTGCTGCGGTGCCAGGATTCATGGTCTTTCCAACTCTGAAATGTCGATGCTCGATCGCCGGCAATGCGCTTCCTGCGTGCCATCGCTCCATTCCATCGGGGCGACTACCAAAAACAAGAAACCCCGCACTCGTCGCCGGGTGCGGGGTTTCGGATTCTTCGCCTGGTGTTGCTGTTCAGACGCGCCTTAACCCGCACCCCCGGTGCTAATAAGTACGAGAGCAAGAATAAGGAGCGCGCCGCGCGCGCCGACAGCCGAGACGGAAAAACCGAAAGTCGAATTGCGTTGGCTGTTGCGCTGCGTCATGACCCAAACGTAAATGATCCAGCCGAACGTGTCAACACCTCAGCGTGGATTTTTTTGCAAAGCCGCACATACGTCGGCGAATGGCACTCTCTCAACACCTTTGGCCATTTTTACGTCTGGACGTCCACGCCACCGGCAGCGCCCACGGCGGCAACGAAGGGCGCACAACGAAAAGCCCACCGGTCGGTGGGCTTGCGTAGAGTCGAACTGAAAATTTCAGGCGAGCTGAACTGCCGAAGCCTGCGAGCCTTTCGGCCCCTCAATCACCTCGAAATGGACCTTTTGGCCCTCTTGCAGGCTGCGGAAGCCCTGCGTATTGATCGCGGAATAATGCACGAACACATCGGCACTGCCATCTTCGGGAGCGATGAAGCCGAACCCTTTGGCGTCGTTGAACCACTTCACGGTACCTGTACGCATTGGAATCCCTGCAACGAATGGACAAGGGCCAGAGCCGTCCACCACACCCCGCGCACGATCTGGCCGAACGAAATTATAACGTTGAATTCACGGAAAATGACAAGCCGACGCATGGCTCGCCCCCACCGCATCCTGGCGTGACCGGAAATTGCCGCTCAGGCCAGCAGAGCGGCGATCAGCGCGGGGATTCTGGCGGTTGCCGCGTCGAGATGGGCGAAGATTTCCGGCAAGCTGATTTCGGGAGCGGCGGCGCCTTCAGGACACCCCGCCGCCCAGTTCGCCACCACCGCAAGGCAGGCGTATTCCAGTTTCAGTTCGCGCGCGAGTACGGCTTCCGGCATGCCGGTCATGCCCACCAAATCGCAACCGTCGCGGCGCATGCGCGCGATTTCGGCACGCGTTTCCAGTCGGGGACCTTGCGTGGCGCCGTAACAACCGCCATCCACGACCACCATCCCAGCCTGCCGGGCCGATGCCAGCACTCGCCTGCGCAAATCGGCGCTGTACGGTTCGGTAAAATCGACGTGCTCGACCTTGGCATCGTCGGCATCACAGAAGCTGGCGATACGTCCGTGCGTGTAGTCGATGATTTGATCGGGCAGGACGAGCGCCTGCGGCCCCATGTCGGCGCGGATGCCGCCCACCGCATTGATGCCGAGCACTTGCCTTGCGCCAAGATGATGCAGCGTCCAGATATTCGCGCGGTAGTTGATCCGATGCGGAGCGATCGAGTGCCCGCTCGCATGCCGGGCGAGAAAAGCAACCCGCTTGCCAGCCAACTCGCCCACAACGATCGCATCCGACGCCGCGCCGTAGGGCGTTGCGACAACCTGTTTGTCGACCTTGTGCAACCCCGGAAAATCGTACAACCCGGTGCCGCCGATGATGGCGAGGTCGACGATCACAGCGCGTAGATTCCGGCCAGGTTTCGACCTTGCTCGTGAAAATCCATGCCGTAGCCGAACACGTAGCGATCCGGCACGCGCACGCCGCAGAAATCCGAGCGCAAGCCGGGCGTGGCGCGATCATGTCGCTTCTCGCACAACACCGCGATCAACACGCGTTTGGCGCCTTCGTCGATGCAGAAGTCGCGGATCGCCTTGAGCGTATGGCCTTCGTCGAAGATGTCGTCGACCAGCAATACGGTGCGCCCGGTCAGGGTCGCGCGCGGCTGCTTGACCCAGAGCAGGTCGTGGCCGCGCGTGCCGCCGCGGTAGCGCGTGGCGTGCACATAGTCGAATTCGAGATCGGCCGGAATCGCCAGGGCAAGCACGCCACCGAAAATGAGCCCGCCGTTCATCACGGTCATGAAAATCGGCACTTCGCCTTCGAGCGCGTCCTCGATTTCCTTGCCCATGGTCCGGATGCGTGCAGCGAGTTCATCGCCGGAGAACAGCAATTCGGCGGTTTTCATCGCCTCGGCAAGTCGGGGTCTGTCGGTCACGGCATCGCTCCTGGCGCGGCGTTGAGTATGCGTCCATTTTACCCACACGACGGGCAACTGCGCAGAGCCAACGCGGGCACAGTTGCCGCAAATCGCGATGCACGCATGACGCGGGTCGTTTTCCATGGCCATCCACAAACATCGCCGCGACCGCCAACACGCGTGCCATTTTTCCGGTCGCCGATCCGGACAATGGCGACAAGACGCCTATGCCGAATCGCGCTACGATGATGCGATATCGACTTGCAGAGGCTCCAAATGCGTCCGTTCCCCCTCGGTGAAGAACTCGACCTGTTGCGCGACACAGTTGCCGCATTTGCGGAAAAGGAAATCGCCCCGCGCGCGACCCAAATCGACCACGACAATGCCTTCCCGGCCGATTTGTGGAAGAAATTCGGCGAGCTCGGGCTGCTCGGCATCACCGTATCGGCGGAATACGGTGGTTCGGAGATGGGCTATCTCGCCCACTTGGTCGCGATGGAGGAAATTTCGCGCGCTTCGGGTTCGGTCGGCCTGTCCTACGGCGCACATTCGAACCTGTGTATCAACAACATCTTCCATAACGCGAACGCGGCGCAGAAGAAGAAGTTCCTGCCCAAGCTGTGCAGCGGCGAGTTCGTCGGCGCGCTGGCGATGAGCGAGCCCGGTGCCGGCTCCGATGTGGTCGGCTCGATGACCTGCCGTGCCGAGCAGAAGGGCGAGGTCTGGATCGCCAACGGCTCGAAGATGTGGATCACCAACGGCCCGGACGCGGACGTGCTGCTGGTCTACATGCGTACGGCGCATCGCCCAGCCGGGTCGCGCTGCATGACCGCCTTCCTCGTCGAAAAGGGCATGAAAGGTTTTTCCACCGCGCAGAAACTCGACAAGCTCGGCATGCGCGGCAGCAATACCTGCGAGCTCGTGTTCGACAACTGCGAAATTCCCGACGCGAACCGCGTCGGCGAGATCAACGAAGGCGTGCGCGTGCTGATGAGCGGTCTCGACACCGAGCGCCTGGTTCTGTCCGGTGGCCCTATCGGGCTGATGCAGGCGGCGCTCGACATCGCCCTGCCCTACGTGCGCGAACGCAAGCAGTTCAACGCGCCGATCGGCACGTTCGGCCTGATGCAGGGCAAGATCGCCGACATGTACACGGCATTGCAGTCGTCGCGCGCTTACGCGTACATGGTTGCGCAACAGTACGATGCCAAAGTGAAGTCACGCATCGATCCGGCCTCATGCCTGATGCATGCGTCGGAGAATGCGGTACGGGTTGCTCTGGAGGCGATCCAGACACTCGGCGGCAATGGCTACATCAACGAATACCCGACCGGGCGCATTCTGCGCGACGCCAAGCTGTACGAAATCGGCGCCGGCACGAACGAAATCCGGCGCATGCTGATCGGGCGCGAGCTGTTCCACGGCAAGTCCTG
>JAFEFR010000282.1 GCA_018240485.1 Pseudomonadota bacterium
GATCGGCGGTGCCGCGATCGATGCGCACGGCGACCCACTGCCGCTGGCGACGGTCGCTTCGTGCAAGTCGGCCGATGCCGTGCTGCTCGGCGCGGTCGGCGGGCCGAAGTGGTCGGACCCGAACGCCAAGGTGCGCCCGGAGCAGGGCCTGCTCGCGCTGCGCGCGACGCTCGGCGTCTACGCGAACCTGCGCCCCGTGCGCGTGCATCCGCAGCTCGCGGCGCTGTCGCCGTTGAAGAACGAGAAGCTGCTGAACGTCGACCTGCTGTTCGTGCGCGAGTTGACCGGTGGTGCCTATTTCGGTGTAAAGACGCGCACGGCCGACACGGCAATTGACGAGTGCAAGTACACCGTTGCCGAGATCGAGCGCGCCACGCGCCGCGCGTTCGAGTTCGCGCGCGGCCGCGGCAAGCATCTCACCCACGTCGACAAGGCCAACGTGCTCGAGACCTCGCGCCTGTGGCGCTCGACCGTCGAGCGCGTGGCGAAGGATTATCCCGACGTGAAGCTCGAACATCAGCTCGTCGATTCGATGGCGATGTTGCTGCTGACGCGCCCGTCGGCCTACGACGTGATCGTCACCGAAAACCTGTTCGGCGATATTTTGACCGACGAAGCCGCGGCGTTGGCCGGCTCGCTTGGCCTGTTGCCGTCGGCCTCGCTCGGCGATGGCAAGGCGGGGCTGTACGAACCGATCCATGGTTCCGCGCCCGATATCGCGGGCAAGGGCTTGGCCAATCCTCTCGGCACGATCCTGTCCGCGGCGTTGCTGCTGCGCTACTCGCTCGGCCTCGAATCCGAGGCCAAAGAAATCGAAGCTGCCGTCGATGCGGTGATCGAACAGGGCACGTTGACGCGCGATCTCGGCGGCAGTGCGAATACAAATGAGGTCGGTGTGGCGGTGCTCGTCCAGCTCAACGCCAAGCAGAAGGAAACCGCGTGATGTCGAACAAAGCAACGAAGCTGCGCAGCGACGTGATGAAGTCCGGCCCGGATCGCGCGCCGGCGCGCGCGATGCTGTATGCGACTGGGCTCGATGAGGCCGCGATCAGGAAGCCGCTCGTCGCCGTCGTGCACACCTGGTCGAACATCTCGCCGTGCAA
>JAFEFR010000283.1 GCA_018240485.1 Pseudomonadota bacterium
GCGATGCGGATTGACGTCGACATCGCCAACACGCTGCGCGGGCGCGGGCGCGAATTCCATCTCGGCGTGCGTTTCGCAAGCGATGCCGATGTCACCGTGCTGTTTGGCCCGTCGGGCGCCGGCAAGACGCAGACGCTGTACGCCATCGCCGGGCTGACGCGACCCGAACGCGGCCACATTCGTCTCGGCGAGACGCTGCTGTTCGACTCGACGCGGGAAATCGATCTGCCGTCGCGGCGGCGCGGCATCGGTTATGTATTTCAGGACTATGCGCTTTTTCCACATTTGAACGTTTTACAGAATGTGGCATTTTCAGTCTCTCGCAAAACCGTGTTCAGCCCGCGCACGGCACCCACGGAAGTGCACGCCTTGCTCGCACGCTTCGCGCTGGACACGCTCGCCACGAGCCAGCCGCACGAACTTTCCGGCGGCCAGCGCCAGCGCGTCGCGCTCGCGCGCGCGCTGGCAGCGAAACCGCGCCTTCTGCTGCTGGACGAGCCCTTCGCTGCGCTCGACGCATCGTTGCGCGCGCGCCTGCGCACGGAACTGCTTGTCGTACGCCGCGAGTTCGATGTGCCGATGATCGTCATCACTCACGATCCCGACGATGTCGCCGCGCTCGACGGGCACGTCGTACGTATCGACGATGGTCGTGTGCTTGCGTAAGAGTGCGACTACCCGCGCCGCTACGTGCGCAAGCGAAAGTCCAACGTAGCCACCGCACCACCCTGCGGACGCGGGGCGAGATTTACGCGCCAGTCGTGAAGCTGGCACAGACGAATGACGATGGCGAGGCCGAGCCCGGCGCCCTTGGTGCCTTCGGACGATTCGCCGCGCACGCCGCGCTGAAACAGTTTGTCCGCGTCTTCCTGTTTGATGCCGGGCCCGGAATCTTCGACCGTGACGATGCCGCGCCCGGCGCCGATGGTGATGATCACATCGCCCTTCTGCGTGTACTTGAACGCATTACCGATCAAATTGCCGAGCGCGACCGCGACGACCGACGACGGTGCAACCACTTCGATCGGTTGATCGACGACGAGGCGCACCTCGATCGGTTTTCGCCCGATGTGCGAGCGGTAGACGTCGATGACCTGCTCGGCGACCTTGGCGACGTCGGTGGTTTCGCCGTCGTTGGGCGCGCTGCGTTCGCTGCGCGAGAGATGCAGCAACGCATTGGTCAACTCGGTCGACTGCTTGGCCGCGCGCTCGATGCGTTTGAGACGCTCGCGAATCTTGTCGTCGAGCTTGTCCGAGGACAGCAACAACTCGGTAGTGCCGGAAATCACCGCCAGCGGCGTGCGCAATTCGTGGCTGACATCGGCGTTGAAGTCGCGATCGCGCACGACGATGGCGGTGATGCGTTTGGCGTAGTCGTCGAAAGCCACCGCCAGCTCGCCGACTTCGTCGTCGGCGAAATGCAGCGCGAGCGGCTCGGGTTTGCCGGTCTGGCGCAACGTGCGGATGCGCTGCGCCAACTCGGTGACCGGGCGCATCACGCGCCGCGACAAGCCATTGCCGATCAAAAGCGACAACACGGCGAAGAGCAGCACGCTGGCGCCGAGTGCGGTCAGCAACTGGCGCTCGCTGAGTTTCTGCGAACTGACATCGAAACGCAGAAACGCCCAGTAGTCGTCGTCCTTGTACACCGCCAATTTGTACGGACGAACCTTGCCTTCATCACCGGCTTCTTCGATCTCATACACACCGGTCTTGTCGTACTGGCGGCGCTCGAAGGGGACGTTGGCGAAATACTTCGCGCTTTTGATGTCGGCGTCGTAGCCGCTGAAATGAAACGGCGCGTTCGGGTCGGGATTTTCGCGCTTGAAGTCGACGAAGCTTTTCACTTCGCGCGCGAGATTGTTGTTGACCAGCTGATCTTCGAGTCGCGAGCGCATGTACATCGTGGCGATGGCGAACAACGCCGTCAGTCCAAGCCCGAACAAGGCGAACGAAACGATGATGCGACTGCGCAGCCGCCGATGGAATTTGCCTGGTTTCATGCGCGCCGAAGAATGGGCGATGCGTGCGCGCAACGCAAGCCGTCCGGTGCGCGCACGGCGCGAACGCGGGGCAATCAGTTCGCCGCCGCGTCGGGATCGACCATGCGATAGCCGATGCCGTGGCGGGTCTGGATCAGGGGTTTGTCGAACGGCTTGTCGATCGCTGCGCGCAGGCCGTGGATATGCACGCGCAAGGAATCGCTGTCCGGCAACTCCTCGCCCCAGACCCGGGTTTCCAGTTCCTGACGGGTGACCACCGAGGGACTCGATTCCATCAGGTTCTGCAACAATTTCAGGCCAATGGGATTGAGCTGGATCGACTTCTCACCGCGCGTGACGATCAGCGTGTCGAGGTTGTAGGTCAAATCGGCCACTTGCAGGACGCGCGTCTGCGCGCCCTTGCCGCGACGCGCGAGCACCGACAGGCGCGCTTCGAGTTCCTGCAATGCGAATGGTTTCACCATGTAGTCGTCGGCGCCGGAATCAAAACCGGTCAGTTTCTGATCGAGCGCATCGCGCGCGGTCAACATCAACACCGGCGTTTGCCGACGTGCTTCCTGGCGCAGCTTGCGACACAACTCCAGACCATCCATGCCAGGCAGGGTGAGATCGAGCACGATGGCATCGAAATCGTGGGAGATAGCCAGATGCAGGCCGGTCACGCCGTCGCCGGCGAAATCGACCGTATGGCCCTTTTCTTCAAGATAATCGCCGATGTTGGCGGCGATATCGCTGTTGTCTTCGATGACCAGAATTCGCATGGGCAAAGCTTACTCGCATGAGGCCGAAAATGCTCGGTCGGTCGGGTTTGGATCGACATATCGTCATCAAGTTCCCGCAGGCGAAATCTGGGCATCGTCGACGCATGGGACAACGCGCCGCGGCAGCCCTTCATCACGCCGAAGCATCGGGATGTACCGACCCTGCGGGCAATAAAAAAGCCCAAGGAGGCGCCATTGGGGGAACGCACCTCGCTTGGGCTGGAAGCTACCGCCCCGATTACCATGACCTGCCAGTCGCCTGACTTGAACCGTCGAGCAAGCACAGTGGAGCCACTGTAGGCGCCCTTCGATTAAATCGGCGTTAAAGCGATCTGTAGGTTTCGTTAAGGCGATCCGAAGCAAGCCCTACGCACCGTCGCCACAGCATCGCAAAGCGGTTTCCGCAGACTCAATTCGCGACCGACTCAGGCCCGGATCGCCGGCAAATATGGGAGCCGGTGATTTCCTGACACGCCGGCACGCTGGCTGCCACAAACGAGAAATTGCGCGTGAATTGCGCGTTCGTCGCCGTTGCCGCAGGGAAGCGCCACTGTTTGAGTGCGGCGATCGCCGACTGTTCGAACGTGCCCTGAGGATGTGCCGTGCGCACGCGAATGTCGCGCACATGACCGCCGTCGTCGATGCGAAAATCCAACACCACACTGCCGGATATGCCGCGATCCAGAGCGTCGCTCGGATAGGCAGGCTGGGGCGCACTGATCGGTGCCGGCGACGACGTGGCCGCGTCCGCGGACGCCGCCACGTCGGGGCTGTCGAACGCTGCCCTCGTCATGGCCGGGCGATTAATCGCCACGATCAAAGGCGAGGTCCGGATCGGCAAGTCGATCACGGCCATTTTCGCGGATACGACGGCTTCTTCCCCTGTCGATTGCGGCGAGACCGGGGCCTCGCGCACGGGTGTTGCTGTGGAACTCGCCAGTTCGATCCGCGGCATCGGCCCGATCGGCAGCATGGTCTCCACACGCAAGCGCACGGTGGCCGCAGCGAGCAGTTCCGCGGTCGAAGCCGATGCGCGCACGAACGCCGTGCTGGCCGCTTCGAGCGCCACCGAATTCAGGCGCAACAGGGCCAGCAACAATCCGGTCGCGGCAACGAGAACAGGCGCACTCAAGCCGCCTTCGCGAACCGTCTTCAAACGCTGCCCATCGAGGGGCTCGACGATGCGATGGATGCGCGCAAACAGCACTCCGCCTGCGGCGGCCACCGCAGGCGTGGCAAATTCGGCGCGCGGATTGGGCT
Organism: Pseudomonadota bacterium; assembly: GCA_018240485.1. Classification (GTDB taxonomy): domain Bacteria; phylum Pseudomonadota; class Gammaproteobacteria; order Xanthomonadales; family Rhodanobacteraceae; genus Rudaea. The sequence goes on from JAFEFR010000283.1 coordinate 4,025, forward strand.
GGCCCTGCAGCCATTCCTCCAGTTGCGCAAGGCTACGCGCGTAGGCAAGGCGTTCGCCACCGCCGATCCTCAACGCGAGGTCGTCGCAACATTGTTCGCGTTGTTGGCGCACATCCGCCGAAATCCAATGCACGACCGGATGATAGAAAAGCAGGGTTTCTACGACGATTTGCGCCAGATTGACCAGGTAGTCGCGACGCCGGACATGCGCCAGTTCATGCGCGAGGATCCATTCGATCTGCTCGGGTGGAAATCCGCAGATCAGACTGGCAGGAAACAGAATCACCGGTTTGAGGCAGCCCACCAACATCGGCGCCGCCACCTCGACCGATGCCAGCAAGCGTACGGGACGCAACACGCCAAACCGTTCGCGCAAGATGTCGAGCTTCTGCTGCCATTCGGGCGACAACGCCAGCGCGCGCGCAGAGACTGCCGCAAGGCATCGCCATTGGCGTAGCGAACGCAAGGCGATCACGCATACGCCGGCGAACCAAATCGCCACGCCAACGGGAAGCAGGTGCTCGACCCTGGCGAACCGATCGAGAATCGAATCGCCCGTGGCGGAAGCCGTGGAGACGGTGGCGACCGCCGTGCCGACGAGGTCATCGGGGGCTACCACTGCGGGCCAGGCGAGGCAGAACGTGAGCACGGCACATGCCAGCATCGCGATGAGGCAACCCAAGCCGAAGGCATGGCGCGCCGCAGGGCTGCCGAAGCAGTGGCGCAGTGCCGCGTAGAGGGCGCCGATCGCCAACCCTTGCCACAGGAAATGCAGCAACGCCCAGCCCAGCGCGTGGATCCACGGCATCGATGCGATGGCCAAGACGCTCACGAACGCTTCGCCTGCGTATCGATGCGATCGAGCAATTCCCGGATCTGCCGCAATTCCGCCTTCGAGGCGCGCGGCCCTTCGCCGAGCGCCTGCAACACCAGTTGCGACGACGACCCGTCGAACACACGCGCGACGAGATCGGCGAGAAAACGCTTCTGCGTGCGTTGCCGGCTCACGGCAGCGCGATAGACGTGCGCGCGCTGCGCTTCGTCGCGCACGACCAAACCCTTGCCATGCATGATCTGCAACAGCTTGAGCACCGTCGTGTAGCCCGCGCCATCGTCGGCGTAGAGCGTCTCATGCACCTCACGCACCGTACTCGCACCGCGATCCCACAACACACGCAGGATATCCAACTCGGATTCGGTGGGTCGCGAAGACGACGTTGATGGCGGAATGATGCGGGCGTTCATGCGAAGACGACGCAGGCGAAATGGATGCGGAACCTATTCAAGCGCAAATCAGCCGCCGCGGCAATTCAACCCGGAGCAGCGCGAGCCGTTCTGCATCGAATCCTGCATGTATTTCTGAGCATCGCGACGGTTGCGTTCGATTTCACCGAACGTCTTGCAGGTGGTCACCGGGATGTTCGAGCCCACCGGCCGATCCTTCTGGCATACCAGACGATTGGCGTCGCTGTGGGAGAGAATGCCGTTGAGATGCTCTTGGGTATTGAACAACTTGAGCTGGTCCGCTTCGCTCATCGCCGATGCCGAACCGGATTTCTGCAACATGGCGCCCATCGTTTCGAGATCCGTCTCGGCTTTCGCCTTTTCGTCGGCGCGGATGAATTCGTAGCGCCCGCCGGCCTGCATTTCCTTGCGTACCGCGGCGGCGACGTCATTGAATTTCTGCGCGGTATCCGCGGCCACCGGCTTTTCCACGACCTTGTCCGAGGCGAATGCGGCGGCAAAGCAAAGCGCCTGCATCGATGCAAGCAAGGCGAAATGACGGACGATACGTTTCACGCTGGGCTCCGGAGGCATGTTGAAATGGATTGTACGAGATTCATCGTACTTTGCGTCCCCGACCGTTGTCAACGAAAAGTTTCGTATGTTTTCCCCCCGCGCGATTCGGGGTGGAGCGAAGCGCCTTCAACGCAATCGCGATGGGCGCACTTCGACCCGCCGCTCGATGTAGTCGACGATCGCGCCGGCGACATCCACACCCGTCGCACCTTCGATGCCTTCCAGGCCCGGCGAGGCATTGACCTCGATGACCAGCGGCCCGCGCCGCGCACGCAACAGGTCGACGCCGGCGATGTCGAGCCCCATCGTGCGCGCCGCGCGCAGGGCGACATCCACTTCGAGCGCGCTCGGCTCGACCGCGCTCGCCGTGCCGCCGCGATGCAGGTTCGAGCGAAACTCGCCTTCGCCGGCCTGGCGCTGCATCGCGGCGACGACGCGATCGCCGACGACGAAACAGCGCAGGTCTGCCCCCTTGGCTTCGGCAATGTATTCCTGCACGAGAAAATTGGCGTAGAGGCCGCGAAACGCCTCGACCATGCCCTGCGACGCACTGCGCCCTTCGGCCAGCAGCACGCCTTGGCCTTGCGCGCCTTCGTTGAGTTTGATGACGTGCGGCGGGTCGCCGAGCAGGGAAAGCAGATCCGCCGTGTCGTCGGGATTGTCGCCGAACACGGTGGTCGGCAAACCGATGCTCTCGCGCGCCAGCAATTGCAACGCACGCAGTTTGTCGCGCGCGCGCAGCACCGCATCGGAGCCGTTCGCGGCATACACGCCCATCATCTCGAATTGGCGCAATACCGCGGTGCCGTAGAACGCGATCGAATGACCGATGCGCGGAATCACGGCATCGATGCCGGTCAGCGCGCGACTCTTGTAACGCATCTCGAACGTGCCAGGCTCGATGCGCATGTAGCAGCGCAGCGGGTCGAGCACGCGCACACGATGCCCGCGCTTGCGTGCCGCTGCGACCAGGCTCGCGGTCGAGTACAGCTTGGCGTTGCGCGAGAGAATCGCGATTTTCATGAGGCACTCCGCACACGCGTCGGCTCGCCCGCCACGCACAGCGCGACAAGCTCGTGCGGATGCTGCGCAATCGCCACGGCGCCCGCCCGGGCCAGCTCGGCGGCATCGCCGAAACCCCAGCCGACACCGATCGCACGCACACCGTTGGCACGCGCGCCCTCCATGTCGAAATGTCGATCTCCGATCATGACGCTCGCGTGCGGCGCAACGCAAAGTTCATCCAACGCACGCGCGATCAACTCGGCCTTCTCGCACTGCGCGCTGCCCGCGCCGACGGCATAGACGCGCTCGAAATGCGTGCCGAACGGCAAGCTCGCGACGATGCGCGCGGCATAGACGTCGGTCTTGGCAGTCACCACCGCAAGCCGTACCTGTTGTCGCGCCAGTTCCGCAACGACCTCATCGATGCCCGGGTAGACACGATAGTCGCGCCAGCCGCTGGCGCCGTAGTGATCGCGATACAACGCCACCGCGCGCTCGACGGCATCCCCATCCTCGCCGAGCACGCGCGGAAACGTCACGCGCAACGGCGGCCCGATCCAACCGCGCAGCTCCGCACGCGGTGGAATCGGCGCACCCAGTTGCGCCAGCGCGTATTCGATGGCGCCGAGAATGCCGGCTTCGGAATCGATCAGCGTGCCGTCGAGGTCGAACAGCGCCAGCTGCGTCGCCTGCGCGGGCAATGTCACGCGCGCGCCTGCAACGCGGCCACGGCGGGCAAGGTTTTGCCTTCGAGAAATTCGAGAAACGCACCGCCACCGGTGGAGATGTACGAGATGTGGTCGGCGACGCCGTATTTCTCCACCGCCGCCAGCGTGTCGCCGCCACCGGCGATGGAGAACGCCGACGATTGCGCGATCGCACGCGCAACCGTCTGCGTGCCGCCGCCGAACGCATCGAACTCGAACACGCCGACTGGGCCGTTCCAGACCACGCTACCGGCGCGCGCGATCATCGCCGCGTAGCGCTGCGCCGTCGCCGGGCCGATATCGAGAATCATGTCGTCGGCGCCGACCTCGCTCACGTTCTTCACCGTCGCCGGCGCATCCGCCTTGAACTCGGGCGCGACGACGACGTCCTCGGGAATGGGTACGTCGGCGCCGCGCGCTTTCGCCTTGGCGATGATGCTCTGCGCGGTGGCGATCAAATCCGCCTCGTACAGCGACTTGCCAACGGCATGGCCCGCCGCCGCGATGAAGGTGTTGGCGATACCGCCGCCGACGATGAGTTGATCCACCTTGCCGATCAGGCTTTGCAGCAATTCGAGTTTGGTCGACACCTTGGAGCCGGCGACGATCGCGAGCAGCGGGCGCTGCGGATGCTCGAGCGCCTTGCCGAGCGCATCCAGTTCGGCCATCAGCAACGGCCCGCCGCAAGCGAGATGCGCGCGGCGAATCACGCCATGCGTGGACGCCTGCGCGCGATGCGCGGTGCCGAAGGCGTCCATGACGAATACATCGCACAACGCCGCGTAGCGCTCGGACAATGTCGTATCATCTTTTTCTTCGCCGACATTAAAACGACAGTTTTCCAGCAACACGACTTCGCCCGGATCGACGTCGAGCGTGTTCGTTTGCAAATAGTCGCGCAGCAGGCGAACGTGTGTGCCGAGCGCATCGCTCAACCATGCCGCGACCGGCGCCAGCGATTCGTGCTCGCTGAAATGGCCTTCCTTGGGCCGCCCCAGATGCGACATCACCATCACCCGCGCGCCGGCATCGCGCGCGAGTTGAATCGTCGGCAGCGCGGCTTCGAGACGCTGGCTGGCGGCGACCTTGCCATCCTTCAGCGGTACGTTCAAATCCTCGCGGATCAACACGCGCTTGCCTTTGAGATCAAGAGACGTCATGCGGACGATGGCCATGCGCGGTACCTGCAGCGTTAGGGAAAGGAGACGTACATTCTAAACGCTTGCCCGTCCGATTTCGCCCGCGCATTGCCCATCGCGACGCGATCCGCGAAGATGCCATTCGATACCGCGCGAGGCCACATGCACACCATCGCCTTCATCCACGATCTCGCCATCATCATGCTCACAGCGGGCGTGGTGACGGTTCTCTTTCACCTGCTGCGCCAGCCGGTCGTGCTCGGTTACATCGCCGCCGGGGTGTTGATCGGCCCGCACACGAACTGGTACGCATCGCTCATCACCGACAGCGTCAC
>JAFEFR010000284.1 GCA_018240485.1 Pseudomonadota bacterium
CATTGCTCGCGAACAGGTCGTTCCACTGTTGCGTTGTGACCGTGCCGATTGGCGTCGGATAGAACGCCGAGGCGTTGTTGACGAGTCCATCGAGGCGGCCGTAGTGCGCGATGCAGGCAGCGACGAGGCGGGGCAGTTGCTCGATATCGGCCAGCTCGGCCTGTATTGCGTAGGCACCGCCGGGGCGGATCGCATCGAGTTCGCCGAGCAATGTCGCCATTTCCGCCTGCGAATGGCGATAGTGCAGGGCGAGATCGTACCCGGCGGCGTGCAGCGCGCGTGCGATCGCCGCGCCGATGCGCTTCGCGGCACCGGTGATCAACACGACTTTGCGCGTACCCGCGTTCGGTTCCATTCGCTCATCCTCATCGCGCGCGCTATGCTGCGCGGCCATTCACTTCCGATTCTTCCACAACGCACGCATGCGCGTCGAATTGCCCGAACCTTCCGCCGAGGAGCGCGCGCACAGCGAGCGGCTCGCGGCGCTGATCCGTGCGGAAATCGCGCAGGCCGGCGGCGCGCTCGATTTCGCGCGCTACATGGAGCTCGCCCTGTACGCGCCGGGGCTCGGCTACTACAGCGCAGGCACGACGAAATTCGGTGCCGCCGGCGATTTCGTCACTGCGCCGGAACTCGGCTTCGTCTTCGCGCGTTGCCTCGCGCGGGCCTTGCTGCCGGAGTTGCGCGACGGTGGCGACATCCTCGAACTCGGCCCCGGCAGCGGCGCACTCGCCGCCGAACTGCTGCTCGAACTCGAACACCTCGATGCGTTGCCGACACGCTACCGCCTGCTCGAACGCAGCGCCGACTTGCGCGCGCGCCAACGTGCGGCATTGCACACGCGTTGCGCCCATCTGTTCGAGCGAGTCGAATGGCTCGACGCGCCGCCCGCGGAGCCGTGGCGTGGCGCACTCGTCGCCAATGAGGTGATCGACGCATTGCCGGTGCGCGCATTCGCGTTGCGCGAGGAAGGGTTGTTTGCGCGCACCGTCGGCGTCGATGCGCGGGAGCGTTTCGTCTGGCGCGAGACCGCCGCGGATGCCGGCTTGCGGACCGCGGTCGAACGCGCGCTTGGCGATCGGCTCGCGCACCCGCCGCGGCCGTATTTTTCCGAAGTCTGCACGCTGCTCGATCCATGGCTCGCCGAAGTGACGCGCACGCTCGAGTGCGGCAGCGCGTGGTTTGTCGACTACGGCTATGCGAACGGCGAGTACTACGCTGCCGCGCGCCAGGCCGGCACGTTGCGCTGCCACTACCGTCATCGCGCGCACGACGATCCTTTGATCCTGCCCGGCCTGCAGGACATCACCGCCTGGGTCGATTTCGATGCGTTCGCGCGTGCGGGCAACGCGACCGGACTGCGTGTGGCCGAGCATGCCACGCAGACGCAGTTCCTGATCGCGAACGGTCTCGATGACGTGTTCGCGCAGGGCTACGCCGATGCCGCCGACGAAGCCGCACGCTATGCGCTGGCGCAGCAGGTCAAGCGCCTGACCCTGCCCGGCGAGATGGGCGAAAAATTCCGGGTGATGGTGTTGCGGCGTTAAAGCGCCGCGATCGCAGCAATGCGCGCCTTGCGCATCGCTTCGCCGATCGCGGGCCCGCGCAGACCTTGGTCGACGAATTTCCCCGCACCGATGGTGCTCGCTGCGACAAAGGCGTGACGCAGAAAATCGCCCTGCGGATAGGCGGATTCGCGCATGCCGAGCCGTCCACGCTTGTCGGCCTCGCAGGCGAGAAGAAACGACGCAACACGCTCGGGACGGCGGAATGCATCGAGTTGCTCGAACAGGTCGAGCACGGTTTCCGCTCGCAATTCCAGCGCAGTGTGGGCAAGCAAATGCAGTTTGCAGACGAACGTGGCAAGCACGGCGTATTCGGTCGGCACCTTGAACCGCGCGCTAACCGCGGCCACCGGTTCGAGGCCGCGATGCTCGTGGCCGATGTGCTTCGGCAAAACGGCTTTCGGCGTCAGCGCCTTGCCGAGATCGTGCACGAGCGCACAGTAGCCGATCAGCGCGTTGCCTGGAGCGAGCTGCGCCGCCATGTCGAGCACCATTTCGGTGTGGATGCCGGCATCGATTTCGGGGTGGAATTCGGCGCGCTGTGGCACGCCATAGAGCGCATCGATTTCCGGGAACAACACGCGCAGCGCACCGCAGTCGCGCAGCGCGCGCACGAATGCACTCGGTGTCTTTTCGGTCAGCGCTTTTTGTGTCTCGGCCCAGACGCGTTCGGGCACGAGATGATCGACTTCGCCATCGGCGACCATGCCGCGCAGCAGGGCGAGCGTTTCGGGGGCGATACGGAAACCGCGTTCGGCGTAGCGTGCGGCGAAACGCGCCACACGCAGCACGCGCACGGGATCCTCGGCGAATGCGGGCGAGACATGGCGCAGGATCTTCGCTTCGAGATCGCGAATGCCGCCGAACGGATCGATCAGCGCGCCGTCCGCGTCTTCGGCGATCGCGTTGATGGTCAGGTCGCGGCGGCGCAGATCGTCTTCGAGCGTGACGTTCGGATCGGTGTCGAACGCGAAGGCGTGGTAACCGCGCCCGGTCTTGCGCTCGGTGCGTGCGAGCGCGTACTCCTCGTGCGTCTGCGGATGCAGGAACACCGGGAAATCCTTGCCGACCGGTTTGAATCCCGCGCGCAGCATGTCCTCGGGCGTGGCGCCGACGACGACGTAGTCGCGATCCTTGACCGCGATGCCGAGCAGGCGGTCGCGTACCGCACCGCCGACGAGATAGGTTTTCATGCGCGCATTATGCCTCGCTCGCTTCTCCCTCCGGAGAGGGCCCGCGTCAGTTCGTTGCGACTTTCGTTTGCGCGGCTTTGCAGGTCACCGCCTTGCGCAGCGCGTTGCCGTTGGGCGGTGCGTAGGCCTGGCCGATGCGCGGCAGGCGCGAGGAAATCGACACGGTCGAGCCGTTGAGGCGCCAGTCGTAAATCACGCTGAAGGCGAGCACGCGCGAGACGTATTCGCGCGTTTCCTTGTAGGGAATCGTCTCGATGAAAAAATCCGGATCGAGCGACTCGCGTGCGGCGACCCATTTGTCGACGGCGCCGGGCCCTGCGTTGTAAGCGGCGCTGCCGAGCCAGGGGCTGCCGTCGAAACGGGCCGCAACCTCACCGAGATAGCGCGTCCCGAGGGCGATGTTGACGTCTGCATCGAACAGGTCGGAGGCGCGCGCATAGTCCAGTCCATTGGCCTTGGCGACCTTGGCCGCCGTGCCGGGCAGGAGTTGCATCAGGCCGTAGGCATTCGCGCCGGAGCGCGCATCGGTGGTCCACGCGCTTTCGGCACGGATGATCGCGTAGGCCCACGCCGGCTCGATATCGCCGGCCTTGGCATCGCGCACGATCTGTTCCTTGCGCGCGAGCGGGAATCGCAACGTGTAGAGACGCATATCGTCGCCTTGATTGAATGCGTAGACGGCGCGATCGATCCAGCCTTCCTTCGTTGCAAGCCAGATCGCTTGGCGGCGCTGGCCGGCATCCAGCGTCGTTTGGGCGAAATCCCATTCGCGCCGCGCCTCGCTCAAGCGATCGAGAGCGAAGAATTCGAACGCGCGAGTGAGGTTTCGATCCTTGCGCAGCGCGGTTTCGACGGCCTCGTTCGGCGCCAGTTCGGCATCGCAGATCGTGTAGCCGGCGTTGATCTGATCGGCGGCGAGGAAGCCGAAGAAATTCGCCTCGATCGCGAGCGTGCGAAACAGCGCATTCGCCTCGTCCTTGCGGCCGAGCTTGGCCAGCATGCGACCGCGCAGATAGCGCCAGCGCGGGTCGTCGCGCTGCGCCGGCGGCATGCTGTCGAGCGTGGCCAGGGTCGCCTTGAAGTCGCCCGCGGCGAGCGCCGAGCGTACCCGCCATTCGCGCGTGGCGTCGTCGGCGAGGTCGGCGGGCAGCGCGCTCAGGCGCGCGAGTGCGTCGGTCGAATAGCTCGACGCGCGGTACAGCGCGATCGCACGCAGCGCGCGGCCTTGCTGGTCTTTGTCGAAGTGGAAGCGACCATGCAGCGCGTCCCATTTCGCCGCCGCTGCATCGGCATCGCGTTTGGCGAGCCGTTCGATGGCGATGGCGACCGCGTCGCGCGAGCGCGGCGTGTCGGGCCAGGCGCCGGCCTGCTTGAGCGCGGCGATCGGGTCGCGCAAGGCGAGGGCGATATGTTCGGCGGCGGCCTTGTCGGCACCGTCGAGCTGCGCCGCCAGTGCGGCGACGACGCCGGCATGCGCGGCCTTGGCCGAGGCGAGGTCGATGCGTTGCCAGATCAATGCCGGAGTCAGCTTGCCCTCGCTGCGCGCCCAGTTCGCCGCGGCAGCGCAGGCGTCGGGCAGGTCGCTCGCGCTGAGCCAGAGCGATTGGAAATCTCGGGCGAAGTCGAGCTTTTGGCCGAGCGCGAGCCGCGCCTGCAATGCGTTACAACGCAGTTCGCGATTTTTCGTGGCGTCGTCGTAAAGCGCGAGGTAGTTTTTCCAGTCCTGCCGCTTTGCGAGTTCCGGCAGGAACGCTTCGCGCAACAGCGTGGCCGGCAGCGAATCGGGCCAGGCTTTGAGAAACGCTTCGGCTTCGTCGACCTTCACGTCCTTGATCCGCCGTTGCAGCGA
>JAFEFR010000285.1 GCA_018240485.1 Pseudomonadota bacterium
GCATCCGGATTGCGCAGCGTGATGATGGCCTTTTGCGGTGTCCACGCGGCCCAGCCGTAGACATCCAGCCGCCCCGGGTTGCCGCCGATCCAGTGCGTATCGCGCAGCACGTTGGCATTCGCGCGAGACCACTTCGCGGCCTCGGCGAGCGTATCCCAATCGTCCTTGCTCAACAGCGATGGCGTGATGTACAGCTCTTGCAGTTGCGTGCCGGTGCCGAAGTACGAATGCACTTCGTTGGCGAAATCATGACCAGGGTCGGTATTGAGAGCTTTCTGCATTTGCGCGTAGATGATGCCGTGAAGCATCAGCGAGTTGAGCGGAAACAACGGCCCGCGTTCGACAACATTGCGATAGGTGTCGGCATCGCGATAGGTGATCCAGCGCTCGCGGTTCGTGCCGACGCCGGCGAAGTCGTCATCTTCGCCACCGCGCCAAATCGAGTCGGCATGACGCAGCCAGAACGGCGAAGGGTACGTGCCGGTGGTGAGGTTGATGTAGGTATCGGGTTTGGCGCGGCGAATGTCCTCGATCAAGGCGATGGCTGCGGCGAAATCGCTGTCGAAACGACTGCCTGGAACCACCTTGTCGGCGTTGCCAGTGCCGTCGAACTTGAACTGGTTGACGCCGTCGCGCGTCAGCAATTCCATGACCGCATCGTGAAAACGCTGGTAATACTTCGGCCCGGATAACGCCAACCCGTTGTCGATGATTTCATAGCCGGCTGCGCGACCTGCCTCGACACGCTCCGTTTTCGGTTTGCTGTAGCCGCCCCATGGCGACAGCCACACGCCCGGCGCCGCGCCGTACTTGGCGGCGGCTTCTTTCAACGGCACGAAGCCGTTCGGAAAATCCTTTGCGCTGAAATGCCAGCTACCGCTGCGGTCGTCCCAGCCGTCGTCGAACAGGAACGAATCGAGTTTGACGTGGCGCTTGACGCTCAATTCTTCGCCGAACGTCCGGATGCGATCGAGCGCCTGATCTTGCGTGTACGGCGTGAAGTAACCGATGTCGTACCACGAGTTGTAGTGTAAAAAGGGCCGGTATGGATGCGCGCGCTCACGCTCGACATACGTGGCGAAGTCGCGACGCAACTGGCCGTCGCGAGCGATGCCGACGACCGCCGAGTACGCGATCGACTGCCCCTTGCGCAACGGCAGACTGCGCTTGATGAAGGTGCGCGAGCGCGCCCAACGGGTTTCGCTTTCCGACAGCGGGTTTTCGAATCCGAAGTACACATTGCCGAACACGATCGGCGAGCCGTTGACGCTGCCGGCGACGGTGGCGCCAAAGGTATCGCTGCTCTTGAACAACTCCACTTCGGTGATCGCTTCGTCCTGCTTCAACGCGGTGATCGTGACGACTTCGCGCAGGTAGGCCGAACCGTCGCGCTGCTGCACCTGCCAGTCGATGCCGAAGCGACCGTCGGCATCGACGAACTGCGTGCGAACGCCATCACCGGGAATGCGTTCGGCCATGCGTGACGCGTTTGCCTGCGCCGCCAGTTTTTCTGTCGCCGGTGCCGTGGCACGCATTTGGGTCGCCTCGATGCGCGTGCCATCGGCCAGCACCAAGGCGAAGGGCGAATCGAACTTGAGTATCTTGCCGCCATGGTGCTCGGAGATGGCGAAGCTGCCGATGCGTCCATCGACCCTATTCCACGTCGCCATTATCGACTCGTTTCCCAGACTCGATGTCGTCTTGTCGAGGCGAGCCTCCGTCTTGCCCGCATCCATTTCCTTTGCTGTCACGCCGCCGCTCAAGAGAAGCAGAAACAAAGCGCCGCACGCAAAGCACCGTAGCGATCCGGCGCGTGTACGCGATACGTCGCCGGGGAAAGTCGAATGTTCGTGCATGGGAATCTCGAAAGTCATCAAAGAAAATGGGGCCGCGCGTGTCGCGTTCGCTGCGCGCGGATCAAGCATTTTCGCCTCGGTGCGTGCCGCACGCCTGCGCATACTGGCGCAACACATGAGTCACACCGGCGCGCAAAATTGCGGGCGCGGAATTGGCCAGGCGTCCGGCGCGCACGTCTTCGTACTGACGCGGCAGGTATTGGCTGAGCAAGGCCAGCGGCACAGCGCCGTTCGGCGTCACGCCGCCGAGGTTGCGCA
>JAFEFR010000286.1 GCA_018240485.1 Pseudomonadota bacterium
GTGCACTGGGGCCTGTATTCCGAACTCGGCGGCGTCTGGCAAGGCAAGCCGGTGACGCGCGGCTATTCGGAACAGATCCAGAGCTTCGCGAACATCTCGCATGCGGACTACGCGAAAGTGGCCGGGCGTTTCACCGCCGCGAAGTTCGACGCCGATGCGATCTGCGCGCTGGCGAAAGACGCGGGCGCGCGCTACATCGTCGTCACCAGCAAGCATCACGACGGCTTCGCGATGTTCGACACGAAGTCGACCGACTACAACATCGTCAAGCGCACGCCGTTCGGTCGCGATCCGCTCAAGCTGCTGTCGACCGCGTGCCGCAAGATCGGCCTCGGTTTCGGCGTGTACTTCTCGCTGGTCGATTGGGGTGCGGGGCACCCGTTCGATGCGGACAACAACAATCCGATTCCGGCCTCGATGGAGCCGCTGATCGAACAGCAGTTGCGCGAGCTGATGACGAACTACGGGCCGATCGCGGAAGTCTGGTTCGACATGTCCGCGCCGACGCCGGAGCAGAGCCGGAAATTCGCCGCGATCGTGCGCGAGTTGCAGCCGCAGGCGGCGATCAACGGGCGCATCTGGAACAATGTCGGCGACTTCGTCACGCTCGGCGACAACGAGACGCCGCCGCCGGGCCTGCAGCCGCCGTTCGAGGTGCCCGCGTCGATCTACCACGAGACCTGGGGCTATCGCAGCTGGCAGAAACGCACCGACGTCGACGCCAAGGTACGCGAACTGGTGCACGGCCTCGTCGAGGCACGCACGCATGGCGGCAACTATCTGCTCAACATCGGGCCGATGGGCGACGGTTCCGTCGTGCCGTTCGAGGCGCAGGTGCTGCGCGGCATCGGCGCGTGGCTGCGCGCGCATCCGCATGCACTCGATGTCGGACATCCGGCCTTGGCGGAAAAAACCGTCGCTGCCGCGGCGGATGGCTCGATCCGCATCGCGCGCAGCGACTGGTCCGCGGGCACGAGCTTCGGCTTCCGCAATGGCTACACGACGCAGTATCCGACGACGGTGCTGCTGGCGGCCAGCGTCTCCTCGCCGA
>JAFEFR010000287.1 GCA_018240485.1 Pseudomonadota bacterium
CTCACGCAGATCGCGCAGTCGCTCAAGCAGTATCCCATCTCAAAAAACGTGCCGCTGATCCTGTTCTCGAAAGGCGCCAACGGCCATCTCGAAGCGCTCGCCGACACCGGCTGCGACGCGCTCGGCCTCGACTGGACGATCGGCCTCGCCGAAGCGCGTTCGCGCGTCGGCGCCCGCGTGGCGCTGCAAGGCAATCTCGATCCCGCCGTGTTGCGCGCCAGCCCGGAGGCGATCCGCGCCGAAGCCGCGCGCACGCTCGCCGACTTCGGCCCGCATCCGGGGCACATCTTCAATCTCGGCCACGGCATCACGCCCGACATCGATCCCGCGCATCTGGGTGTATTGATCGACGCCATCCACGAACTGAGCGCACGGCCCGCGCGCTGACGCCGGCTACGCGGAGGGCGGTGACGGCGTTTGCGCGGCCCGGGTGAGACGTTCGATGAGGGCGTGCAGCGCAATGCCGGCGATGGGTTTGCGCAGGAAAGCATCCATGCCGGCATCCAGGCACAAGGTCTCCTCGTTGCCGACCGAACGCGCGCTGATGCCGATCAAGGCCAGCCGAGGTTCGCCGAGCCGCGCCTCGCGCGCGCGCAACGCGCGGGCCAGCGCAAGGCCATCCAGACCGGGCAGGTCGAGATCGAGCAAGGCCGCATCGAAGCGCGCGGCGTCGACTTCGGCGAGCGCGGCGAGGCCATTTTCGACATGGCGCACGCGCCAACCGTCCGCCTGCAGCAGGCCCACGATCACCGCCGCCACGGTGGCATCGTCCTCCACCAGCAACACGTGCAGGCCGCGCGCGTCATGGCCCGTTTTCGGCACCGCGCGCGCCACGGGTTCTGCGGCATCGCCAGCCGCGACGTCGCGCAAGGGCAGGACGACACGGAAAGTGCTGCCTTCGCCTTCGCGACTGTCGAGGACGATCTCGCCGCCCATGCGTGCGACCAGTTCGCGACAGATCGCCAGCCCCAGGCCGCTGCCGCCGTGGCGGCGCTGCATGCCTGCGACTTGCTCGAAACGCCCGAACAGGCGTGCGCGCGTCGATTCGGCAATGCCGGGCCCGGTGTCGCACACGCGAATTTCGACGGCACCGCTGGCGGCGCGCGCCAGTTCGACGACGACGCGGCCACGCTCGGTGAACTTGATCGCATTGTTGGCGAGGTTGAGAACGATCTGCTTCACGCGCACGGCATCGCCGGCGACCCATCTCGCCGCCCCCTCGTCGATCGCGACCTCGAAGGCGAGCCCCTTGGCTTCCGCGAGCGGGCGCACCAGTGCCGCGACGGCAGCGATGAGCGCGGGCAGATCGAACGGTACGTCTTCGAGTTCGAGCCGACCGGCCTCGATGCGCGCCAAATCGAGCGAGTCGTTGACCATGCGCAACATCATCTGGCCCGAGGACGCGATCGCTTCGGCGTAGTCGCGCTGTTTCGCATCGAGCGGCGTGCGCAACAACAACTCGGTCATGCCGAGCACGCCGGTCATGGGCGTGCGGATTTCGTGGCCCATCGTGGCGAGAAAATCGGTTTTCGCCGCACTGGCGGCCTCGGCGAAGCGGCGCTGTTGCTCGGCCAGCGCCAGCGCATGTCGCCGCATCAGGCGCACGCGGTAGCCGCGCAGCACCAGCCCGATGGCGAGGATCGACGCAAGCACATAGGCGATCCAGGCGCCGCGCGTCGCCCACGGCGGCGGCGGTTGGTCGAAATGCAGCGGCGACAGTTCGTTCCATGTGCCGTCGGCATTGGCTGCGCGCAAACGCAGGGTGTGGCGCCCACCGGGCACCTGCGCGTACTCGCGTTCGCCGCGGTTGCCGCTGTCGACCCAGTCGCCGTCGACACCGCTCAGTCGCCACTGATAGCGATTGTGCGCAGGATTGGCATAGGACAAAACTGCCGCGTGGATACGCAGATCGCGATCTCCCCACGCCAGCGGCACAACCCCTGATTTTTCCTCCAGCACGACGTTTTTTCCGGCGCGACGCACGATCAGACTTTCGATCGCCAGTCGCGGCGGCACCGTGTTTTCCGACACGCGCTCGGGCACGAAGCCGACCACGCCGGCGAGCGTACCGCCGAACAGACTACCATCACGGCGCTTCAGCAACGGCATGCGCGAAAACTCCGCGCTCGGCAACCCGTCTGCGGCGTCGTAATGCCGAATCGCACGCGTGGCCGGATCGAACCGCCACAAACCGCGCGGGCTGGCAACCCAGACCGTGCTCGCGGCATCGACGGCCATACCGCCGACGATCAACGTCGGCCAGCCCGAGGTTGCATCGATGCGCTCGATCGCCTCGAGTTTGCCGGCTCGATCGCGATAGTGTTCCAACGCGCCGGGCGTGTGCAGCCATAGCGTGCCGTCGGGCGCAAAGGCAAACTGCAACACCCGCGAGGATGGCGCACCCGGTATGGGAACGAATCGCCGCGTAGCTTCATCGAACCGATCCAGACCGGCACCGCTGGCGGCAAGCAGCGTTCCGTCGCGATCGAAGCCGATCTGATCGATCTCGGCACTGCGCAAGCCTGCGTTCCGCTCGTCGAAGCGCTCAATCGCCTGCGTGGCCTCATCGATACGCTGCACCCCGCCGCCGTAACTGACGGCCCAAATCGCTCCCGACGGCGCCTGCACGAGGGAGTACACCATGCCCGGCGCAAGCGCGTCGCTGCGTTTCGTGTCGACCGGCAGATCGTCGAACTTGCCGCTTTCCCGATCGTATACGCGTACACCCCGACCATGGCCGATCCAAAGTCGGTCGCGATGATCGACGAACACAGACCACAAACTCTTGTTCGGCAGCGGCAGCGTTGTGCCGATGCGTTCCACGTTGCCGGTGGCGGGATCGAGCTGGTCGATGCCGCCGTCGGAATCCACGGCCCAAATTTTTCCGGATGCGGCCTCGGTCAGACCTCGCACGAAATTCGAGGTCAAACTGGCGGTATCGCCCGGATCGTGTCGAAACACGGCGAAGTTGCGCCACTGCGGCGACAGATACGCGATGCCGCCTTCGAACGTGGCGAACCACAAACCGCCTTCGTGATCGCGCATCGCATCGAATACCGTGGCGCCGGGGAAGCTGCCGGGAACGGCGGCATTCTGCTGATAGCCGACGAGGCGCCCCTGCGCATCCATGCGGTTGAGTCCATGTCGCGTACCGACCCACAACTCGCCTGCCGTGTCGCGAACGGCGCCATAGGCAACGGCGTCATTCGGCGCGTGATCGGCCAGCCGATGCGCGATGAGATCGGTCCCGATGCGCACCAGCCCCTGCCGGGTGCCGGCGAGCAAACTGCCGTCGCTGTCTTCCAACAGGCCGGTGACGTTGAGCCGCGCGTCGCTTGCGACGGCAGAGAAATCGACGTGACGCACGCTGCGATTCCCGGCAAGAACGTCGATGCCGGTGTCGGTGCCGATCCACAAACGCCCGCCACGATCGAACAACAAGGCGAGCACGTTGTCGGAGGCAAGCCCGGCACCACCGGCGGACGGTTTGCGCAAATGCGTGACCTTGCCGGTCGCCGGGTCGAGTCGGTCGACGCCGCTGCCGTAGCCACCGACCCAGATCGCGCCGTCGGCATCGCCGGCAATGGCCCACACATCTTCGCCCGCCAGACTGTTCGGGTCGTCGGCGTTGTGCCGGTACGGCACGAACCGATCGCGCCTCTCGCCACTGCCGGGCTCGAACCGGGACAGACCGCCATCGCCGCCACACCAGATGCGATCCTGGCGATCGACATACACGGCCTGCACGTCGTTGCCGACGAGCGAATCCGC
>JAFEFR010000288.1 GCA_018240485.1 Pseudomonadota bacterium
ATCACCGATCACAACGTGCGCGAGACGCTCGGCATCTGCGATCGCGCCTACATCATGAGCGACGGCGCCGTGCTCGCCAAAGGCTCGCCCGAAGAGGTGCTCGCCAACAAGCAGGTGCGCGAGGTCTATCTGGGCAAGGAATTCCGCATGTGATCGCGACAATCGACAAAGCGCGCCCGCCTCGCTGCCGCACTTTTCGATTGTCGCCTTCGCCCACATCGGGTTACGCTGCGCACCGTTTCCTTCGTTCCGTATAGATCATGTCCGACCCTTTTCTCGACGCCGCGCTGGAAGAAGCCAAACGTGGCCTCGCCGAAGGCGGTATTCCGATCGGCTCGGTCCTCGTCCACGATGGCAAGATCATCGGTCGCGGCCACAACCGTCGTGTGCAGAAAGGCAGCGCGATCCTGCACGGCGAGATGGACGCGCTGGAGAATGCCGGTCGCCACCCAGCCAGCGTTTATCGCAACGCGACGATCTACACCACCTTGTCGCCGTGCTCGATGTGCTCGGGCGCGATCGCCCTGTACGGCATTCCGCGCGTGGTCGTCGGCGAAAACGTCACTTTCCTGGGCGAAGAAGCCTGGCTGCGCAGCAAGGACGTGCAGATCGAAGTCGTCAACGATTCACGTTGCGTCGAATTGATGCGCAAGTTCATCGCCGCACAACCTGCGCTGTGGAACGAAGATATCGGCGAATAGTGCCGCGCGATATCTTCATCCCGACATGCTGCGCTGAAACGACCGGCCCAAGTAAGCGCGTCGCTTACGATCAGTTCTTTGCAGGCGTCGCCTCTGGTGCCTGCGAGCGGCGGCTGATATCGCCCGCCTGCGGCAAATCGCCTTCCTGCCAGCCGCCGCCGAGCGCCTTGATCAAGGCCACGCTATCGGACAGCCGCGTGCCGAGCAGGGCGATGGCGTTGCGCTCGGCGCCGAAGGCGGTGTTCTGTGCTGCGATGACATTGAGATAACTCACCGTGCCGGCGCGATACTGGTTGGTGGCGATCGCGAGCGCCTGCTCCGCCAACCGAACTTCTTCACCCTGCACCTGCGCCTCTTCTTCGAGGATGCGCAAGGCGGCGATCTGGTCTTCGACATTCTGGAACGCGGCCAACGCCACCTGGCGATAGTTCGCGGCGGCGGCATCGAACGCGGCGCGCGCCTGCGCCGACTGCGCACGACGCGTCCCACCATCGAACAGCGTTTCCGCGAGTTTTGGGCCGAGCGACCAGTAACGGCTCGGCGCTTCGAGCAATTGCGACCAGATCGAGCTGGAATATCCGCCCGTCGCCGACAAGGTCAGTTGCGGAAACCACGCCGCCGTGGCGACGCCGATCTGCGCGTTGGCCTGCGCGGCCTGACGTTCTGCCACGGCCACGTCCGGGCGACGCTGCAGCAGGTTCGATGGCAGGTCGAGCGGTATCGCCGGCGGCTCGATCTTCAGCGGTTGCGGCGCCAGCGTGAATTGCGCCGGGGTTTTGCCGACCAGCAC
>JAFEFR010000289.1 GCA_018240485.1 Pseudomonadota bacterium
ACCAGTCTCGTGCGTTGTCGGCAAAGGCCATGCGCCATGGCGGCACGGGCGCATGTTATGGTGGACGGAATTTTCTGGAGTCCACGATGAAATCGCATCGCTTTGCGCTGTCGGCCTTGTTCCTGTTGCCTTTCGTGGTATTTGCGCAGAGCCCCGGCACCGCCGAACGTGTGCGCTGGCAAGGGGAAGCGCAAGCCGTCACGATCACGCGCGACGATTGGGGCATCGCCCACGTGCGCGGCAAAACCGACGCGGACGCCGTGTTCGGTGCGATCTACGCCCAGGCAGAGGATGACTTCAACCGCATCGAAAGCAACTACCTGACCGCGCTGGGCTGGACGGCACAGGCAGAAGGCGAGGCAGGCATCTGGCAGGATCTGCGACAGCAGTTGTGGATCGACCCGGTCGAGTTGAAGAAGGCGTACACGCAGTCGCCCACATGGCTGCAAAAATTGATGATCGCCTGGGCCGATGGCCTGAACTGGTATCTGGCCACGCACCCGGAGGTGCATCCGAAAGTCATCACACGCTTCGAGCCGTGGATGGCGCTGTCGTTTACCGAAGGCAGTATCGGCGGCGACATCGAGCGCGTGGAACTGACCGAGCTTGCCAAGTTCTACGGCGCCGATCCGGCGACGTCGATCGCACTCGCGCACAACGATCCGCCGTCGAGCGCGGCGCTCTCGCGGCGCGACCCACCCAGTTGGGCCGAGCCCACCGGCTCCAACGGCATCGCCATCGCGCCCAAACTCACCGCGAATGGCCACGCGCTGCTGTGGATCAATCCGCATACCTCATTCTATTTTCGCTCCGAGTTGCAGATGACGAGCGACGAGGGGTTGAATGTCTACGGCGCTTCGACCTGGGGGCAGTTCTTCATCTATCAGGGCTTCAACCCGCACGTCGGCTGGATGCACACCTCCACCGGCGTGGACGCGGTCGACGAGTTCGCGGAAACCCTCGTCAAACGCGACGGAAAACTCTTCTATCGCTACGGCAAGGAGACGCGCCCCGTGCGTCACCGCGACATCGCCATTCGTTATCGCAAAAGCGATGGCGCGATGGCCACACGCACGTTCACCGCGTACTTCACCCACCACGGCCCGATCGTGCGCAGCGAGCGCGGCAAGGGCGGTGAGGAAAAATGGATCGCCGAAGCGCTGATGAACACGCCGATCCCCGCGCTCGAACAAAGCTGGCTGCGCACCAAGACGCACGATCTCGCCAGCTACATGAAGGTGGCGGAACTGAAAGCCAACTCCTCGAACAACACGCTGTTCGCCGACGACAAGGGCGAAATCGCTTTCCTGATGCCGCAGTTCGTGCCGAAACGCGACGATCGTTTCGACTACACCCATCCGGTCGACGGCAGCGACCCGGCCACCGATTGGCAGGGCCTGACTCCGCTGAAGGACATGCCCAACGTCGTCAACCCACCGAACGGTTGGGTGATGAACACCAACAACTGGCCGTATTCGGCCGCCGGCGAAGATAGCCCGAAGCGCAGCGATTTCCCCAAATACATGGACACGTTCGGCGAGAATCCGCGCGGCGAACACGCCACGCGCGTGCTCACGGGGGCGAAGGATTTCACCAAGGAAAGCCTGATCGCGGCCGCGTTCGATTCGTATCAACCGGCATTCGCGCGGCTGCTGCCGATTCTGCTCAAGGATTACGACTCGCTCGCGACGGACGATCCGCTGAAGGCCACACTCGCCGGCCCGATCGCGTTGCTGCGCGCCTGGGACTACCGCTGGGGCATCGCCTCGATGGCGAATTCGCTCGCCGTGTTCTGGGGCGATACGCTGTGGAACGACATCTTCGACAAGGCGCAGGCGAGCGGGCTCGATCCGCAGGCATCGAACCCGCGTCCGTTCGACTACATCGTCGAAAAAATGGATGCGCATTCGCGCTTGGGCGCGCTGGCCAAGGCCGTCGATCGGTTGCAAACGGATTTCGGAAGCTGGGGAACGCCATGGGGCGAGATCAACCGTTTCCAGCGGCTCGACGACGCCATCGCATCGCATTTCGATGACGCCAAGCCGAGCATGCCGGTGCCATTCGTCTCTGCGCGCTGGGGCTCGCTGGCCTCATTCGG
>JAFEFR010000028.1 GCA_018240485.1 Pseudomonadota bacterium
CAGCCGCACGAATGTCGCTCCCGGTGCGGAGTCGATCGACAGCGTTGCGCCGAGCCGCCGCGCGCGCGCCTGCATGCTGCGCAGGCCGGTGCCGGCGACTTGCCCGGTGGTTGGCATGCCGCGACCGTCATCGCCGACTTCCAGGCGCAACGTGCCGTCGTCATGGCGCAACTCGACGTCGACGCGTTTCGCTCCGCTGTGCTTGAGCACGTTGGTCAGCGCCTCCTGCAAGAGGCGCAGCAGGTCCAGGCTTTGGGTCGTGGTCAAGTACACTTTTTCCAGATTGCCGACGCGCCAGCGCGTGTCGATGTCGCGCGCCTCGAACAACCGCGCCATGCGATGCCGCAATGGCGCGAGCAATTCGGCCAGCGAGTGCTCGCCGTAGTGCTGTGCGGACGCGGTGTCGATGATCAGGCGCAGATCGTCGCGCAGTTCGCGCAGTGCCTCGAGCATCTTGCGTGAGGAGATGTGCTCGGGCGCTTGTTCGAGTTCGGCGATGTTGCCGATCAGCATGCCGCCGAGACCGTCGTGCAAGTCGTGCGCGAGGCTGACGCGCTCGCCCAGGCGCGCGTGCACGAGTTCGAGTTCGTGCTGGCGCGAGAGCGTGGTCGCCAACTCCGCGCGCGCGTCGGCGACGCTGCGTTGCAGTTCGAGGTTGAACCCTTCGATGCGATGCAGGTTGTCCACGAAATTCCAGGCCAGCACTACG
Organism: Pseudomonadota bacterium; assembly: GCA_018240485.1. Classification (GTDB taxonomy): domain Bacteria; phylum Pseudomonadota; class Gammaproteobacteria; order Xanthomonadales; family Rhodanobacteraceae; genus Rudaea. The sequence goes on from JAFEFR010000028.1 coordinate 710, forward strand.
GCCACGCCGATCACGTTCACCTGCACGCCGATCGCCGAGTAGTAAATGTTGCTGTCGAGTACGCTCAAGAAAACGAGCGTGTCGTGCACGCCGGTGGCGAGTGCGATGAACGAGCATGCGGCAAGAAAGCGTTGATCGTTGCGCCCGCTGAGCACCGCCATCCACATCAGCATGCTGTTGCTGACCAGGCCGAGCGCGACCGAAAGCAGGGTCAGCAGTCCACGCACGCCGCCGATGGCCGTGTGCGCGGCGATGAGCACCCATGCGCAGCCGAGCGCCGTCAAAACCCACATCAGGGCCTCGCGCCGTGGCCAGCGCCGCGTGCAGAAGCGCAGCACGAACATGAAGTAACAGGCTTGATACAACAGCAGAAGGGCGGTATTGACCGCCTCGAAGCGATCGGTCGACGCGAATGGCCACGGCGTCGTCGCGATCTGGTTCCAGGCGACGCCGAGCCAGGCCAGTTGTTGCGCGCTGTACCACCCGTAGGCGACTTCGCTGCGCCGGAACAGCCACAGCAACAGGAAAAACAATCCGAGCGTGATCGTGATCGTGAATGCGATCAATTGCACGTCATGACGCACCTGGCGCTCGCGTTCGTAAGCATCGCGCATCGCCGCAGGTGCGCCGATGCGCACCGTGCCGAGCCCGGGTTGCAGCGAGGCCATGCTGGACACACGAACCAGCAGCACGTTCTCGCCGGCGCGCAGCAGCGGCGGCGCCAGCAGGAAATAGCGCGGTGTATTCCACATGCGCGACAGGGGCTCGACCAGCGAGGCGTCACGCGCGATCTCGGCGCCGTTCACGCGGAGCGTACCGGCCATATTGAGGTAGTCGATGAACAGGCCCATGTTCGCGAGCGGTTCGGTTGCGTTCCAGGTCAGCCGGTACCAGACCACGCCGTCGAATCCGGGCCAGCGCGCGGTCCAGTCGTCGGGCAACGTCACATCGACCCAACCGGCCTGCGGTGGCGTTTGTGCGTGCCAGTCCGAACGCACGGCTTCGATGCGACCGGGCCACGCGGGTGCTGACGTTTGAGCAAAACCCGCGATCGGGCCCAGTGCGAGGAAGACAAACAGAATGACGAGTCGAACGATCAAGAACGCTCCCGAGTCGGTCTGGCGCATGGTGCGCACTTTCCGGCAGCGATCATAGCCGAGGCGGTCCGTTGGTCGTCGCGATGGCCGCGCCTTCAAACCCGAGGCGCGAGCCATCTGCGCCTTACTGGGTCTGCGGATTCGGCCAGTGGTCGGCCCAGTGTCGGTCGTCCGAGCACGCGGCTGGCGCGGGAGTCCCCACATTTCTCGTCGGATAGTCCGCCGGCGTGGCGGCTTTGAGATATTCGATCAACGCCTGTCGTTCGTCGTCGTTGAGTGCGCGACCGATCCGCCCAGACCGCGACGATTCGTTGGTGAACCAGTGCCCCGCGTTGCCGTTTCCAGGTTGGCTTGGATCGAAGACGGTGGCGTCGCTGGGTGTGGTTGCGCCGAGGCCGAGCTTTACCGGATCGAACGCGTTGTCGCCGAAACGAAACGTGGTCGGACGCGTCTCGCTCAGAAGGTCGTAGACGGTTGGTACCGAACCGTTGTGCAGAAACGGCGCGGTTGCCCATACACCGATCAGTGGGCGCGCTTTGTAGCCACAAGGTGCAGGGTTGATATCGTTCTTGCGTCCGAAGCCGTCGAAGTCGGCGCGCTCGTTCTCGCCGATGCCGGCGTCGAGATACGCTTGGCGCTTCACGTTGCTGACCACCAGATAGAGCCCTTCGGGTATACCGAGTTTATCGCCAGCGCCGAGCTTGCTGGCATCGTAGCGGCGTGAGGCGAAGTTCACCGCGAGATTTGGATCGGTTCCGATCTTGCTGAGCTTTACCAGTGGCACGTGCCACTCGGTCGGTTCGTGCGTACCCGCGATCCGCTGGATACCGTGGCATCCTGCGCAATTGTCGACAAAAAGAGCGCGGCCTTTCTGCGCGCGCGCGCGGTCGATTTTTCCAAGTACTTCTTCGGGCCAGGGTGGCGCCTTGAGCGTTCGCAACTGCTGCTCGATGGCGTGGATGTTGCGGACATTGAGCGTGGTTTTCCAGCGCGTCGCTTCGGGCAACAATTTTCCGCTGCGCGGATCGACGAGGTGGATGTGGCCGGTACCCATCGCTTCAACCAGATTGCGGGCCATCGGTTGCCGGGCCGACGCATTGGACTGCACCCAGTCGAAACGCCATATGTCCCAGAGGTAGGGAAAATTCTGCGGCGAATCGCCGGGTTTGATGTTGGACGGCGTATCCAGGCCGATGACGAATACGGCGTTGGCAATGTCGTTGACCGCATCGAGACGACCGGGGCCGGCCAGGGTCATGCCGTCCTTCACTTCCGTCTGCGCGCGTCGATCGGCGGTGGCGAAGCCGTCATGCAGGCTCTGGAAATCCTGCTCCACGCGCGCCTTCGGATAACCGAGCAGAACCGCGCGTTCGATAAAACGCGTGCGCCGTTCGTTGTCGTCGAACGTGTTGCGAATGGCCGTGTTCAAGGCTGTCGCGAATGCGTTCAAATCGATGCCGGATTGTCCGCCATCGATGCGCACGCGGGTGCCATGAAAAACGATCTGCCCGTTGTGACAGGCGGCGCAGGTGAGCCCTGCCTGCGGCAGGTCAGGGGTTGCGTCGGTATCCACCGCGAATCCAATGGGCCAGCCGTAGGGGTTCTTCGCGCTATTGTCATCGACATCGAAAAGCCAGCCGAAGCGCGTCAGGTTGCTCGCATCCATGAAACGACCGCCGTTGTCCGCCTCGAGCGCTTCGAGAAACGCCGCCGGCATGATGACCGTACCCTGCGAGGTGTGGTAGTAGAACTCGCGCTGGGTTCGGCTCCAGCCCTGATCGAGAACCAGCGTCGTGGGCGCGCCCGCATCGGCATACGGCATTGGCGCAAACGCAAATGCGACGACACCAAGCCAGGTGGCCAGATGAATCCTGTTCGGTCGAAACATGTCGCCTTCAAAGGGTTGTGGACGGTTGCTTTTTTGTATCGAGACGCGAGTTGTGTGATATGCCCAGGCGATCGTTACGTCGATGCGATGAATCCGATCGGAAATCGTCCGGCAGCGCGTTCGCCTTGCCCGATTGATTTCATCCAGCGGTGACGCTAACACGCCAGTTGCGCGAAAAAATCGCTCATTCGAGCGATGCGGCGTGGGTACGGAATGGGGCAGCATCACGCCGGCTTCGCCGCCACTGCGGCGCAAACGGAAAAGCACATGCTCGGGTTCGATATCGCAAGACGGTTGGCGCATTGCGCGGGATGGCTGTTGCTGCTGATGGCTTCCTCGGCGGGGGCGTCGACGTGGACGGTCACCGGCAGCGGCGAACCGGCAGCGGCGAATACCAACGATTGCAGTGGCGGCAATTGCGCCACCCTGCGCGGGGCGATCAATGCGGCGCAGAACGGCGACACCATTCAGTTTGCCAGTGCAGTCAACGGCAGCACGATTACGCTGACGTTGGGCACGTTGACGGTGTCCCAATCCATCACGATCACGGGCCCCGGTGCGGGTCAACTGACCGTGTCGGGCAACAATGCGGTGCAGGTGTTCCACATCGCAGCCGTTGGTACGGTGAGAATTTCCGGGTTGAAGATCGCCAACGGAAAGGCGCCCAGGGGGGGCGCCATCGACAACGGAAACAACGCCACGTTGCAATTGGATGCGTGCATCATCGCAAACAACACTTCCACCGACACAGGCGGCGGTGGCGGCGGGCTGAATGCGGAGTTGGGGAGCGGCGTGACGATCACCAACAGCACGTTCGACTCCAATTCGGCCTCCTTCGCCGGCGGCGCCATACTCAGCAGCGCTCAGGTCACGATCGGAACCACCACGTTCCAGAACAATCGAGCAACGACTGCTGGCGGTGCGATCAGCAATCAGCCTACGGGAACACTGAGCGTAACGAACAGCACATTTGTCGGAAATGAAGCCGCCATGTCCGGCGCAATCGACAATCAACATGCCCCGATCACGATCAGCAACAGCACGTTTTCCGCGAACCGCGCAAGCTGCTGCTATGCGGGAGCCATCGAAAATTACGATGGAAATCTGACCGTTTCCGGCTCTATCTTCTCGAGCAACACGTCGGGCAATGGCGCTGGAGCGGTGCAGAGTAACGGTGGCGGAACGATGGATATGGCCAACAGCGCCTACAACCTGTTCTACGGCAACAAAAACAACGGCACGGAAGACGACACGACCGGCTACGGTACGGCGAACTACGTCTACACCACGACGGCGCCGCTGGGCGCGCTGGCGAACAACGGTGGGCCGACGCAGACGATGCTGCCGGTGGCGGGGAGTGCGGCCATCGATCGGATCGCGCCCGGTGCGCTGTGCCCGTCCGCCGACCAGCGCGGCGGCCCGCGCCCGCAAGGCGATCTGTGTGATATCGGCGCAGTCGAAGTACAGGAGAACCAACTGACGCTCGTGATCGGCGGTAGCGGCAGCGTCGCCGCGAGCCCGGCACCCAATGGCGTGAGCACTCTCAATCCGTGTTCGGGCCCATTGTGTACGGCATGGTATTCCGCCGAAGGCAGCGGTGCGCCGCCGAACGTGATGTTGGTTGCCACGGCTGCCGTCGGCAACGCCATCGTCGGTTGGAACGGCGACTGCACGGGCACGGCGGCGAGCGCCAGCGTGACGATGAATGTGGCGCACGGCTGCGGAGTGAGTTTCAACGCCTACACGGTCGTGCCGACGACCCTGCCTTCCGGGACGTATGGCAGCCCCTACGCGCAATCACTCACGGCGGGAGGGGCGGGGACGTCGATCTACACACTGCAAAGCGGCAGCAGTTTGCCCACGGGGATGACACTCACTGCCGCCGGAGTCGTCTTGGGCACGCCGACACAGGCGGGTGATTTCACCTTCACGGTCATCGCCACCGATGAAAATGGCAGCACCACGCTGCCGACCACGATTTCGCTGCATATCGGCAAAGCCCCGCTGACGATCACCGCGGACAATCAATCGCGCGCTTACGGCACGGCGGATCCGCCATTCACCTGGACGCCGAGCGGCTTCGTCAACGACGATACCGCGTCGGCATTGAGCGGCGCACCGACGTTGAGTTCGACCGACACGCCGACATCGAGCGCCGGCACGACATTTCCGATCACCATCGCGCAAGGCACACTGGCGGCGGCGAACTACAACTTCACCTTCGTCAACGGCACGCTGAGCATCGTCAAGAAAACCACGACGCTCACGCTTGCGGTGACGCCGAACCCGATGTTGGTCAACACGTCGGTGGCGATCGTGGCGACGGTAGTTGGCGATCCACCCAGCGGCACGGTGACGTTCTGCGATGGCTCGACCACGCCCGATGCGGTCTGCACCGGCGGCACGTTGCTATGCACGGTGACGCTGACTGCGGGCACGAGCAATTCCACGGCGACGTGCACGCACGCTTTCGCCACCACGGGTACGCACCCCCTTGGCGCG
>JAFEFR010000290.1 GCA_018240485.1 Pseudomonadota bacterium
ACGTTCAGCGGCCCGTTCCTGACCGTGCTCGCATTCGCGGTTTATGCAGTGCTGCCGCTCGGCGCGCTCGAAGGCTACCTGCGCGCGCAACGCAACCGCGGCGCGACGGCGAAGTTCGCGATGGCCGGCGTGCTGGCGGCGCTGACGTTGATGATGATCGCCGGCACGGCGGCTGCGGCGGCGATCATGTGGTTACCCCGTTTGTAGAGGCGAAATCAGGCTATCAAACATGAACTTTTCCGACGCCGGTACGCGGCTGCTTGAACCGAAAACGCTGGGCCGATGGTTGGGTCTTGCGATGTTGCTGGAATTCGCCTTCGAGCTGGTTTCCAACTTCGCCTGGCAGGCGCAGTTGTTCGATGGCTCCGGTTTGCTCGCGCGCGCGGCGACGATGCGCGGCCTGCTCGGCTCGGCGGCGATGGTCGATCTGATCAGCGGCGGGGTCGACATCGCGCTCGGCGTCGCCGTGATGTTGCGCTACCGGGCACAGCAACCCATATTGGCGCGCGTGTATCTCGGCCTGTTGCTGGTTCTGCTTGCCGCGAGCATGACCGAAGACACCCTGCTGCTGGCCATGGGCCGGCTGGGCGCCGAACTTCAGCGCGTCGGCATGCCGGCGGACCTTGGCAGCATCTCGATGGAACACCTGCTGCGCGCGCTGCGTCTGGGCATCCATCTGCCCGTCAAGTTGCTCGGCGGTTTCACCCTCACGCTGTTTTTCATTCTGCTGGGCCGCGCCGGCGCGTTGCCACGCGTATTGGCGATGGCCGGCATCGCGGCGGCAGGGCTTCAGATGACCGCCATCGGCATGGATATATACGGTCTGCCTCTGCAATACCTGCTGCTGGCGCCGCTGGCGCTCGTCTACCCGGTGACGGGGTTATGGCTGATGTGGCGCGGGCTGAATCGCTGAGATGACAACACAGCCTGCACTCCTGCGAGGAATGGATGGATGGGAAGCAAATGTTCGCCGCCGCTCGCGCGCGTCGAAGGCGAGGAGAGAACGAAGTGAAACGCATCGTGCGCGCCGATCCAGCGTGAAGCAGGATGTCGCTGCGTCGCGCGCGGCATATTGCACTATGCTTTTGCCATGTCCGCCGTCCTGACGCCTGCCAAATCCCATGCGCCCGTCCCGCTTTTCGGCTGGCGGCGCGTGCTCGTCGCCGGCGGGGTGTCGCTGGCGCTTTGGGGCGTGCTCGTCGGACTGTGTCCGCCGGCGATCGAGCTGCCGATCAATGCGTTGTCGATCGGCATCGGTGCGATGCTGGCATTCGGCCTGTTCGAGCGCTGGCCGCATCGATTGCCCGCCTGGCTGCCGCGTTGGGGCTTGCAAGTCATGGGCACGGCGCTGGCGATTCCCGTTTCCGCCACGCTCGTGTTTGCGCTGTTCGCCCTCGTGCCGAACGGCGAGCATCCGTTCTGGCATGGCGGGCATCTGCTCGGCTGTTTCGGCGGCATGAATATCATGGGGCTTCTGGTTGCGCCGTGGGTCGCGCTCGGCGCGCTGGTGCGGCAGCGCGAGGCGTTCGCGCGCGAGCAGGCGTTGGCCTTCGATCTGGAACGCAGCGAACTGGCGCGTCAGGCGCTCGATGCGCGCCTGCACTTGCTGCAAGCGCAGGTCGCGCCGCATTTCCTGTTCAACACGCTGGCCAACGTGCAGGCGCTGGTCGATGCCGGATCGCCGCAGGCGCCGACGGTATTGCGTGCGTTGATCGCGTATCTGCGTGCGGCGGTGCCGCGCTTGCACGAGGCCTCATCGACCCTCGGGCAAGAACTCGATCTGGCGCGCGCCTATCTCGAACTGATGCACATGCGCATGCCCGATCGTCTGGACTACGCCCTGCACATCGATGATGCCGCGCGTGCGTTGCCCTGCCCGCCGATCACCTTGTTGACCCTGGTCGAAAACGCGGTGCGCCACGGCATCGATCCGGCCGAGGCGGGCGGACGCATCGATATCGAGGTGCGTTGCGAAGGCGCGCGTTGCCGCATCCGCGTCAGCGACAGCGGCGTCGGCTTGCGCACCGTGCAGCGTGGATTGGGAACGGGATTGTCGACCCTGCGCGAGCGTCTGCGTCTGGTGTTCGGCGAGCGCGCGAGCCTGCGCGTCAGCGAACGCATGCCGTGCGGTGTGTGTTCCGAGTTGGACCTCCCCGCGCAACTGGCCGCGACATGAGTGCGCCGGTCACGGCCTTGATCGCCGACGATGAACCGTTGCTGCGTTCTGCGTTGGCGCTGCAATTGCAGTCGCTATGGCCGGAATTGGAGATCGTCGCGCAGGCGCGCAATGGGCGCGAAGCCGTTGCCTCGTTCGAGGCGACGCAGCCGGACGTGTGCTTTCTCGACGTGCAGATGCCGGGCTTGTCCGGCATCGATGCGGCACGCGCCATCGGCGATCGCGCGCATCTGGTCTTCGTTACCGCCCACGATCGCTATGCGGTTCAGGCGTTCGCCGAAGGCGTGCTCGACTATCTGGTGAAGCCCATCGAACCTGAGCGTCTGAGGGCGACCATTCAACGTCTCAAACAGCGCCTTGCCGCTACGCATTCGGCGCCGCCGCGGATCTCCGACACCCTGTTGAACGAGCTGGCCGCACGGCTGCAGCGCGATGCGACGCCGGCCCCGCTGCGCTGGATTCGCGCACAAGTCGGCCAGACCCTGCGCCTGATCGCGGTCGACGATGTCGACTACTTGCGTTCCGACACCAAGTACACGCGCATCGCCTGGCGCGGCGACGCGGGTCAGGCAGCGGAGGCGCTGGTCAGCATGAGTCTGAAAGAGTTGATTGCGCAGCTCGATCCCGCGCAGTTCGCTCAGGTGCATCGCGCGGTGGTGGTCAACCTGCGCGCGATCCGTCATGTCGTGCGCGGCGACAACGAAACGGCCGATATCCATCTCAAAGACCGCGACGAGGTGCTGCCGGTCAGCCGCAGCTATCTGCATCTGTTCAAGCAGATGTGACGCGAACTCTGACAATCGAGCGCAATCGCGCATGTCTCAGGAGCGCCGGCGCAGGCGCTTGAGTGGCAGCGGTACATTGCGGATACTGCGGGCGGGAAAGGGTGGTTGAATTTCCCATACCTTGCCGCACTGCCGAAGGAGCGCGATATGCCACCGAGCCGCATCGTCCATTGCTTCCGTAGACAAAAATACACCGTCATCGGCGTATGCCGCACCGCCGGAGAAGCGCGATGATCCTGCGCCGCCTGTCCCAGTCGTTGAGGGAACAGAACTGGACGGCCATCGTCATCGAATTCCTGCTCGTGGTGATCGGGGTGTTCCTTGGCATCCAGGTATCGAACTGGAATCAGGCCAACGTAGACCGTGCGCGCGAGCTCGGCTACCTGCACAACATCCGCGAAGACGTGGCCGCGAACATCAGGGAGTTGGATGGCTATCTGACGACTCGCGAACAAGGCATCGCGACGGCGCGGCGCATCCTCGAGCACTACAACGGCAAGCCGATCGCCGACATCTCCACGTTCAACGCCGACAGCATCAGCATCTACAACTGGAAGCGTTTTTACCTCGGCGACAATACCTACCAGGAACTCATCGGCTCAGGCAATTTCGCGCTGCTGTCGAATGCGAAGGTCAAGGACGGCCTGCTCGACATCGAGGCCATGTATCGCAAATTGAAGGGCGAGGAAGACCATTTTCGTTTCGACAGCGAAACCCTGCTGTACCGCCCGATCTACGCGACGACGGATCTCGGCCCGATGTTGGAGGACTACGAATTCCGCATGAGTAAAGGGCAGGCCGGTCGCGGCGACGCGCTGCATGCCGGGCATTTCGATACGCTGCTGCACAATCTCGAAGCGAAGAACGGATTCTGGATGGTCATCCTGGAGTTCGACGCCATGAACGAGCAGATGCGTGCGATGCGTGATCGCTCGCGGCAATTACTCGCGGATATCGATACCGAGCTGAAGCACTGACGTCCGGCCCGGGCAAGGCCAGCCAGTGCTGGATGCGG
>JAFEFR010000291.1 GCA_018240485.1 Pseudomonadota bacterium
CATGTGATGCGGAATGCGGGCGATCCGCGATGCCGGCGGGTGGACGAAGGAGCGACACACCCTGCCGGTGAAGGCGGTGGACCTGGTCCATGCGGTCCACCGGTGGCTAGGATGCCGGTGTGGCAGATTAGAGAGGATGAGCCGGGAATGCTTCGGATTGATCGGCGGGCTCGGCGTGGGCGCGGCCGTCCATTACTATGAGCGCCTCGCCAAAGCCCACAGCGCCGCCGGCGTGCCGCTGGATCTGGCGATGGTGCACGCCGATATGCCGCGCATGGTGCGCTGGGCCGAGAGCGGCGACGCGCGCGCGATGGCGCAGTACACGGCCGGGTTGATCGAACGGCTGAAGGCGGCGGGCGCGACGTTTGCCGCGCTGCCGGCGGTCACGCCGCACCTCTGCATCGGCGACCTGTTCGGCCTGGGCGAGGAAAACATCGAGCGCATCAAGCGCCAGAACCGCCGCAAAATTTCCGTCATTATCGGCAACCCGCCGTACAACGCCAATCAGGCCAACGAGAACGACAACAACAAGAACCGCGAATACCCGGACATCGACGCGCGCATCAAGGACACCTACATCAAGGCGTCCACCGCGCAAAAGACCAAGCTCTACGACATGTACGCGCGGTTTTTCCGCTGGGCCAGCGACCGGATTGCGGAGAATGGGGTGGTGGCGTTTGTCAGCAATTCATCGTTCATCGATGCGCGCACCTTCGATGGATTTCGCGCATGCCTGGCGAAAGAGTTCAACGAAGTCTGGGTCGTCAATCTCAAAGGCAACGCGCGCACGAGCGGCGAACGTCGTCGGCAGGAAGCGGGAAATATTTTCGACGACCAGATTCGCGTCGGCATTGCCGTGTGGTTTTGTGTGAAGAAGCAGGGGCCGCACGGATTCCGCATTTTCTACGACGAAGTACGCGACTACGCCAAATCGGACGAGAAGCGCCATTTCCTGACGTCCAAGCCGCTGCGCGAGCGGCGCATGACGCAGATTCGCCCCGACGCCAAACACAACTGGCTGAACCTGACCGACAACGATTTCGACACGTTGATTCCGGTGGCGAGCAAGGCGGCGAAGTTGGCGAAGAAGCCCGCGCAGGAGAAGGCGATATTCAAGTTGTTTTCGTTGGGGGTGGTGACGGCGCGCGATGAGTGGGTTTACGGCGAGAGTGCTGCCGACGTCACCGAAAAAGTGAATGCGCTGATTGATGGCTACAACGCTGATCGCAAGCGCCTTGCCGGCACGGCGACGGACGAGATCGCTTTACGGCTCGACTATTCAATCAAGTGGACACGCGCCGTAAAACGCGATCTCTCAAAAGGCGTTCCATATGCGTACGACGACAAGCTGCTCATCGATTCGTTGTACCGTCCATACGTCAAGAAAGCGCTGTACTTCAGCCAGCAGCTCAATGAAATGCAGTACTTGCAACGGGAGGTCTTTGGAATTGGCCTCGATAACACCGCCATTGTCGTTTCTGGCGCACCAGCGGCAAAACCATTTCAAACACTCGCAACAAATATTCTTCCTTGCTACGACGAGTTGGAAAAATCGCAGACATTGCCGCTGTATCGGTACGCCAAGAATGGCGAGCGCATCGACAACATCACCGACTGGGCGTTGAAGCAGTTTCGGGAGCGGTACAAAATTTCCGTCACCCCGGCGAAAGCCGGGGTCCATCTTGATCTTGCTTCTACGACGAAAGTCAAAATGGATTCCGGCTTTCGCCGGAATGACGATCAAAAGCAAAGAGGGGGCAAAGCGAAGGCGCGCGCGGGCGATGCACGGGCGGGCGACGTGCGCAACATCGGCAAGGAAGATATCTTCCACTACGTCTACGCCGTGCTGCACGATCCGGTGTATCGCGAAAAATACGCGCAGAACCTCAAGCGCGAATTCCCGCGCATTCCGTTCTACGCCGACTTCTGGCAGTGGGCAGATTGGGGCCGCGAGTTGATGCAGCTGCATATCGGCTACGAATCCATCGAACCCTGGCCGCTCGCGCGCGTGGACGTGCCCGATGAAAAAGCGCGCAAGAACGGCGCCGCACCCAAGGCCCTGCTGCGCGCAAACAAGGACGCGGGTTCCATCGCGCTCGATTCGGAAACGACCTTGAACGGCATTCCACGCGAGGCCTGGGACTACAAGCTCGGCAATCGCTCGGCGCTCGAATGGATACTCGATCAGTACAAGGAAAAAACGCCGAAAGACCCGACCATCCGCGCCAAATTCAACACCTACCGCTTCGCCGATTACAAGGACAAGGTGATCGATCTTCTCGCGCGCGTCACGCGCGTGAGCGTGGCCACGCAGGCCATCGTGAGCGCGATGCGGGCAGCGGCGCGGTAGGGCGCGACAAGCACGACGGCGCAACGACAACGCCCGGCATGCAGGCCGGGCGTGTCGATCGAACGAGGCGACGCGTTTTACTGCGGCGGTGCGCCGGGGCCGAGGTATTTGAGCAGGAACGCTTCGGTGATTTTGTAGCGCTCGGTGTTGTTCGCTTCCTTGAAGAACCCGTGGCCTTCCTTGGGCCGCGACATGTACTCGAACGGCTTGCCGGCCTTTTGCAGCGCGTCGCGCATTTCTTCGGCGTTCTTGATCGGCACGCGACGGTCGTCCTCGCCATGCACGATGAGCACGGGCACGTTGAACTTGTCGACGTGGTCGACGGCGGAATTCGCCTTGATGTAGGCGTCGTCGTCCATGCCCCAGGCTTCGCGCAAGAAGTTGCGACCGCCGCGCGAGCCGCGCGTGTCGCTGTGGTCGGTCTGTACGCGGATATCCGACACGCCGGCGATCGCGACCGCGCATTTGAACGTGCCTTGCGGCGCGTAGACCGGCTGGAAATACGCGGTGTAGCCGCCGTAACTGGCGCCGTAGACGCAGACGCGATTCTTGTCGACGTAGCCTTTGTCGATGGCCCAATGCAGGCCGTCGAGCATGTCCTGCATCATGCCGGTGCCCATTTGCCGGTAGCCGGCATCGAAGAAATTCGCGCCACGCCCGCCCGAGCCGCGGTAGTTGACCTGCACGACCGCATAGCCGCGCGAGGCGAGAAATTGCGCTTCGATGTTTTCCCACGATCCGGCGAGCGACCAGGGATCGTGTGGCCCCATCGGGCCGCCATGTGCAATCAATACCGTGGGCAGGTTCTTCTCCACGCGCTTGGGCGGCAGGGTGAGGTAGCCGCCCAGTTCCGTTCCGCTGCTGGCCTTGAACCAGAACGGCTTGCGCTCGCCGAGTTGGGTGGCGTCGAACCAGGGGCGGGATTGGTACAGCGGGCGAATGCCGCTGGTCTTGAAATCGAACATCGCGAAAGTCCCTGGATCGCGATCGCTCACCGCGCTGACCAGGCCGATGGCGCCGTTCTCGGAAATATCCGAAAAACCGACGGCGTGATCGGAAAATTTTTCGTTCAGCGCCTTGAGCGCTTGGGCGTAGTGGCTGTCGTTCAGATAGTCGATCGACGTTCTGCCGTCCTCGAAGGCGACGGCATACGGGGTGTGGGACACCGGAGTCCAGAAAACCCGAGCCACGCTGACGCGCGGATTGCTCGCCAGCACTTTGCGCGCACTGCCGTCGAGTTGGCTGACGGCGAATTGGGCCGGGCCGCCGTCGGGATTGCCCACGGAATAGAGTTGGCTGCCATCGGCGGAAATCGCCTCGGGGCGGAATTGTTTGCCGACCACGTTTTGCGGCAACTCCGTCCAGTTTTTGTCGGCGGCCGCGCGGTAGTAAACGTGGTCCTTGAGATTGTTGTCCTGCCCCCAGGCATAGCGCACGACGCCGTTGTGGACGAGAAAGGCATAACCGTCTTCGTCGATGGCGCCGAGATCCTTGACACTGCCCGAGATGGCATCGACATCGAAAATCAGCGTCTTGTGGGCTTCGGCATCCGTACCGCCGCGCTCCGCTGCCGGGTAGACGGTGAGGTAGAAATGGCCATTGGCTTTGTCCGGCCCGCCGCTGATCGTGCCGAAGCCGATCGGAATCTTCAGGATGTTCATCGCCTCGGTGCCGCCGCGCGCACGCAGGCTGTACAACAGGCGTTTGTTCTTGCCGTCGATGTCGACGGCGAGGATGTCGCCGGTCGCCCGCGGGGCCTCGGCGAACGCGGTTTCCTTGCCGGTGCCCATGACCAGACGCTTGTTGTCGACCCAGGTCACATCGATCGGCAGGAAGGTCGGTGCCATATCCAGGCGGCTGACGTATTTCAGATCCGGCAGGTGCAGAATCGCGAGGTGGTATTGCGCATCGCCGCCCTTGTCTTCGTCCTTGAGGGCGACGGCGATGTGCTCGCCATCGGGCGACAGCACGGGCGGGCCGAGCGGCGGATGCTTGGCGAAGTCGACTTCCGGGATGACGACGACATCCGCCAGAACTTTCGGCTTGGCTTCGTCAGCCATGGCGACGGCGCTGGCGGCAAGCGTCGTGACGACGGACAGAATCAGGGCGGCGCGAAGCGAGCGCAATGGCAGAAGCATGGTCTATCTCGATTGAAAAAATGCGCGTGAAGTATGGCATACGCGGCAAGGGGCTTTGTCAAGAACGCCATGCACGGCACTTGCCATGCGCTGCGTCCGAAGTCCCTGCAGCGTTACCTGTCCGAATTCTGCTATCGCTTCAACTGGATGTCTTCGAGCGTGCTCGTATCGGGCAGTTGCTCGACTTCCTGCATCGCGCAGCGTGGACTGAGCCAGTGCGTGTTCTCATGGCAACGCGCACCCCGCCGGCGCCGGGCCGAGGCGTACGAGCTCGACCGTATTCTGGCTGATCGATTCCGTCGGAATGGCGTAGGTGAACGTCGCCGTCGTGCAACTGGTGAAGGTGAGGCTGACCGAACCGACCGTGGTCGTCGTCACGCCACCGCCGACGGTGGCGTCAAACGTGCCGCCGCCGGGCTGGAGCAGATCGAGGTTGCTCGACGAAATCTGGGTTGGCGCGAAATTGCCATCCTGGAACACGAACCACTGCTGGCGTGGCGACGGTGCCGGGTTGCCGGCGGGGAAATAGGTGTACCACGAGCCGAGCAAGGTGTGGTCGGCCGGACTGACGTCGATGACGAAACCCATGCCGACAGTCGCCGGAACGATCCAGGCGCCCGAGAGCAGATAGTTCTGCGCGGCGGCGCCGGTGTCGCCGCTGGTGCCGCAGGTCGCCGTGCTGTGGGTCACGCGCGTCAGCGGAATCGACCCTGCGCGGCCGTCGTTGAACGAATAGACGAGCGTGCCGGTCGAGCAATCGCTGAAGCTCAGTGTCGCTGTGCCGACCTGGTTGTTCGCGGGTTTCGAGCCCGAATTGAGATTGCCGTCGGCCGCGGTATAGATCGTGAGCGAGGCTGAACTGCTGTTGCTGTAGACATCGCCCTGCAGCGCATACCAGCGCTGGCCACCGCTGCCGCCGGCGACGTCGAAGGTATACCAGCCGGCGAACACCGTGCCGTGGCCTGCGGCGACATTGTCGGGGTAGAAATTGAACAGAAAACCCTGCCGGGTTCCCGGCGTATTCGCTCTGCCCCAGGAGCCGGTCAAGCCGTGCTGATTGAGGTTGAATGCGGGCGCTGATGCGGCAACGGTGACGACGGCAATGGCGGGATTGCCCGTTCCGTTGGCATTGCTGGCTGCCACGGAAATGGCGTAGGTCTGGGAATTCTGAGTGGTATTTGCCGGAAATCGGATATTGATCGCGGTGACATTGCCCACTCCGCTGACATTGCCCCAGGTGTAGGAGGTCGGCGAATTCGTGCAGGTTGCCGTTGCCGCCGCCACGCCGCCCGAACTGGGAAGCGTGTTCGGGACGAGAGAAAGATTGCACACCGGCGCGCCTGCGGGGGGAATGCTCCGATACGCCGCCATGTACGGTGCGTTGGCATTGATGGCGGTCGTGCTGTCCGCCCCGGTAGCGCTGACATTGCTGCCGTTGACGACCACCGAGTACGCGGTGCCGATCGGCACGCCACACGACCCATTGCAGGCATTCAGAGCGGGATTGGAAAAATACGGCACGAGCGGAGTGCAGCCGGGCGAGCTGGAATAAGCCATCACCGAGCCCGCCGAGCCGTTGCAGTAGCCGCGGTTGTAACTCGGAGAGCCATCGGGGCTGCCCTTGCCGATTCCGCTTGCGCTGCTCGTGTACAGATCGTGGGCGGCGCCCATGTTGTGGCCGATTTCGTGCGTTGGCGCGGTATCGCCCGCGCTGGTATGGCCGCCATCGCACGCTGCCGAACCATTCGCTCTGACATCGTCCACCACCGAGTGGGCCCATAGGCCGAATGAGTTGTTTGCGGGATCAGGGATAACGGCCAGGCCGCAGGATTTGACCGTCGCTGCCGTCGTCTTGAACTCGCGCAGCAGGCTTACCAGATCGGCATTGGCATTGTTGCGCAAGCTTTCGATCGCGATGCTCGTCGCACTACCGTAGTACGGCTCGATGTCCTTGAGCGCATCGTCGATTGCGACCGTATCGTTGTCGCTATAGCTGTAGGGCGACACCGCAGCAGCATTCAGGCGCACGTAGATGCCGCTGTTGGCATACACCGTATTGGCGGTTGCAACCAGCAAGTTGACCCGTGCCACCGCGCCGGAGTCGCCACCCAAGGCACTGGAAAATCCCGGCGTATACAGAAACAGAACATCTATCTGCGCGGGGTTGCCTGCGTTCGCAGGAGGCAAGGCTTGCGCGGCCGGTGTGGTGCTGGCGCTATCGCCTGTTTTTTTTTCCGCGCCCAAGGTCTTGAGTTCCGGCACCGGCACGGCGTCGTCCTGCGACGGAGCGAATTCAGGCTCCTGCGCCGCCTTGATGTCGGTAAGCACGGCATTCGTCACCGTGCCGAGCAACCGATGCTTGCCCATGGGGGTGGCGAGGGTGCCATTGACCCGATCCCGATACACGGAAATGAGGACGGGATAATTTTTCCCGTACTGGGTCAAATAGCCAACCCAGGTCTTGCCACCGCCATAGCCGGTTTCCGTTCGTTCGTAGGTCAGGGCATAGGCGGCGCCGGAGGGCGTTTCGATCGTGGCGGCTTGACCTGCCCGCATCGCGAACATCGCCGCGGTCTGCAGCGCCACGGTCTGATGCGCGCCAGCCACGGGCAGCGCGGTAGCCATCCGCTGATTCGATGTGTGCCCCGTGATGACCGTGAACAAGGGCACCGGAGTCGACACGCCCTGCGCAACGACCGCACCGCAGCCAATCAGCGCCAGGAAAACGCCAGCCAAGCGGATACGCAACGTGGTTGATCCCGTGTGTGCAAGATTCATTTACTTACCCTCAAGCAATCACGCATGGATTTTGCCAGCATCGCGAGATTATGGCGACTCCACTTCATTCAGGGTGTCGGGTCGCGCGGGGCGATTCAGGTACCGGTTTCTGCGACAATGGAACTCTCGAAAATTCTGGTTGCGCGCGTATGCCGTATTTTCATCAGATCGACCCGATCGCCTTCTCGCTCGGCCCGCTCTCCGTGCATTGGTACGGCATCATGTACCTGCTCGGCTTCGCCGGCGCGTGGGTGCTTGGCGAGCGTCGGCGGCGGCAGGGACGATTGCCGGTGAGTCACGAGGCGTTTTCCGATCTCGCCTTTTACGCGATGCTCGGCGTGATTCTCGGTGGGCGCATCTGGTACATGTTGAGTTACGTGTCGCCCAGTTGGATCGTGCACGATCCGCTCGCGCTCTTTCGCGTCTGGGACGGCGGCATGTCCTTTCATGGCGGCTTGCTCGGCGTGTTGCTCGCCGGCGGGTTCTGGTCGCATCGCCACCACGTCCACTTTTTCGACACGATCGATTTCGTCGCGCCGCTGGTGCCGATTGGCCTTGGCCTGGGTCGCCTCGGCAATTTCATCAACGGCGAACTCTGGGGCAAGCTGACCGATGCGCCGTGGGGCGTGATCTTCCCGACGGCGCTCGACGATTTGCACAAAACGCCGGCGGAATTGCATCAAATGTATGTCGCCGGCCAATTGAACGGCTACGCGCGCCATCCCTCGCAGCTGTACGAATTTGCGCTCGAAGGCGTGGTCATGTTTGTCGTGTTGTTCGTGTTTTCGATGAAGCCGCGCAGGCGTTATGCGGTGTCGGGCCTGTTCGCGCTGCTGTACGGCGTATTCCGTTTTGCGGTCGAGTTCGTGCGCGTGCCCGATGCGCAGCTCGGTTATCTCGCCTTCGGCTGGTTGACGATGGGGCAGGTGCAGTCGCTGCCGTTGATCGTGGTCGGTCTGGCGCTGCTGTGGCTGTCGCGGCGCGCGCCGATACGGGAGCCCGACCCGATTGCGGCGAATGCGCCGCCCGCCGCGGCGAAGGTGGGCTGATGCGCCCGTACCTCGATCTGTTGCGCCATGTGCTCGATCATGGCGAGGAGAAGGCCGATCGCACCGGGACCGGCACGTTGTCGGTGTTCGGTTGGCAGATGCGCTTCGATCTCGCCGCGGGTTTTCCGCTGGTGACGACGAAAAAGCTGCACACCAAATCCATCGTGCGCGAACTGCTGTGGTTCTTGCGCGGCGACACGAACATCGGCTATCTGAAGGAACACGGCGTCGGCATCTGGGACGAGTGGGCCGATGCGAACGGCGATCTCGGGCCGGTCTACGGCAAGCAGTGGCGTGCGTGGGAAATGGCCGACCACGCAGCGGTCGATCAAATTGCCGGGGTCATCGAGCAGATCAAGCGCAACCCCGACTCGCGCCGTCTCGTCGTCAGCGCGTGGAACGTGGCCGATCTGCCGAAGATGGCGCTACAGCCTTGCCATGCGCTGTTTCAATTCCATGTCGCGCGTGGTCGCTTGTCCTGCCAGTTGTATCAACGCTCGGGCGATATTTTCCTTGGCGTGCCGTTCAACATCGCCAGTTACGCCTTGCTCACGCACATGATCGCGCAAGTTTGCGATCTGCAAGTCGGCGACTTCGTGCACACGCTGGGCGATGCGCATTTGTATAAAAATCACATCGAACAGGCGCGCGAGCAATTGACGCGCGCGCCGCTGCCGTTGCCGACGCTCAAGCTCAATCCGGCGACGAGGGCGATCGACGATTTCCGTTTCGAGGATATCGTCATCGAGGGCTATCAATCGCACGCGGCGATCAAGGCGCCGATCGCGGTATAGCGTGTTCAACGGGGCCGCCGATTTCGCACCCTCGCGCGAGCGTTTGCGGCGTTCGCATCGCGCGCTGATTCCGCACATTTTCGCCGCCGACATCGCCGACCGCATTCACGCGGCGCTTGCCGCCGAACGCAATTGGGACCTGTGCTATCGGGACGGCGGCACCGATGCGACCTTGTTCGCCGGCGACCATGCCGCGCTCGATGTCGGCGCGCGCGCGCGCAAGCTCGCGGATATCGCGCACGCGGCAGTCGGACGCTATGCCTATGCCTACGACCACTATCCGATGATCGATCGCTATCTCGCCGCGCGCGACGACGATCATCCGCTGCAACAATTGGTGAACGTATTCCACAGCGAGCCGGTGCTCGATTTTCTGCGCGCGCTGGTGGGCGATGCGGGCATTCGCCGCGTGAAGATGCAGGCCACGCGCTATTTGCCCGGCCATTTTCTGCGTCGTCACAACGACACCAGCGACAGCAATGAAGATCGCCGTTACGCTTTTGTTTTCAACCTGGGCCGCGATTGGCGTGCCGATTGGGGCGGCTTGCTCCAGTTTCTCGATGAAGCCGGAAATGTGATCGACACCTTTTTGCCTGCATTCAATTCGTTGTCCCTGTTCCGCGTGCCGCAGTGGCATCAGGTCTCGCTCGTTGCGCCGTGGGCCGAGCAGCCGCGCTACGCATTGACCGGATGGTTGACGCCATGAGCGCCAGTGCGCCGATGTCGCTGATCGCCGCGCTCGATCGTCATCGCGCCATTGGTCGCGACGGCGCGATGCCGTGGCATCTACCGGACGATCTCAAACGTTTCAAGGCGCTCACGCTCGGCAAGCCCGTGCTGATGGGACGAAAAACGGCGCTGTCGATCGGGCGCGCGTTGCCGGGGCGGCTCAATCTGGTGCTCACTCGCCGCGATACGGCGCCGTTCGCGACGCAGCGTACCGTCGCCTCGCTCGATCAAGCGATCGCGCTCGCCGACGGCAATGAATTGATGGTCATCGGCGGTGGCAAAGTCTACGCCCTGGCGCTGCCGTGGGCGACGCGCCTGCATCTGACCTGGATCGACATGACGGCTGTGGCGGCCGATACGTATTTTCCGCAGTGGGATCCGGCGCAATGGCGTGAGGTCGCAAGCGAAGCGCATGACGCCGATGCGCGACATGCCTGGGGGTATCGCTTCGTCGATTACGAACGCGTGGCGAAACCCTGAGATCAGGCAAGTGCCGCATCGGTGGGCGAAGATTCGCGGTAGCGCTCGGTCGCGCTGCGTGAATCCGAATGCACGGTTTCAGTCGGCGTCCTTGCCCCGCGGTTTGGGCCGCTTCGATTTGATCGAGAAAAATTGCGGTTCTTCGCCATCCAGACGCAGGGCGATCAACTCGCCGCCCCAGACGCAGCCGCCATCGATGGCGTA
>JAFEFR010000292.1 GCA_018240485.1 Pseudomonadota bacterium
GCTCAGCCGACCACGTTGCCGAGCTGGAAGATCGGCAGGTACATGGCGACGACCATGCCGCCGACGATCAGGCCGATGATGACCATGATGAACGGTTCCAGCAGGCTCGACAGCGCATCGACGGCGTTGTTGACTTCCTGCTCGTAGAACTCGGCGATTTTGAACAGCATTGTGTCGAGCGCGCCGGCTTCCTCGCCGATGCCGACCATCTGCACGACCATGTTCGGGAACAAGGCTGTCTGTTTCATCGCGAATTGCAATTGATGGCCGACGGCGACATCGCTGCGAATCTGTTTGACCGCTTCGTTGTAGATCGGGCTGCCGGTCGCGGTAGACACCGAATCGAGCGCCTCGACCAGCGGCACGCCGGCCTTGAAGGTGACGCCGAGCGTGCGGGCGAAACGGGCGATCGCCGACTGCGTCAGGATTTGACCGACGACGGGAATCTTGAGCGACGCACGCGCGATGAAGTGGGCGAACTTCGGCGAGCGTTTGTAGACGAAGGCGATGCCGCCGATCGTGCCGGCAACGATGGCGAGCATGATCAGCCAGTGCTGGGTAACGAAGCGCGACAGGTTCACGTACATCAGCGTGAACGCCGGCAGGTTGGCGCCCATGCTGGAAAACACCGTCTCGAATTGCGGGATCACGAAGATCAGCAGAATCAGGGTGACGATGAAGGCGACCACGAGCACGGCAGCCGGATAGAACAGGGCCTTTTTCACCTTGCCCTTGATCGTCTCGATGTTTTCCTTGTACGTGGCGACCGTGTCGAGCACGGTGTCGAGTACGCCCGCGGACTCGCCAGCCTTGACCAGGTTGGTGTACAACTCATCGAACTGGACCGGATACTTGCGCATCGACTCGGCCAGCGATGAACCGCCTTCGATATTGGTCTTGATATCGAGCAGCATGTTCTTCATGCGCGGATTGGCTTGGCCGCTGCCTATGATCTCCAAGCCCTGCACCATGGGTACGCCGGCCGACATCATCACCGCGATCTGGCGACTGAACACCGCGATTTCGCGCGGTTTGATGGTACGCCCGGACGCGCCGAACAACGGCTTGGGTTTCGGCTTGATCGTGGTCGCGTTGATGCCGCGACGGCGCAGATCGGCCTTGAGCAACGAGGCGGACTTGGCCGTCTCCTCGCCCTTGAGCTTCTTGCCGCGCGCATCGGAGCCGGACCAGAGGAAAACCACGCTCTGGTTCACCTGCGCGCGTGCGCGGCCAACCTGTGCGGCTGTCGGTTTGTTGCGGGTGGTCGTCGCGACTGGGGCCATGGTCCGTGCTCTAGCCTGCTGAATAGCGCTCAGATTACATCATGAACGGTCGAAAAAATGCGCGCAAGTACCGAAAATTCCGATGGATGTCTCCTTCCCCCACCGGATTGCACCGGATGCTCGACCGAGGCTTCTTGTCCCCCTCTCATCCAACGGCTTTATCGTTGAGGGAGAGGGGTGCTCGTTGAAAGCAGGCCCTTAATCCTTGGTCACGCGGTTGATTTCCGCGAGGCTGGTGACACGCTGCTTGACCTTGAGCAGGGCCGATCCGCGCAGATCGCGCACGCCCGACGCTTTGGCCGTAGCAGCGATGTCGAGCATGTTGCCGCCCTTCAAGATGATTTTCGTGATCGGCTCGTTGATCGGCATCACCTGGTAGATGCCGGTGCGGCCCTTGTAGCCCTCGTTGCACATCGAGCAACCGATGGCGTCGAAAACCTGCATGTCGGCCACGTCTTCTTTCGAGAACCCTTCGGCGAGCAGGGATTCTGGCGGCAGGGCGACCGGTTTTTTGCATTCGTGCAGACGCCGCGCCAGACGCTGGGCGACGACGAGGGACAGCGCCGAAGTGATGTTGTACGGCGCGATGCCCATGTTCATCAGGCGCGACACCGTTTGTGGGGCATCGTTGGTGTGCAGGGTCGAGAGCACCATGTGGCCGGTTTGCGCGGCCTTGATCGCGATCTCGGCAGTTTCCAGATCGCGGATTTCGCCGACCATGATGACGTCCGGATCCTGACGCAGGAAGGCGCGCAGGGCGACGGCGAAGGTCATGCCGCGCTTGACGTTCTGCTGCACCTGGTTGACGCCCTGCAGGCGGATTTCGACCGGATCCTCGACCGTGGAGATGTTGCGCCCCTCGACGTTGAGGATGTTGAGCGCGGTGTACAGCGACACGGTCTTGCCCGAGCCCGTCGGGCCGGTGACCACGACCATGCCGTAGGGTTTCTGGATCGCGTTGACGAACAGTTCTCTCTGATCGTCCTCGTAGCCGAGCTTGTCGATGCCGAGTCGGGCGACCGAAGCATCGAGCACGCGGAGCACGATTTTCTCGCCGAACAGGGTCGGACAACTCGATACGCGGAAGTCGATCGCCTTGGTTTTGGACAGATTGAGTTTGATGCGCCCGTCCTGCGGAATGCGGCGCTCGGAAATGTCCAGGCCCGACATCACTTTCAAACGCGAGGCGATGCGCGCCGCCATCTTTGCCGGCGGCGAGGTCACCGCACGCAGCATGCCGTCCATGCGAAAGCGCACGCGATAGTGGCCCTCGAAGGGCTCGAAATGAATGTCCGAAGCGCCGCGCTTGATCGCATCGACCAGCACCTTGTTGACGAACTTGACCACCGGCGTGTCGTTGCCCCGGGCATCGATACCGCCGTCGGTATCCTCATCGCCACCATCGCCGATGACGAGTTTTTCCAGGCCGCCGGCGACGTCGTCGAGTGCGTCGAAGCTCGACGTGCCCATGCTGTAGGCCTGATCGATCAGGCGCGAGAGCGATTCGGTATCGATAAGTACGGGCTCGACCGACGTCTTCGCGTGGAACTTGACGTCATCCAGCGCACGCGCATTGGTCGGATCGGCGATCGCCACGAACACGCGCGATCCGCGGCGGAAGATCGGCAGCACCTGGTGCTTGTTGGCGAGATCCTCGCTGATCAGGTTCTGCGGGATTTGACTCAGGTCGATCGACTCCGCGTCGAGCAGGGGCACGCCGAATTCTTCGCTCGTTGCCAGCGCCAATTGCGAACTGCTGACCAGATTGCGTTCGACCAGCAGGCTCGCCACGGGGATTTTCTGCTTCGTCGCCGCGTCGTTGATGCGACGGGCATCGTTTTCTGAAAGCAACCCCTGCATGACCAGACGCTTGGGCACGCCGCTCAATCCGACCAAAGTCGGGGCTGCCGTGGCAGGTGCATTCATCGTGGTGGTCATGTCGATGGGATTGATCCGGACTGGCCGAATTTTCAGTATACCGCTTCCGCCGGTCAAGCCGCGCGGCGCGTTCCGGAGTCGGGTTGGCGGAAATTCAACACGCATGAACGAAGCAAATATCGATCCGCCGCAATATTTTCCGCGGCGATGCATCGTCGGCAACATCTCGCCTGTGCCAAAACCCGGTTCGGTGGGCAAGGGAAGCGCATCGAATGCGGAGTGAGCCAAGACATCATGGTCGCGCAAGTCGGACGGCGTCTGCGCCTGTACAATTGCGGCACATGACCGGCACCCTCTACATCATTGCAGCCCCCTCAGGCGGCGGTAAAACCAGTCTCACCCGCGCGCTGCTTGAGCGCGAGCCGAACATTGCCCTGTCGGTGTCGTACACCTCGCGCCTGCCGCGGCCGGGCGAAGTCGACGGCGTCCACTACCACTTCGTTTCGCGCGGCGTGTTCGAGGAAATGGTCAAGCGCGGGGAGTTCTTCGAGCACGCGGTCGTGCATGGCGACCTGAAGGGTACCGCACGTACTGCCGTCGAGCGCATGCTTGCTTCCGGCAAGGATGTGCTGCTCGAGATCGATTGGCAAGGCGCGCGCCAGGTGCGGGCGCAGATGGTCGACACGGTCAGCGTTTTCATCCTGCCGCCGTCGCGTGCGGAGCTGGAACGCCGCCTGCGCGCGCGCGCGCAGGATTCGGAAGCGACGATTCGCCGTCGTCTCGCCGATTCGCGTGAGGACATCGCCCACGCGGTCGAGTTCGACTACATCGTGGTCAACGACGATTTCGCAACGGCGCTTGCGGATTTGCAGTCGATCGCGACAGCGCGGATGTTGCGTGCCGCCGACCAGCGCGAGCGCTATGCGCTGTTGCTCGCCGATTTGCTGAAAGAAACCCAAGACGTGGATTGAATCGACGTTGGCTTTCGTCTCGTTCAGATGACGCTCGTGTGGCATGGGTTATGCTTCGCGCATGACTGCCCCTGTCGCCCACAACGCCGAAGCGGCAAGCGCCGATCCATTGATCCGGATTCGCGGCTTGTCGACCGTACTCAACGGCAAGACGATCTTCGACAAGGTCGATCTCGATATTCCGCGCGGCGGGGTCACGGCGGTCATGGGTCCCAGCGGCACCGGCAAGACGACGCTGATGCGCCACATCACCGGCCAGCTCGCACCCGATGCGGGCGAGGTCTGGGTCGATGGGCGCAATGTCGTCACGCTCGATCGCGCGGCGCTGTTTGCGCTGCGCGAGAAGATCGGTTATCTGTTCCAGAATTCGGCGCTGCTCACCGATTACTCGGTGTTCGAGAACGTCGCCTTCCCGTTGCGTCAGCACCTGCGCTTGCCCGAAGTGGTACTGCGCAATCTCGTGCTGACCAAGTTGCAGGCGGTCGGTTTGCGTGGCGCGGTCGATTTGATGCCGCACGAGTTGTCCGGGGGCATGATGCGGCGTGTGGCGCTCGCGCGCGCGATCGTGCGCGACCCGATGCTGATCATCTACGACGAACCATTCGTGGGTCTGGATCCGATCGCGCTGAATCAGATCGTGAAATTGATTCGCACCCTCAGCGAAACCTTGGGCATTACCAGTATCCTCGTGGCGCACGAATTGTCGGCCGTGCGCCGCGTCGCCGACCACATCTACCTGCTTGCCGGTGGCAAGATCGCGGCCTACGGTACGCCGGAAGAACTCGAACGTGGCGATACGCCGTGGACGGAGCAGTTCTTCACCGGTGCGGCCGACGGCCCTGTGCCGTTTCAGTATCCTGCACCGGACTACGCGGTGGAACTGGGGCTTGCGGAGGCGCGCCGATGAGCACGGCACGCACGTCATCGCGCTTCACCGACGCGCTTGCCCAGATTGGCGCTTGCGGCATTTTCCTGTTTCGGATTTTCGCTGCGGTGCCGCGCAGTTTGCGTTATTTCAAGGAAACGATCAGGCAGATATGGTTCGTCGGAGCGATGAGTTTGACGATCATCATGACCTGTGGTTTGTTCATCGGCGCGGTGCTCGGGTTGCAGTTGTACGACGTGCTTTCGCGCTTCGGCAGTGCGGCGATGAGCGGCACGGTCGTCGCGCTTGCCTTGTATCGCGAATTGGGCCCGGTGGTGACGGCGCTGTTGTTCGCCGGTCGCGCCGGCACGTCGATTACGGCCGAAGTCGGTCTGATGCGTGCCACCGACCAGATCGCGGCGATGGAAATGATGGCGGTCGATCCGCTCGCCTACGTCGTTGCGCCGCGATTTCTCGCCGGTATCGTCGCGATGCCGGCGTTGGTGTGCATCTTCAATGCGCTGGCGATCCTCGGCGCGCATGTCGTGTGCGTGAGCTGGCTGGGTCTGGACAACGGTACGTTCTGGTCGAACATGACCGCGAGCGTCGACGTCTGGACCGACGTCATCAACGGTGTGTGGAAGAGCGTTGCTTTCGGTGCGGTATGCACGTTGATCGCCTCGTTCCAGGGCTACACGACCGCGCCGACCAGCGAAGGCGTGGCTTACGCGACCACGCGCACCGTGGTGTTTTCCTCGATCGCGACGCTCGCGCTCGATTTCGTGATGACGGCGTTTTTGATGTAGTCGATCTTCCCGTCTCCCGATGCGAGAAGGGAAAAACAGAGGCAAAGAAATGGCACAACGACAATCCTTCCAAATCGGCACCGGGCTGTTCATCCTGCTCGGATTTGCGGCGCTCGCTTATTTGGCAACGCAAACCACCTCGGTCGCAAACTACAGCCAAGGCGACAGCTACATGATCAAGGCGCGCTTCACCAACGTCGGCCAGCTCAAGCTGCGCGCGCCGGTAAAGATCGCTGGTGTGCGCGTCGGCTCGGTGGCGGGTGTCGTGCTCGAACCGGAGCGGCTCGATGCGCTCGTCACCTTGTCGATCGACAAACGCTACGACAAGATTCCCGACGATTCCGCGGCGGCGGTGTTCACCAGCGGTTTACTGGGCGACCAGTATGTTGCCTTGCAGCCGGGCGGCTCGCCGGACGTGTTCAAGAATGGCGACGAAGTAGTCCTGACCCAGAGCTCGATGCAGCTCGAGGAACTGATTGGCAAATATCTGGTCGGACAAGGCGACAGCAAGCCCCCTGCTGGCAAGGGCGACGATGCGAAGCCAGCGGCAAAACCGTAGATCGGTACCTAAAGCCGGTGCGACGGCACCCTGAACGACGACAAAGGCAAATTATGCGCATTTTGTGTTTTCTGATCCCTCTTCTCGCGCTGGCGATGCCGGCGTGGGCGGACACGCCCACGCCAGTGCCGAACCAGGTCGTGCAGAGCCTCGTCGACGACCTCGGCAAGACGATGGAGTCGCGTCGCGCCGAATTGGCCAAGGATCGCGAAGGCCTGATCAAGGTCATCGATCGGATCGTGCTGCCGCACTTCGACATCGATTACGCCTCGATTCTCGTGCTCGGCCAGAACGCACGCACGGCCTCGCCGGAACAGCGCGCGCGTTTCGCCAAGGCGATGTACAACTCGATCACCCACCGCTACGCCGAAGGGTTGCTCAAATACACCGAAGGTCGCGTGCGCGTGCTGCCTCAGCAGGGCGAGCTGAACGACAAGCGCACGCTCGTGCGCACCCAGGTCGTGCTCGACGACGGCAAACTCGTGCCTGTCGATTACGCCTTCCGCAAAACCGCGCAAGGCGATTGGCGAGCCTATGA
>JAFEFR010000293.1 GCA_018240485.1 Pseudomonadota bacterium
GCGAAACCGGGGCATGAGGCGTCGGTAGATAAGGCCCTGCTCGCCCCGCACGAGCACATGCGCTGCTGGAAAAAAGGCGAAGTCCCGGCGCGTCTGCACTACGGCAGCAACCCGCGTATCCCGCCCCTGCTCTGCCTCGCCGATCCCGGCTGGCTGATCTGGACCCGGGAGTTCGTCGATCGTCCCGGATTTTTCGTCTCGAAAGGCGAGCACGGCTACGACAACGCCGACCCGCACATGGCCGCGCTGTTCATCGCCCACGGCCCCGCATTCAAACACGGCATCGTCGTGCCGGAGTTCGACAACGTCGATGTGTACCCGTTGCTGACCCGCGTGCTCGGCATCCGCCCCGCCCCGAACGACGGCAATCCGGCCACGGCGAACGAGATACTGCGATAGGCCTAGTTGAAATTCAGTTCCACCGCCCGGGAGATACGGATATGGGTAGCTACACACACGAAAGTTGTCAGGGAACCGTAGTGGGCGTTTCATGCCGCGGGGACGGACTCAGCGACAAGTCTGCCGAGCTTGAAATCCGGTTTCTGCATGCATCCAGCCAAACTGCCGAGGGGATGCATATAACTGCCAGTGCCGCACCACAAGCATTCGCCGCCTTCGCGACGATCGCCATGCTGTCTTACCAGCATGGCCTTCCGCTCGACATCGAAATTCGTCGCGCACCCCCAGAAACACCAGTCATCACTTGCATGAGGGTAAAAAACAAGGCCTGACCATTTGCAGGGGATCTACTTCATGCGCAAATGCCGCGCACCTCGTCGAACTACATGTCACTCCGATCTTGAGGTGTACGTCAAATTGGCCCTCTCATGACATCCGCGACCATCAAACTCTTCCTCCCGCACGGCGACGCAAAGCGGTTGCGTGTCGGCGAAGTCTCGAACTGGACGGGCAAGGCATTGGCTGCTCCGCGAACAGAGCTCGACGACCTCCTTCTTCGCGAAGAAGCGGAGAGTGCCGGCGTCTACTTTCTCTTCGGATCGGACCCCGAGAATGGCGACGCCTTGGCTTACATCGGGGAAGCCGAAGTCATCCGCGACCGACTGAAACAACACAAAGTCAAAGATTTCTGGAACGCCGTGGTCGTTTTCGTGAGCAAGGATGAAAATCTCACCAAGGCACATATCCGGTACCTTGAGAACCGACTGTTACAGGAAGCAAAGCTGGCGGGTCGCTACCAACTGGAGAACTCCAACACCAGCAATCCGAAACTGCCCGAGTCGGACCGCGAGGACATGGAGGTTTTCCTGTCTCGCATTCGACAAGTTTTGCCCGTGCTCGGCTCCGACTT
The DNA here is from genome assembly GCA_018240485.1 of Pseudomonadota bacterium. GTDB lineage: Bacteria > Pseudomonadota > Gammaproteobacteria > Xanthomonadales > Rhodanobacteraceae > Rudaea. The sequence goes on from JAFEFR010000293.1 coordinate 1,310, forward strand.
GCTGGCGCCGGTTTCTGGCTCAAGCAAGACCGCCAAGCCGCAAAAGGAGCTTCTGTGCAAGAACAAAGGCGCCGTTGCGCGTGGTCGGCGTACAGAGGGCGGCTTCGTCGTATTCAAAGGCTCAACGGCCGTGGTCGCCGAACGGGCGTCCGCCGAGGCACAACATCCCTATGTCGTTGCGCTTCGCAAGAAGCTCGTTCAGGACGAAACGCTGGCCGAAGAGGATGGTTTCTTCGTCTTCACGAAGGACACGGAATTCGACAGCCCGAGTGCCGCAGCCGCCGTCATTCATGGCGGGGGAGCCAATGGCCTTACCGCCTGGAAAGATGCGAGCGGCAAGTCGCTCAAGGAGCTTGAAGAGAGCTAATCCAGCAGTCAACACGTTTACGCGACAACCCGCGCCCTGTTGCGCTGCGACAAATTTCCGTGCATGATTGGCCATCCAAACGACAGATCGCCGATGAACCAGACCTTCGCCACCGTTGAAATCCTGTCCAGCGCCGACATGGCCGCCGGCATGACTTCGCGCGCGCGCCGACCGGATACGATCCATCCGGTCGGGTGAGCTGTCGCACGTTTTTCACGCGTTTCGACGATAAACCCGGCTCCGCGCCGGGTTTTTTGCTTTTGGATTTCACTTTTGCACGGCCCCATTCGCGCAAAAACAAACCGGCCATCCAGGCCACTTTTTCAAAAAGCAGGGTTCCGCATGACACCGAGACATTTTCTGAGTACCCAGGACTGGAGCCGCAGCGAACTCGATGCGCTGCTCACGCGCGCCGCGCGGTTCAAGAACGAAAAACTCGGCGACGACTTGAAAGGCAAGTCGATCGCGCTGCTGTTCTTCAATCCGTCGATGCGCACGCGCACCAGTTTCGAGCTCGGCGCGTTCCAGCTCGGCGGCCACGCCGTCGTGTTGCAACCGGGCAAGGATGCGTGGCCGATCGAATTCGATCTCGGTACGGTCATGGACGGCGAGACGGAGGAGCACATCGCCGAGGTCGCGCGCGTGCTCTCGCGCTACGTCGACCTGATCGGTGTGCGCGCGTTTCCGAAGTTCAAGGACTGGTCGGTCGATCGTGAGGATCGCGTGATCCATGCGTTCGCCAGGTACGCGACCGTGCCGGTGATCAACATGGAAACGATCACGCATCCGATGCAGGAACTCGCCCATATCCTCGCCTTGCAACAGCACTTCGGCACGACGGATTTGCGTGGCAAGAAATACGTGCTGACCTGGACCTACCATCCCAAGCCGCTCAACACCGCGGTCGCCAATTCGGCGCTGCAGATCGCCACGCGCTACGGCATGGACGTGACCCTGCTCTGCCCGACACCCGACTACGCGCTCGA
>JAFEFR010000294.1 GCA_018240485.1 Pseudomonadota bacterium
CGCCAAAGGCATGGCCGCGCTGACCCTGCTGCAGGACGGCACGCATTACTTCGATATCCACCACACCGCGAACGACACGCTCGACAAGATCGAGCCGAAGGAGCTCGCGCAGAACGTGGCCGTCTACGCCGCCTGGACCTACATGGCGGCGCAGGCCACCGGCGATTTCGGCTCGGCCCCGGGCGCGTTCGCGAACGAACCGGGCGAAGAATAGTCCGGTCGCGGCGGGATGCGCGGTGGCGCGCCTGCAACGACGCGCCGCGCTATAGTCGCGGCCTCGCCATCGCGCCGCCGAGGCCGCACCCGATGATCGCATCGAACTGGTTTTTCTGGGCGCTGGGTTCGGCCGTGTTTGCCGCATTGACCGCGATCTTCGCCAAGATCGGCATCGAGGGCGTGGATTCCGATCTCGCCACGCTGATCCGCACGGCGGTGATCCTGGTCGTACTCGCCGCGTTCGTCTGCGCGGTCGGCAAATGGCGCGATCCGCGCACGTTGTCCGCACGCACGTGGGTTTTCCTCGTACTGTCCGGCCTCGCCACGGGCGCCTCGTGGGTTTGCTATTTCCGCGCACTGAAACTCGGCAATGCCTCGCAGGTAGCGCCGATCGACAAACTCAGCCTGGTGCTCGTGGCGATCTTCGCCTTTGCCTTTCTCGACGAACGTCCGAGCTTGCGCGAATGGTTGGGCATCGCCATGGTCGGCGCGGGCGTCGTCGTGCTCGCGCTGAAACGGTAGGGCGCCTGGAACCGGAACGGCACTTGTCGCGCAGGCGGTGGGCGAATCCTCAAGGCGCGGAGCCGGAAAGCGTCCGGCACCGATGAAGCGAACTAGCCGTGCTGTCGCCAGAACTCGGCGAACAACACCGCGGCGCTCGCCGACACGTTGAGGCTTTCGACCGCGCCGGTACCGGGGATGGTCAGGCGCAGATCGGCATCGGCGATGAGTCGCGTCGACATGCCTTCGCCTTCGGCGCCGAGAATCAGCACGAGGCGGTCCGGAAGTTTATTTTTATACAAATCCCAACCGTTGCGCGGGACGGTCGCGGCAATCGCAAAGCCCGCATCGTGCAGCGATTCGAAGACATCCTCGCCCGCGCGCGCCTGCGCAAGCGGCACCGC
>JAFEFR010000295.1 GCA_018240485.1 Pseudomonadota bacterium
AACTCGGCCACGCTGCGGGTGTTCGAGTAGGGCGCATTGAACACCGGGATGCCGAGGGATTCGGCCGCATCGGTATCGACCTGATTCGTGCCGATGCAGAAACAGCCGACCGCGATGAGCTTGCGGGCCTGAGCGAACACCTCGGCGGTCAGGTTCGTGCGTGAGCGCAAGCCGACGATATGCGCATCGGCGATCGCGCGTTTCAAATCGTCGCCGGACAGCGATTTTTTGTGATATTCGATATGCGTGTACCCCGCCGCCTTGAGCGTGTTCAACGCGGTCTGACTGACGCCTTCGAGCAGAAGTACCTTGATGTCTTGCTTGGGAAAAGAGGTCTTGGTCATGACGATGCGAGCGGAGCGGGACGTATCCACTATGCCAGAAATGCCGCCCGCGTGCTGCACTGCGACACGGACGGTCGAGCTTGCTAGAATGGGCCGAGACCACGAGATCGCGCATGACTGAAACGAGCGAGCGTATCGATGCTGCCTCCGCGAAGGTGCTGAATGCGCTTCGGCTTGCCTTGCCGTCGCTGCGCTTGTTGACCGACCCCGCCGACCTCGAGCATTACGGGCGCGATTGGACGCGACGCTGGGCGCCGGCACCGCTGGCGATCGCCTTGCCGGCGAGCATCGAGGAAGTGCAGGCGATCGCACGTTGGGCCAGCGCCCATGGCATTGCCCTCGTTCCTTCGGGAGGGCGCACCGGCTTGTCCGGCGGGGCCGTGGCGGCGCGTGGCGAGTTGGTGGTCAGCTTCGAGCGGATGAACCGTGTGCTCGACTTCAACGCGGTCGACCGCACCCTCACCGTGCAGCCGGGTATTGCGCTCGAGGCTGTGCACAAGGCGGCCGCCGAGCACGGGCTGATTTATCCGGTCGATTTCGCTGCGCGCGGTTCGTGCTCGATCGGCGGCAATATCGCCACCAACGCCGGCGGTATTCGCGTGATCCGCTACGGCAATACGCGTGAGTGGATCGCCGGTTTGAAACTGGTCACCGCAAGCGGCGACTTGCTCGATCTCAACCGCGGCCTGATCAAGAATTCATCTGGCTACGACTTGCGCCAACTCGCGATCGGTGCGGAAGGCACGCTCGGGCTCGTCGTCGAAGCGACGCTGCGTCTGACCGATCCGCCACCGCCATCGCAGGTCATGCTGTTCGCCGTGTCGGAAATGGCCGCCTTGATGCGCGTCTTTGCCGCTTGCCGCTCGCGGTTGAATCTATCGGCTTTCGAATTTTTCACCGACCGCGCCTTGCATCATGTGTTGGCGCACGGCGCGCAAAAACCGTTCGATGACGTGTCGAAATACTACATCGTGACCGAGTTCGATGCGGCCACCGAGGCGCAGCAGCAGGCCGCGATCGATGTGTTCGAGCAATGCTTGAACGAGGGCCTCGTCAACGACGGCGTGTTGAGCCAGAGCGAGGCGCAAGCGGCAGCGCTGTGGCGCTTGCGCGAAGGCATCACCGAAAGCCTGGCTGCGCATCAGCCGTACAAAAACGATGTATCAGTGCGCATCTCCGCCGTGCCGGCCTTTCTCGAAGACATGTCCGCCTTGCTGGCGCGTGAATATCCGCAGTTCGATGTGGTCTGGTTTGGTCATATCGGCGATGGCAATTTGCACATCAACGTGCTCAAACCCGCCGAACTTGCGGCTGCTGAATTCGTCGTGCAGTGCGAGCGCGTGACCAAATTGTTGAGCGCGGCGCTGGCGCGCCACGCTGGCAGCATCTCGGCCGAGCATGGCATTGGCTTGGTCAAGAAGGCCTATCTTGCCGACACGCGCAGCACCGAGGAAATTGCGCTGATGCGCGGCGTGCGCCGCGTGTTCGATCCACAAGGCCTCATGAACCCCGGCAAATTGTTCGACTGAAGGATTGTCCATGACAGACCGCCGCTCGCTTTATCCCGCCATCGATCCCTACGACACCGGCATGCTGCCAGTGTCGCCCCTGCACACGATCTACTACGAGCAATGCGGCAATCCTCAGGGCAAGCCGGTTGTATTTCTGCATGGCGGCCCGGGGGCGGGCTGCAATGCCAATTCGCGACGGTTTTTCGATCCAGCGCACTACCGAATCGTGTTGTTCGATCAGCGCGGCAGCGGGCGTTCCACACCGCACGCGGAACTCACCGACAACACCACCTGGCACCTTGTGCAGGACATCGAAACCCTGCGCGCGCACCTGGGCATCGAACGTTGGCAAGTGTTCGGCGGTTCCTGGGGATCGACCCTGGCGTTGGCCTACGCACAGGCGCATCCGCAACGCGTGACCGAATTGGTCCTGCGCGGCATCTTCATGTTGCGGCGATGGGAGCTGGAATGGTTCTATCAAAAAGGGTGCGACGCGCTGTATCCGGACGCGTGGGAGAAATACCTGACGCCGATTCCTGCCGTTGAACGCCACGACTTGATGAGCGCCTACTATCGCCGCTTGACCTCGTCGGATGAAGCGACACGGATCGAAGCCGCGAAAGCCTGGTCGATATGGGAAGGTTCGACCAGCTACCTTGCTCCGAGCGCCGATTACGTGGCCTCGACCGGCGCCGATCGGTTTGCGCTCGCGTTTGCCCGCATCGAATGCCATTACTTCGTGCATGGCGGGTTTTTCGAGCGCGACGATCAGCTTTTGCACCATGCGCGGCGCCTGAAAGACATTCCCGCGGTCATCGTGCAGGGGCGCTACGATGTGGTCTGCCCCATGCGCAGCGCCTGGGATTTGCATCGAGCCTGGCCGGAGGCCGATTTGCGCATCGTCGGCGACGCCGGGCACTCCGCCTTCGAAGCGGGCATTACCCACGAGTTGGTCAGTGCGACCGATCGATTTCGCTGACGGCATGGGGTGTTGTGGCGAAGATTGGGCATCGGAAGCCTTCACCGCAACGGCGTCTATGGCTTGGGTTTGATCTCGCTCGCGTGCGCGGCCTTGGCCTTGTCGATGGCGTCCTTGACTTCTTTCGGCATGTAGCTTTCATCGTGCTTGGCGAGCACCTCGCGTGCGGCGAAATGGTCGCCCTGCATTTTGCCGGTGGCTACGATGCTCTGGCCCTCGCGGAACAGGTCGGGAAGGATGCCGGTGTACTCAACCGGTATTTGCTTGAATCGGTCGCTGACGATGAAATCGACCTTGAGCGACGCAGGATCGCGCCGGATCGATTTTTCCAGCACGATGCCGCCGAGTTTGAAGCTGGCGCCCGGTGGCGCTTTGCCGGCGAGCGCCTCGGTCGGCGAGAACAAGTAGGTCATGTTTTGACTGAGCGCGGTCACGGTCAGTGCCGCCGCAACGCCGACGGCAAGCAAAATCAAACCAACCGCAATGAGGCGACGTTTGCGCGTGGGAGTCATCGATTTTCGCCTTCGATTTCGGTAGAGCGTATTTTGCTTGCACCGCTACGGTTGGATTCGCGACGCAGGCGTGCGGCGATGTCGTGCAGCGTGCGCCGTCGCTGTCGGCTTGGCGCCATCGCATCGACAAGAAGCACCACAAAAAACACGGCGTAAGCGGACCAAACGTAGGCACCATACCCCCCCATGTGCAGAAACTCAGCCATGGGCATCGACCTTCTGCGTCAATGCGATCTGGCGCACCCAGTCTTTTCCGGCTTCGAGCGCGAGCAGCGTGGCGCGCGCGCGCGCGAGCAGGCTGGCAAAAAAATAAACTTGCGTGGCGAAAATCATGCTCAGCAAAGGCCAGGCCATGCTCGGTGAAATTTTCGCCGTAGCGAGTGTCTGTCCTTGATGCAGCGTGTTCCACCACAGCACCGAGTAGTGCACGATGGGGAGGTTGACGATGCCGATCAGCGCGAGAAACGCGGCAGCGCGCGCCGCTTGACGCGCGTCCTCGATGGCGTGATGCAAGCCGATCACGCCGAGATAGAGAAACAACAAAACGAGTTCGCTGGTCAGGCGCGCATCCCAGGTCCACCACGTACCCCACATCGGCTTGCCCCAGAGCGAACCGGTAACCAAGGCGATGAAGGTAAATGCGGCGCCGATCGGCGCACTGGCCATCGCCAGCGTTTCCGAAAGCTTGATCCGCCACACCAGGGCGACAAACGAATTTGCCGCCATCAAGGCGTAGGCGAACAAGCTCATGTACGCACAGGGAACGTGTACGTAGATCATGCGGAAGGCATCGCCCTGCTGGTAATCCGCGGGCGCGATGACGAGGCCGCCGTACAGCCCCATCGCTCCGGCCAGCAGCGCCAACGCGTACAGCCACGGCAAAAAACGTCCGGCAAGACGATGGAAATAGGGCGGCGAGCCGAGCTTGTGAAACCAGAGAACGAAAGGGTGCATGAATTGCGTGAACGAAATCTTTTGTAGGCGTCATCGACAGCCGACCCGAAAAGCCGAGCCCCGCCGGATGCCGACGCGGTGTCATCGAATCGAGTGCTTCCGATCAATGGAGAAGGTGCTCGCTTCGACAACGCGATTGCAGCGATAGAACAAGGCAGCCGCTGTCCAAAGTGTAGCAGAGCGATAGCGGTTCAGAGGGGCGCTGCGCTGATTTGCCCACATCGCAACTGCGGCGGCGATCAAACTCCCGGTTTGGCCAACTCCCTGAGTCGCGCAAGAAGCTCGGGCGTCAACGGCCCCAATATGCCGCGCAGTGGAGACGGGATATGGGCGGCGGGGTCTTCTTCACCGAACACGTAGTGATCAAGCAAAACGCGCCACGCATCGCGTTCGGCGCGCGGCATCGCCTTGAAGGCGAGAACGCCATGCAGCAGCGCATGCAGGCCGGATTCGGTCACCCCTTCGCTGCGCCACCAGAAATTGATGAGCGCGTTGAGCCGCTCGAGCGAGGCGACGTGATGCCACCATACCGGTGGGATGTAGATCGCATCGCCCGGGTGAAGGTCGGCGACAAGTGCGTGCGCCCTGGCTTCGCGCAATCGCGGCCAGCGCGGATCGTCGATGGCATCGAGTCGAGGCAAGCTCATGGCTGCCGCCGTTGGGGCAAAATCGAGCGGGCCGATGTAGAGATTGCGCACCTGATTCGGCGGAAACAGGGTGAAGCGCCGGCTGCCGCAGACGACCACGGCGATGTTGTGGTGGCTGTCGAAATGCGCCGGCGTCGTTACCCGGTTTCCGATCCACAAACGCGGTTGCGATTTGCCTTCGAGGAAGGCCAGCGAATGGGAGGCAATCAGGTCTGGAACGCATTTTTCGAGTGGCGCGCTTTGCAATGCAATGCCGTGCGGTGCCATGTCTTGACGTGCGTACGTGGCAAGGCGTTTCAGCACATCGGTAATGCCGACGCGGAAATGCCGGTAGTTGAACCCATCCATCGCCTCGTTGTAGCCGATGACGCCATCCGCGCGTGGGTCGACGAGCAGCACATCGACCGGCGTTCCGTTGTCGTGGCGCGCCAATTCCTCGGCGAAGGCGGTGTCCGAACGCCGCGCGAGAACGGCAAGCGGCCAATCTCGACAAAGTCCGCGTAGCACCAGCGGCTCGGCGCGACGCGTGATGTCGTCCAGATCGAACGGGGTATCGACAAGGTGTTCGTCGATCGCGCGCATGAGCCCGTCAGGTCAACGAAATTTTCAACGCCGCGGCCGCTGCCAGCGGCGCGAGCACGATCGCGAGGGCCAGCCACGCAGCCAACCAGAGCAACGGCGCGCTGTAGGGCAGGCCGACTTGCGCGGCATTGCAAGCGCCGGCACCGAAAATCAACACCGGCACGATGAGCGGCAGCACGAGCAAGGTCAAGAGCATGCCGGAGCGACGCAGGGCCACCGTCAGCGCGACGCAGATCGCGCCGATCAAGCTGAGCAGCGGCGTGGCCAGCGCGAGGGCGACAAGCAATACCGGAAGCACGCCATCGGGAAGATGCAGCAGCATGGCAAGCAGTGGCGCGGCGACAATCAGCGGCAGCGCCGTGGTTACCCAATGAGCGATCACCTTGCAGGCGAGCAGCAGCGAAAGCGGATGCGGCGACAACACGAGTTGCTCCAGCGAACCATCTTCGAGGTCGCTGCGAAACAGGCCATCGAGCGAGAGCAGTTCGGCCAGCAGAACGGCGACGAACACCGTGCCGGCCGAAATGCGTTCGAGCATCTGCGCATCAGGACCAAGCGCAAACGGAAACAGGGCGACCACCATGACCGCGAACAGCAGCGGGTTCATGGCATCGCCGCGACGCCGCCAGGTCAGTGCGAAGTCGCGTTTCAGCAACGCCGCACAGGCGGCCATGGTGGTGCCGGGCGTCATGCTCCAAGACTCCCCGCATTGGGGGGAAGCCGCTCGTCGGTGAGGCGGGGTGGTGCGACCCGTTGCGTGAGTCCGGCATCGCGATTGGCCACGCTTTGCCCGACGAAATTTTCCTGCCGCTTTGAGGGCGAAGACCCGGCGAGCGCGATGCGTCGCGGCGTCCCCGAGGTGTACGCGTATGCGCCATGCGAAGTGATCAACGCTGCGCCACCTCGGCTGGCATGCAGCGCGAGCAAACGATTGACGAGTTCGATCCCTTCGCGATCGAGGTTGGCGTAGGGCTCATCGAGCAACCAGAGTGCGGCGGGGACCAGCAGCAGGCGCGCCAGCGCGGCACGTTTCTTTTGCCCCGCCGAAAGCAGCCGCAAGGGCTGATCTTCGTAACCTGCAAGCCCGACGCTGGCAAGCGCGCTGTGCGGCGTGATGCCTGCACGGATGCCACCCAGTCCGATCGCAAAACTCAAGTTCTGAAAAACCGTCAATTCCAGTTTCATGCCGGGCAGGTGACCCAGCAGCGCAACCTGATGCGAAAGCTTCGCCAGGGTCAACGGCACGCCGTGGAGCAACACCTCTCCCGCGGTCGGTTCGATCAGGCCCGAGAGCACCTTGAGCAGGGTGGTCTTGCCGCTGCCGTTATCGCCTTCGATCAGCACGACCTCACCGGCGGCGAGGGAAAAATCCAGTGGCCCAAATATTGCCTCCTCGTTGCGCGCATAGGCCAAGCCTCGCGCGGCGAGCAAGGGTGGCACCTCGGCAAAATCGATTGTCGCCATCAAGTGTGCAACGCCGGATTGTCCCACCCCGCCTTCGGCGCAAAGCGAGCGCCGTATTTCGTGGCCAGTGCATCGAGACGGGTTTTGATCTGGTCCGCGCCTTCGCTGCGGATGTGCTGGATCGGTCCCCCTCGGAACGGGGCGAAGCCGGTGCCGAAAATGACGCCGGCGTCGAGCAGGTCGGCATCGTCGGTCACGCCATCGTGCAGACAGGCGACCGATTCGTTGAGCAGCGGCAGGATCATCCGGTCGGCGATGTCGTCGGGAGCGACGTATTTCGGATCGACCTCGGGCTTGACCGGTTTGCCGTTCTCCCACTTGTACAGCCCTTCGCCGGTCTTCTTGCCCTTGTTGCCGGCGGCGAGGTAGGCGTCGAGACCGTCGGGGATGTCGAGCTTGAGAAACTCGCCGACTTCCTTGCCGACCGAGACGCAGACATCGAGGCCGACCGTGTCGGCCAGTTCGATCGGCCCCATCGGCATGCCGAATTTCTTCGCCGCTTTGTCGAGCACTGGGCCGGGGATGCCTTCCTTGAACATGCGCAGTGCTTCGAGCAGGTACGGAAACAGAATCCGGTTGACGAGAAAGCCCGGCGTGCCCTTGACCGGCACGGGTAGCTTGTCGATCTTCTTGCAGAACGCGAACGCGCGCGTCTCATTGGCCGCATTGAAATGATCGTGACGCACGATTTCGACTAACGGCATCTGCGCGACTGGATTGAAATAGTGCAGACCAAGGAAGCGGCTTTGCTCGCTCACAGCCTGACGCAATTCGTCGAGGGGGATGCTCGACGTGTTGGTCGCGAGCAGCGCATCGGCCTTCATTGCGGGTTCGGTCTTGCGGTACAGGTCTTCCTTGGCTTGCAGATTTTCGAATATCGCTTCGATGACGAGATCCGCTGTGGCGATGCCGGCGCCATCGACGTCGGCCTTCATGCGCGTCGTGGCGGAAGCGATGGCGTCGGGCGTTTTCAGTCGCTTGGTGAAAAGCTCCTGCGCGCGATCGAGCGCAGGCTGGATGTATTTCATTTCGCGATCCTGCAGGGTGACATCGAAACCGCGTAACGCGCACCAGGCCGCGATATCGCCGCCCATCACGCCGGCGCCGACGACATGCACCTTGGCAATGCCGGCATCGCCACCGCCCAGTTTTTTCAGTCGCTCCTGCAGGAAATACACCCGCACCAGGTTGTGGCAGGTCGGCGTCAGCGCGAGCTTGGCCACCGCGCGCGCCTCGATTTTCAGGCGCTGCGTAATGCTCGAACCGCCGCGCCGCCACACCTCGATCAATGCGAACGGGGCAGGATATTGCTGCGGATTGACCTTGGCGGCGGTCTGTTTGGCGACGATCGGCGCAAGAATTTGCCGTACCGGCCAGAGATTCGTCGCCCACGCGATGGCGCGCTGCGCGAAGGGGCGGGCGCGTGGATGCGCAATCAGTTCCTTGGCCTCGGCGACGAGCAGGTCGGGCGAAGTCAGCTTGTCGATGACGCCGAGCGATCGGGCCGCGTCGGCCGAGAGCGATCTGCCGGTCAACAGGATCGGCAACGCTTCCGGCGCCCCGATCAAGCGTGGCAGCCGCGCGGTGCCGCCCCAGCCCGGGATGATGCCCAGCATGACTTCCGGAAAGGCCAGCCGGGTTTTGGGATCGCGGGTGGCGACACGGTAGCGACACGCCAGCGACATCTCGAAGCCGCCGCCCATGCAGGCGCCGTGGATCGCGGCAACCGTCGGGCAATTCAGGCGCGCGATGCTTTGGAAGACGCGCTGACCGTTCTCGATGCTGGCGAGCACGCGCCCTTCTTTTTCGAGCGCTTCGAATTCGGTGATATCCGCGCCAGCGATGAAACCGTCAGGTTTGCCGGAACGAATTACCACGCCCTTAGGCGGCTCGAACGACAGCCGCTCGACAATTTGATCGAGTTCGTCCATCGCCGCCCGATCGAAGGTGTTGACCTTGGCCTCGGCGTGGTCGAAGGTCAGGATCAGAACGCCATCGGGGCCCAGGTCGGTTTTCCAGTGAGCAAAGCGCAGGCCTTCGAACATGGCGATTCCAGTGGTTACCGTGGAGGCGGCTATAATCGACGCTAGGCGGCCACGGGGTCAATCGATCGTTCGATTACGCACCGACAACGCGCACGCCGTATCGGGTTGGCACGGAACTTTCACCGAAAGCCCCGGTCTATCGGCGTCATGCTCGACCGGGAACAATACAAACGGAGTATGGCCCGGATGGGTGAAGCGGATAACGATCGCTTGCTGGTCGAGCGCGTGCAGAAAGGCGACAAGCGCGCATTCGATCTTCTGATTCGCAAGTATCAGCACAAGATCATCAGCGTGATTTCGCGCTACGTCTCCGACTGGAGCGAATGCCAGGATGTGGCGCAGGAGGCTTTCATCCGCGCCTATCGTGCCATCGGGAACTTCCGCGGCGATGCGCAGTTCTACACGTGGGTCTACAAGATCGCGATCAACACGGCGAAGAATTACCTCGTCTCGCAAGGGCGACGTCCGCCCAAAGACGACATCGCCGTCGACGACGCCATGTTGCTCGACGGTGGCGCCTGGCTCAAGGATCGGGCGACACCGGAACACGAATTGTTGCGTCAGGAAATTGAACAAACGGTGTTCGATACGGTCGAACAATTGCCGGAAGAGCTGAGAACGGCAATCACGCTGCGTGAGGTGGATGGTTTGAGCTACGAGGAAATCGCCGAACGCATGCGTTGTCCGATTGGCACGGTTCGCTCGCGCATCTTCCGCGCCCGCGATGCCATCGATCAGAAGTTGCGTCCCTTGATGGGGCAAGAGTCAGGTATGGATCATGAGTGAATTACTTCCTTCCCGCATGGCGGATTCGAATCGGCCCCATGCCGACTCGCTCGCCGAACAGTTGTCTGCCTTGATGGACGGCGAGCTTGCGCGCGACGAGATGCGTTTTCTGATGCGCGGCATCGAGGCGCAATCAGATTTGGGCCGGCGCTGGTCGAATTTTCACGTCATTGGCGCGAGCCTGCGGCGCGAATTTGTCGCCGTCGCGCTGCCCGCAAATTTCGCGGATGGCGTTCTCGCCCAGCTCGATGCGCAGGGCGGTCTCGCGGCAGCGAGTCCCGCGCGACGCATCGGCTTCGGCGTGCTGCGTTGGGTCGGGGGCGGCGCCATCGCCGCTGCCGTCGCGGTGGTTGCGCTGACTACGTTGCGCCCGCTCGACAACCCGCGAACGCCGGGGGCCGCCGTTGCCGAGCAGTCCTCACCGTCGAACGCGTCATCGGCAGCGTATCTGCCGCTGGCGCGGCCATTGCTCAATACGAATTCGCCGGTGTTCGATTACAACGCGGTACGACAGGCCAGTTTCGAGCAGCTGGTGCCGAACGACTACATCGCCCCCGAGCGGGTCGAGTTGTTGCCGAACCGGATTGTGCGCGACTTCCCGCCGTATGTCGTGCGCTTGCCAACACCACCGGCACCGGCTAGCGCGACACCGGCGCCGCGCTGAGCGTGCGTGCCGGCGTTCGCCTAAATCCCCGCTGACTCGCCGTTTGCGCGGCGCCCGTCGAGTCGAAACTTGAGCGCCACGTTGGCGTTCCAAGCTCTCGCGCGTCGGCATGACGCATCGGCTTCACCGCCATCCCCACATTTGCGCAAAGGTACAGAAATGATCAACGTATACAAAATCGGTTCTTTTGTGGCGCTGTTCGCGCTGACGGCGGCGGCACACGCCGATTTGCCCGATTTCACCCAGCTCGCCGAGAAAAACGGCCCTTCGGTGGTCAACGTCATGGCCACGCGCGGCGAGGGCGCCACGACGCCGGGCGCCGATGCCGACGATCAGGACGATAGCAGTCCACAGAACGTTCCGCCCGAGATGCAGGATTTCCTGCGCCGCTTCTTCGGCCCGAACGGGCCGCGTGGCGGCGCCCCCCGCGGCGGTGGCGAGTCGCTCGGCTCGGGGTTCGTCATTTCCAGCGACGGCTACATCCTGACCAACAACCATGTGATCGACGGTTCGGAGAGGGTCGTGGTCCGTCTTTCCGATCGGCGCGAATTCGATGCCAAGGTCGTTGGCAAGGACAAAACCTCCGACGTCGCCTTGCTCAAGGTGAACGCGACCGGATTGCCGGCGGTCAGCATCGGCGATTCCGCCAAGCTCAAGCCGGGCCAGTGGGTCGTGGCGATCGGTTCGCCGTTCGGCTTCGACCACACGGTCACGCATGGCGTGGTCAGCTACGTCGGACGCGGCAATCGTTCCGAGCAATATGTGCCGTTCATTCAAACCGATGTGCCGATCAATCCGGGCAACTCGGGCGGGCCGCTGTTCAATCTGGATGGCCAGGTTGTCGGCATCAATTCGCAGATTTATTCGAATTCCGGCGGCTACATGGGCGTGTCGTTCGCGGTGCCGATCAATATGGCGATGAATACCGTCGAGCAGCTCAAAACCACGGGCAAAGTCAGCCGCGGCATGCTCGGCGTGCAGATTCGCACCGTCGGTCGCGACGATGCCAAGGCGCTGGGTCTGAGCCAGGTTGGCGGCGCGCTGGTCAACGACGTCACCGCCGGCAGCGGGGCCGAAAAAGCCGGTGTCCAACCCGGCGATGTCATCGTCGCTTACGATGGCAAACCGATCGATCAATCCTCCGATCTGCCACTGTTGGTTGGCAACACCAAGCCGGGCACGACGTCGCATCTCAAGGTGTTTCGCGATGGCAAGACGCTCGATGTGCCTGTCGTCGTTGGCGAGTTGCCGACCGACAAGAACAGCATGGTTGCCAGCCTTGGCGGCGGCACTGGCCCGAACAGCAACCCGCTCGGCATCACCGTCGAAAACATTTCGCCGGAAGATCGCAAAGCGCTCGGACTGAAGGATCCCAATGGCGTGGTGATTGCGCGGACCGGCGCGGTAGCAAGCCGTAGCGGGTTGCAGAAAGGCGATGTCGTGCTCAAGGTCGGGCGCAATTACGTCAAGAGTGCCGCCGAATTCGACAGCGCAGTCAAAGACATCAAGCCCGGCGACTCTGTCATGTTGCTGGTCAAGCGCGGCGACAACGCGCAATTCGTGACGTTGACGGTGCCAAAGAAGGGCTGATTCGGCGCGTTGCGCAATGCCGTCGCCAGCATTCGATCTGCTTGGGGTGGATCGGCGCCGGTACAACGGCATCGCAGTGTCATGCGAGGCGTGCGAAAAGGGTCGCTTGCGACCCTTTTCTGTTTGGCGGCGGGGAAATGCACCCAGCTTCGTGCGATAATGCCAGATTCACCGGCGCGCGTTGCGCCGGTTCGTTTATCGGTATCGCATGGAACTCATTCGCAACTTCTCCATCATCGCTCACGTCGATCACGGCAAGTCGACGCTGGCCGACCGCATCATCCAGATTTGTGGCGGCCTCGAAGCGCGCGAGATGGAAGCACAGGTGCTCGACTCGAACCCGATCGAGCGCGAGCGCGGCATCACGATCAAGGCGCAGTCGGTGTCGCTGCC
>JAFEFR010000296.1 GCA_018240485.1 Pseudomonadota bacterium
GCGTTCGAGCGCAACGACGAAAAACTGCTCGGGGTTGGAAAAGCCGAACGCTGCGAGTTCGGGCCGCAGATATTTGTCGGACCAATAATGGGCGATCGGCGGCAGCGCATGGACGTCGGTTTGCGCATCGAACCGCGCCGTCTCGTTGTCGCGTTGCGCGGCATACACGGCCTCGTCGCCGTGGCGCGCCGTGGCGGCGGTTTTCGGCGCACAGGCATACCAGATTTCGCGCAGAGGTTCTTGCAGAAACGACGGCAGGCGTCGCGCCCAGGGCACGACATGGCGGCGCAGAAAAGGTCGAATCATCGTGCGTGCGCCGCGCGCTTCGCTCAACGCTTGCGCCAGCGTCGCAGCACGGTTTGTGCGACGTGACGCAAGCGACCGAGCCGACCGGAGTAGATTGCCGCCTGCGCTTGCTCGAATTGTTCGGTCATGGCGGCAAGATCGCGGTACAGGCGCTGATTGTGCTGATCGCGGCGCGCAAGCAGGTTGCCCAGTTCGTCGACGTCGGCTTGATCGAGCGTGCGCCCGGCGAGGAAGCGCGCCGGCAGTGGCGCATCGACGTAAATCGTCGAATGGGTGGCTGCGGTCTCCGCAGGCGGGCGGGCTTTGGTGTAGAAATACAGCGCGATCGATTTTCGGGTGAGCGCGATTTTCTCCTGCGGCAGCGCGATGCGTGCAAAGCCGTGCCAGCTCGCTTCCGTGGTCTCGAAAATGACTGCGCGGTTGAACAGCGGGGTAATCGTGATCGTGCGATTGTCGGCGCTGCGCGGATCGCTGTGCAATTGCAGCGAGCCGCCCCAGGCATCGTGCCATTCGCGGTTGAGGTAGACGATCAAATTGAGGCGTCGGTGCCAGCGATTCGCGGGATGGCGGTTGAAATCGACATGGGCGTCGAGGTCCTGGCCCTGGCGGTTTTCGTGCGTGCCGCCGCCGAAATACCACGGGTCGTAGAGCAAGTCGTCGATGCCGGTGATGCGTCCGATCAAATCGAGAAACGCCTGCGACTGCGCGAGTTCGTCGAGCGCGAGGTAGGCGCTGCCGAGGTCGCGGATTTTTTCCACCGTCGATTTGTTGCCGAGATCGCCGCCTTCGTTGTACGCATTGCCGCGGTCGAATGGCGGAAATTGGGCGAGCAACGTGGCGGCGTAGTCTGGCGCAAGGAAATCATCGATGACGACGTGACGAAAAGGATCGCGTGGAGCGAAGCGTGCGGCCAGATCGTCGCGTTCGGCGAGTACGTGCGGATGAATCGGGTTTGGCATGGAGCAGGGCGAGCGAATCGAAGTGAAGAGGATGGTGCAGGCAGGATAGATGCGGTCAAATTTTCCGCAAAGTCTCCAGTGCGCGTTCGATGCCGACGCGCGAGCGGGCGCGCAGCAGGGTTTTTGCGGCGGCGCGCACGCCCGCGTGATGGCAGTTGGCGATGGCTTGGCGCACTTCGAGCAGCGAGGAGGGGTGCATCGAAAAATTCGTGAGGCCGAGGGCAAGCAGCATCGCCGTATAGCGTGCATCGCCAGCCATTTCGCCGCACAACGTCGCCGGTTTTTTTGCGCGCTGCGCGGTAGCGATGATCTGCGCGAGCAATTTTAGGATCGCCGGATGCAGCGGATCGTGCAGGTTGCCGAGGTCGTCGTTGCCGCGGTCGGCGGCGAGCACGTATTGGATCAGATCGTTGGTGCCGATCGAGATGAAGTCGAGATGGCGAATCAGCGTGGACAACGCGATCGCCGCCGCCGGCACTTCGATCATCGCGCCGAATTCGAGCTGGTCGGCGATTTCGTGGCCTTCGGTGCGCAGCTCGCGTGCGCATTGCATGGCGAGCGTGCGCGTAGCGACGACTTCCTCGGCCGTGGTGACCATCGGCACGAGAATGCGCACGGGCCCGAAGCGGCTCGCGCGCAGAATCGCGCGCAACTGCGTGGCAAACAGGTGCGGGCGTTTCATCGACAGGCGAATGCCGCGTACGCCGAGCGCGGGGTTGTCTTCATCGCTCAAGGCAATGCCGGCGCTGTCGGCCTTGTCGGCGCCCAGATCGAGCGTGCGGATCGTGACCGGCAAGCCGCCCATGCCGAGCACCAGCTCGCGATAGGCCTCGAACTGCTCGTCCTCGCCCGGCGCATCGCCGCGTTGCAGGAACAGGAATTCGGTGCGATA
>JAFEFR010000297.1 GCA_018240485.1 Pseudomonadota bacterium
GCCCCTTCGGGCTATAATGCCGAAATCCCTTCGCCAACAGGCTCGGCCCGATAACGCCGGGCCCTTCTTATGTCCATCGAAAATCTGCGCAATATCGCCATCGTCGCCCACGTCGACCATGGCAAAACCACCCTCGTCGACCAGCTCCTGAAGCAGTCCGGCACGCTGAGCGAGCGCACTGTGCTCGCCGAGCGCGTGATGGATTCGAACGACCAAGAAAAGGAACGCGGCATCACCATTCTGGCCAAGAACACCGCGATCACCTGGCAGGGTAACCGTATCAACATCGTCGACACGCCGGGACATGCCGACTTCGGCGGCGAGGTCGAACGCGTGCTGTCGATGGTCGACACCGTGCTGCTGCTGGTCGACGCGATGGACGGGCCGATGCCGCAGACGCGCTTCGTCACCCAGAAGGCGTTCCAGATGGGCTTCCGCCCCATCGTCGTGATCAACAAGGTCGACCGCCCCGGCGCGCGCCCGGATTGGGTGCTCAATCAAACCTTCGATCTGTTCGATCGCTTGGGCGCAACCAACGAGCAGTTGGACTTCCCGGTGATCTACGCCTCCGGCTTGAACGGCTACGCGGGCCTCGACGACAGCGTGCGCGAGGGTGACATGACGCCGTTGTACGAAGCGATCATGACGCACGTGCCGAAGCCGCCGGTCGATGCCGACGGCCCGTTCCAGATGCGCATTTCGCAGCTCGATTATTCCAGCTATGTCGGTTTGATCGGTATCGGTCGCATCCAGCGCGGCAAGGTACGCACCAACATGCCGGTCGCCGTGATCGATCGCGAAGGCAAGAAGCGCAATGCCAAAGTGTTGCAGGTGCTCGGCTTCATGGGTCTGGAGCGCAAGGAAGTCGCCGAGGCCGAAGCCGGCGACATCATCGCGATCAACGGCATCGAGGGGCTGGGCATTTCCGATACGGTCTGCGCACTCGATGCGCCGGAACAATTGCCCGTGCTCACGGTTGACGAGCCGACCATCAGCATGACCTTCCAGGTCAACAACTCGCCGTTCGCCGGGCAGAAGGAACATTCTGGCGGCAAGTTCCTGACCTCGCGCCAGCTGCGCGACCGCTTGACGCGCGAGACGCTGCACAACGTCGCACTGCGAGTGGAAGACACCGAGGACCCTGACAAATTCAAAGTCTCCGGCCGCGGCGAACTGCACCTGTCGGTGCTGATCGAGACGATGCGCCGCGAAGGCTATGAATTGGCCGTGTCGCGCCCCGAAGTGATCATCAAGACCATCGATGGCGTCGCCAGCGAGCCGATCGAACAGCTCGTCGTCGACATGGAAGAGGCGTATCAGGGCGGCGTGATGGAGCGCCTCGGCCAGCGCCGTGGCCAGCTCAAGAACATGGAGCCCGACGGCAAGGGCCGCGTGCGTCTGGAGTACCTGATCCCCGCGCGCGGGCTGATCGGCTTCCAGACCGAATTCCGCACGATCACCGCCGGAACCGGCTTGTTGTTCCATGTGTTCGATCACTACGGGCCGAAGTCCGAAGGCGCGATCGCCAAACGCCCGAACGGCGTGATGATCTCCAACGGCATGGGCCCCGCGCCGGCCTACGCGCTGGTCAGCTTGCAGGAGCGCGGTCGTTTGTTGGTCGAGGAGGGCACGGAAATCTACGAAGGCCAGCTTGTCGGCATCCACGCCAAGGACAACGACCTCACCGTCAACGCGCTGCGCGCCAAGCAGCTCACGAA
>JAFEFR010000298.1 GCA_018240485.1 Pseudomonadota bacterium
AGCAAACGCGCCAGCGCGACGTAGCAGGCGTCGTAGGCGGTAAGGTTGTCGCGCAAGGCCCAGATGCCATCGAGCAGCAGGTCATGGGCGTATTTGCGAATGCGCAAGGCGCGCAGCAACTGCGGGAGTTCGGCGCGGCGACGCGGTGGAATGGCACCGGCGCGGTCGAGCTTGCGCAATGCGCTCAACACTTCGACGTCGAGCAACTCGGGAGCCGCCAGATGCGTGTCATTCGCCCACAGCAACGCCTCCAGCGGCTGCGCTCGAAAGCGTGCCAACACGTCGACGACGACTGAAGCATCGACGACGAGAATGCGCATCACGCCGCGTCGCGATCGAGGCGAATGAGGACGGCGGAGGATTTTTTCATCGTGAACGGTTCGGCATCGGCGAGGCGCGCGCGCAGTTCGGCCGCGGACGGCAACGCGGCCATTGCCGCCAGTTCATCGAGCAGAAAATCGCTCAGGCTCTTGCCAGCCAGCGCCGAGCGCGACTTGAGCGTGCGATGGATGCGCTCGGGTACGTTGCGAATCTGGATCATCACAGACATTGCATTTGCCCCATTACATGTGTACCACATGTTAGCATGCTTTACGGATGATGTTGCGGCGCTTGCGTTCGGCGAACGAAGATATCCGGTTCATGGATTGGCGTTCGCCTGCGCCGTTGCGCCATTCCCGACCAATTTCTGAAAGCGCGGATCACCACGGATCGGATCCCACAGCGGATCGATCCGCAGCAGCGCCGGCGTGGTCTGGCTGCCATTGGTTTGCAGCAGGTGTTCGAGCAGCGGCACGGCGTGCGCCGCATCGCCGTTCATGGCGTGGATTTGCGCCAGATAGTCCACCCACAAGGGACCTTCGTAGGCGTCCTTCGATTCGGGAATCAGGTCAATGGCCTGCTTGCCCTCGGCGACCGCTTCGGCACGTGAACCCAGTCCGGCGCAGGCCAAACCCAGCACGGAATGCCAGGCCGCAGCGACATAGGGATCCACCGGTTTGGCGGCCAGAGCGGCGCGTGCCTGTGCCTGCACTTCACGATATAGCGCGGTTGCGTTCGCAGGAGAGCCGGCGCGCTGTTCGCTCAAGGCTTGCGACAACCGCCAGCCGACGCTTGCCGGCAAGTACGAGCCGACAAAGAACTCCCAGTGATGTTCTTCCGCATCCTTGTTGGAGATCGCCTGCGCGAACAGATCGACCGCGCTCTTGAAGTCGCGCCGGTACAAGGCCTGTTGCGCGTGCAGCGCCATCGCAGCGCCTTCCCCCGGGCGCAGGGATGCGAGTGCCCGGTCCGCTGCGTCCAGCCCTTCCAGATTCCAGATCGCGAATATCTTCAATTCCTGGGCACCCGTCGCTTCCGGATACGCGGAAAGAAAGGCATTTTGCGAGGTGAGCAAGGCTGCATAGTCGTGCTGCGCCAGCAAGCTGTTCGCAATGTCGAATTTGATCTTGTTGTTCAATGGATCAAGGGACCTCGCGCGCTTGAAGCTGACCATGGACGCGCCCCAGTGTCCCAGCCGACGCTCGGAACGCGCCGCGTAATACCAAGCTGCCGCATCGTTGGGCACCTTGGGCAGTACCGCGCGGATCAGTGCCAGCGACCCCATGAAATCGAGTTGCGCCATGTACAGGTAGTTGGCACGCGCCAGTTTGACCTGCGGCTGGTCGGGCTCCAGCGTCTCGGCCCGATCCAGCGCTGTCTTCGCGGCGTCCAGTCGCGTTGGCGAGGAATCGAAGCCATACCAGTACATGTCCAATTCCTGCCCCGCAAGCATTGTCCATGCCAAGGTAAAACCCGGATCCAGTTCGACGGCAGTCCGCAGACTGTCGATGACCTGCTCCAAACCAGCACTGGTACCAGTGGCCGACCGGTCCAGTTCCAATGCCCGGAGATAGGCCTGATAGGCTGCCGGATTCCGCGTCGGTACTGCGGCAAGGCTCTGCTCCTCGCTGGAGGTGAGCTTGGCCTTCAATGCGTCCGCCACCTTCTGTGCGACTTCACCTTCGACGCCAAAGATGTTGTCCAGCGTGCGCTGATAACTTTCAGCCCAAAGATGGTTGTCGCTGCGCGCATCGATCAACTGCACGTTGATCAACACCTCGTCGCCGGCTTTCTGCACCGAGCCTTCCAGTACGGTTGCCACGCCGAGTTGCCGACCTATGGTTTTCAGATCGTCCGGGTGGCTGGCAAATTTTGCGGTGGATGTGCGCGAGATGACCTTGAGGTCGCCGATCATGGCGAGCTTGGTCAGGATCAGGTCCTGCATGCCTTCGACGAAGTATTCATTGCCCTTGTCAGTCGAGAGATTCCCGAACGGCAGCACGGCGATGGATTTTTCCGACACAGCCGAGGCATTGGCGCTGGCCGCACTCGCCGCCGATGACTCGGTTTGCAACCCCACGCCCTTTTTCCACACGAAGGTATTGGTCAGCAGCAACACCACGGCGATGGCCAGCACCGCGATGATCGCGCGATCCATCTTGCGCCCGGTCACGCGCACGAGGGACGCATCGGCCGCGATTTCGCTTTCGCGCTTCAGCCCTTGCGGCGTCCACTCGTACACCCACGAAAACGCGAGCCAGAAAGGAAATCCGATGCCCGCGGCAATGACGAACCACTTCGTCACCCA
>JAFEFR010000299.1 GCA_018240485.1 Pseudomonadota bacterium
CATCCCGGCGAAATCCTGCGCGAGGATTTCCTCGTTCCGCTCGGAATGAGCGTGCACGCGCTGGCTGCCGCGCTGCGCGTGCCCGCGACGCGCATCCACGAAATCGTCAACGAGCGCCGCAGCGTCACGCCCGACACCGCCGAACGGTTGGCGCGCTATTTCGGCGGCGACGCCGTATCGTGGCTGAACCTGCAAGCCACTTACGACCTCAAGACACTGTCTACGCGCGACGAGATTTTGCGCCGCGTGGAGCCGCGCGCAGCATGACAGGCCATCACGAAGCGATTCCGGCGGGCGTGCATGCCGAAATTTTGCGCCGTCTTCGTGCAGCCGAAACGAAACATGGAGTAACGATTCTTTATGCTTGCGAATCGGGAAGGCCGACCGGACATTCTCGACAGACAGCAGGTGACGCAGCAGCTGGATCGACTTTTTCGACAAGCTGTTCGCGGTAAAGACCAGCTACAACATCCCGTCGCTTGAGAACAATTCGCCCTGCGGCGATGGCGCGCTTGGCACGACGAAACGCGTGGTGTCCAGCCGCACGGGGCGACCGCGCTCGATGCCGTATTTGCGGCAGGCGAGCTGAAAGCGCTGGCGGATCAATTCGGCAAACTCGCCTTCGCCGCGCATGCGCGAGCCGAAGTTCGCATCGTTGTCGCGGCCGCCGCGCATCTGCCGGATCAGGCTCATCACATGCTCGGCGCGTTCGGGTACGTGCAGCGCGAGCCATTCGCGGAACAGGTTTTTCAGTTCATACGGCAGGCGCACGATGGTGTAGCCGGCCGCGGGCGCACCGGCCCGCGCCGCGCCTTCGAGGATTTTTTCGAGATATTTGTCGGTGACCATCGGAATGATCGGCGCGACCATGACGCCGCAGGGCACGCCGGCCGCGTTCAAGGTCTCGACGGCCTTCAGGCGCCGGTGCGGTGCGCTCGCGCGCGGCTCGAGCGTCGAGGCGAGACGATTGTCGAGCGAGGTGATCGATACGAACACATGTACGAGATTCTCGCGCGCGAGCGGCGCGAGCAGGTCGAGATCGCGCTCGACCAGCGCGTTCTTGGTGATGATCGTGAACGGATGCCGGTGTTCGGCCAGCACTTCGATGATTGAGCGCGTGATGCGATAGCGCCGCTCGATCGGCTGATACGGATCGGTGTTCGCACCGAG
>JAFEFR010000029.1 GCA_018240485.1 Pseudomonadota bacterium
CGGCAAGGACAAGCGCCACTGGATACCGCGCTGGGATTGGCGCGCGACCAGCAAGCCCGGAAAAGTCTACGTCCACCTGTTCGAGTGGCCGGGCAAGACCTTGCGCATCGACGTGGGCGCGGTCAAGGTGAAAGCGGCAACGCTGCTTGCCGACCCGAAGCATGCGCCGCTGAAGTTCGTGCAAGACGGCAAGACGCTCGACGTGCAGTTGCCCGACAAACCGCTCGATCCGATCGATACGGTGCTGGTGCTCGACACGGCGAAGTGACGGCGGGCGCTGGCTGCCACTGCGGCTGGTCAGCGCCGCGGATGTCGCACCGCCAGCGCTGCCTGCAGCGAAAAGATCGGCTGCATCGCCACCCACTTCTCGCCGGGCTTGGCGAACGGCAGCGCCTGCTGGAACTGCCACATCAACGCTTCCCACTCCTGCACGCGCGGATTCGCCGCATCGCTCGCGGCCTTGCGTTCGGCGGAGTAATCGTCGCCGACGTCGAGTACGAGGACGAGGCGGTTGCCGGCGCGGAAGATATCGAGGTCGCGCACGCCGGCGTCGCGGATCGAGTCGACGATCTCGGGCCAGACGTTTTCCGCGCGATGCCAGCGCTCGTATTCGGCGATCAGCGCGGGGTCGTCCTTGAGGTCGAGCGCGTAGTACAGGCGCACGGCGTCAGCCCGCCGGGAGCCTGCGCGCGCGCAGGGCGTAGCCGAGAATCACCGCGAAGCAGACCGCCGGCACGGCCATCGCGCTGTGAATGCCGAAGGCGTCGGACACCGCGCCCATCAATGCCGTCAGCACCGCGCCGCCGATGATCGCCATGACCAGAAAGGACGAGGCGAGCTTGCGGTCGTCGTCGCCGAGATCGCCCAGGCCGAGGCTGAAGATGGTCGGGAACATGACCGACATGAAGAAGCTCGCGGCGATGAGCGCATAGATGCCGGACTGGCCGGGAAACCCGATCGCGTAGAGAGTCAGCGCGATATTGACCGCGGCGAACAGGGCGAGAATGCGCGCCGGCGCGAGCGCGCGCATCGCCGCCGTGCCGGCGAAGCGGCCGAGCATGAACACGATCAGCGAGGCGGTCAGATAGTCGGCGGCGCTCTTCTCGGGCGTGCCCGGCACGGTGCCCTGGACATAACGGATCAGGTAGCTCCAGACGCCGACCTGCGCGCCGACGTAGAAGAACTGCGCGATCACGGCGAGAATGAAATTCGAATTGTGGAAAAGCTTGCCGAGATGCGCGGCGCCGCCGGCATGGTCGGATTCCTGCGCCGCCGTTGCCGGGAACCGGGTCAGCGCGATCAGCACGGCCCAGACGACGACAATCGCACCGATCACGAGATATGGCGTTTGCACCGCACTCGCTTCCGCGGCGTAGTAGGCCTGGCGGGCGTTGGCCGTCATCGCGGCGAGTTCGGCCGGCGTGTGCTCGATGCCGGAGAAGATGAAGTGCTGGCCGACGAGCACGCCGGTGATCGAGCCGAGCGGATTGAACGACTGGGCGAGATTGAGCCG
>JAFEFR010000002.1 GCA_018240485.1 Pseudomonadota bacterium
CGTCGTGAAACGTTGGAGCAGACAGCACTGAATGCACGTCTCGCTTCCGAGTCCATCGACGTCACGCTGCCCGGCCGCAATGGCGCGCGCGGCAACCTGCATCCGATCACGCGCACGTTCGAGCGCATGATCGACATCTTCTCGCGGCTTGGCTACGAGGTCGCCGACGGGCCCGAGATCGAGGACGACTGGCACAACTTCGAGGCGTTGAACTTCCCGCCGCACCATCCGGCGCGTGCGATGCACGACACGTTTTATTTCCCCGATGGGCGCTTGTTGCGCACACACACGTCGCCCGTGCAGATCCGTGCGATGAACGGGCGTACGCCGCCGCTTCGCGTGATTGCGCCGGGCAAGGTGTATCGCTCGGATTCCGATCAGACCCACAGCCCGATGTTCCATCAGCTCGAAGGCCTGCTGGTCGACGAAACCTCGACCTTCGCCGACCTCAAGGGCACGCTCGCCGAATTCGTGCGCGCGTTCTTCGAGCGCGATTTCGAGATGCGCTTCCGGCCGAGCTATTTTCCGTTCGTCGAGCCCGGCGCCGAAGTCGACATCCGCTGGGATCGCGAGGACGGTTCGACCGCATGGCTCGAAGTGCTCGGCTGCGGCATGGTCCATCCGAACGTGCTGCGCGCCTGCAATATCGATCCCGAACGTTACACCGGCTTCGCCTTCGGCATGGGCGTCGAGCGCTTCGCGATGCTGCGCTACGGCGTCAACGACCTGCGCGCGTTCTTCGAGAACGATGTGCGTTTTCTCAAACAATTTTCTTGAAATGCTAGGGCTGAGGGCTGAGGGCCGAGGGCTAAAAAAGCACTCGCTCTTCCGCCTTTCAGCCCTCAGCCCTGAGAGCGAAGCGAACAAATGAAATTCTCCGAAAACTGGCTGCGCGAACTCGTTCCGCTCAACGCGACGCGCGACGAGTTGTGCCACAGGCTGACGATGGCCGGCCTCGAAGTCGAAGGCGTCGAGGCGATCGGCGGTCCGCTCGACGGCGTCGTCGTCGCCGACATCGTCGAATGCACGCCGCACCCCAACGCGGACAAGCTGCGCGTGTGCCAGGTCGCGACGGGCGCCGAGACCGTGCAGATCGTCTGCGGCGCGCCGAATGCGCGCGTCGGCCTGAAAGCACCGCTCGCCACGGTCGGCACGACGATGCCGAACGGCATGCAGATCAAGAAGGCCGCGCTGCGCGGCGTCGACTCGTTCGGCATGCTCTGCTCGGCGAAGGAACTCGGCATCGATGCCGACGCGTCCGGCCTGCTCGAACTGCCGGTCGACGCGCCAGTCGGAACGCCGCTTGCGCGGTATCTGCGTCTGCCCGACGCGACGATCGAAATCAAGCTGACGCCGAACCGGCCGGATTGTCTGTCGGTGCAAGGCGTCGCGCGCGA
>JAFEFR010000300.1 GCA_018240485.1 Pseudomonadota bacterium
GTTGGCGCTCTCGCCGCCAGCGTGCCGCGATTGCCGTTGCCGAATCCGCCTCGCAGTCCCGGTCGCGGCACGCCCGGGTTGGATCTCGGTGCGCCCGCGAACGATGCGCAGGCGGCGCGCTTCCTCACCATGGCCACGTTCGGCCCCACGCCCGCGTCCATCGCCGAGGTCAGCAAGCTCGGCTATGCCGGCTGGATCGCCAAGCAGCTTGCCATGCCGGCCACGCCGATGCGTCCCTATGTGGAATCGCTCGACCAAGCGGTTCAGAACCCGGGCCAGAACGATCGCATGGAGGCCTGGTTCAACAACGCCGTCACCGCGCCGGATCAGTTGCGCCAGCGCGTCGCCTGGGCCCTGTCGCAGATCATGGTGGTGTCCGATCAATTTGCCGGACTGAATCAGGACCCGATCGCGCTGGCGGAGTATTCCGACATGCTCGCGCGCGATGTCGGCGGCTGGACCGACAGTAATGGCGTGGCGCATGCCCCCACCTTCGCCAACCTGATGTACGACGTCACCGTGAGCCCGGCGATGTCGCGAATGCTGACCTACCTGCGCAACGTGCCGGGGAATCCGAAGCTCGGCACCTCGCCCGACGAGAACTACGCCCGCGAGGTCATGCAACTGTTTACCATTGGATTGAATTTGCTCAATCCGGACGGATCGCAAAAACTCGATGCCAACGGGCAGCCGATTCCGACCTACCCGCAATCCGTGGTTGGCGGCTATGCGCGCGTGTTCACGGGCTGGAGTTACTCCACGGGTTTCAACTCGAACCCTTCCAGCTACAAGAGTTGGTCGACAGCGGAGTATCAGCCGCTGGTGTGTTACGCCATTTACCACGACTTCGGCGCCAAAACCTTGCTCAGCTACACCGGCAATTACGGTGCGAATTCCGACGCCAAGAGCGTGCCGGCCAACCTGTCGTGTAACGACGATTTGACGCAAGCGCTCGCGATTCTGGTCAATCATCCCAATGTGGCGCCGTTCATTTCACGCCAGCTGATCCAGCAACTGGTCACCAGCAATCCGACGCCCGCCTATATCGCCCGGATATCGGCCGTGTTCAATCGCAGCGGGGGCGATCTCGGTCAAGTGGTCACGGCCATTCTGACCGATTACGAAGCATTGACCGGAACGATTTCTCCGCAATATCCGAATATCGTTTTCGGCAAAGCGCGCGAACCGCTGCTCAAACTGACTGCACTCTGGCGCTACTACGGTGCCGCGTCGACCAGCGGCCTGTATTCGTTCAACAGCCCGCAGAACAGTTACGGCGAGCGCCCGATGGGGGCATCGTCCGTGTTTAATTTCTACTCACCGAACTACCTGCCTCCCGGCGAACTTGGCGATAGTGGGTTGTTCGGCCCGCAGTTCCAGATCATGAGCGAAGCGGCCACGCTCAGCACGGCAAACGATTTGACCAGCCGCTTGAGCGCTTACACCGGCAACAGCAAGAACACATCGACGACCATCGCCATCAATCTCAATGGACTGATCGCGCTCGCGGGCAATCCGGCCATTCTCGTGCAGCAGATCAACCACGATTTGTACTACGGCCAGATGAGCGCGGCGACTGCGAACAGCATCGCCAACGCGGTCAACCAGATTGCCGCGAGCAACACGCTTGGGCGTGCTCAAACGGCACTCCAGCTTGCGCTGGTCTCCCCCGAATTCGCGATCCAGAAGTGAGGCTTGCCATGACTTCGTCTTTCTCCCGCTCGCGCCGCGATTTCCTGCGCAACGCCGCCTGCTCCAGTTTTGCGCTGTCCACCGGCAGCGCCTTGATGACGCAATTCGGCATGATCGATGCCGCTCTCGCGCAAAGCTGTACTGGCTATTCACCGGTCAACGACTA
>JAFEFR010000301.1 GCA_018240485.1 Pseudomonadota bacterium
CAATTCATCGGTGGTCGTCACGGTTGCCGTGACGCGCGCGAATGGCACGCCGGAAGCCGATGGCACGCCCGTGACCGGGGCCGTGTTGCCGGCCACCGGTGGAACGGTTTACGGCGTTGGTGCGGGTGGGGTGCTAAACAACAATGGCGTCAGCGTGACGTCGGGTGGTGTGGCGACGTTTAGTTTTACCGCGGGCACCAATCCCAGTGGTGTCACCCTGTATTTCTCCATCCCGCCGATCAGCGGCAATCCGTCGCCGGTTTCGGCCTCGACGGCATTGACCGTGCTGCCGGCCCCACCGGATACGATCAGAGTTTCGCCCCCGGCGTCGACGATCAATGCCAATTCGATGGCGGTAATGACGGTTTCCGTGTCGCGTCCGAATGGCGCGTCCGAAGCAGATGGCACCGCCGTCACCGCCTCGGTGTCGCCGGCGACTGCGGGCACGATTTACAGCGTGGGTACCGGTGGCAAACTCAATAGCAATGGCGTGGGTCTCACGGCAGGGGGCGTGGCGACCTTTACCTTCGTGGCCGGCAACAATCCGGGCAGCGCCGCGATCACATTTTCCATCGGGCCGATCAACGGCAATCCGAGCGGGGTATCGACCACCGCCGCGATTACCGTGGTGGCAGGCAGCGGCAACAATTCAAGTCTGCAAATCGGCCCAAGCAGCGTGATTCTTCCGCAGAACATCAAAGGTTACGGCCCGGCGCTCGGTTCACCCTACCTCGCCGAGTTGCAGGTGCAGTGGCGTGGCTTGGTGAGTGGCACGCCGCTCAATGGCAAAGTGAACGTCGCCGTCACGCCAGTGGAAGTGGCGACCTTCTCCATGCTCGACGACCCGACGACGCCGTGGGTCGGTCAAACCAAAACGCCGCCGACGGCGGAAGGCAACGAGTTCCTTACCGAGTTGGGTAGCGGTCAGGTGCCGGTGACGGCGGGTGTCGGCACCATCTTCGTGTTGGCGGGCGATCAGGCCGGTACGGCGACGTTGACGATCACTGCGCAGGATCCAGAAACCAACCAGACGATCAACTCGCAGATCACCATCACCGTGCTACCGCCGGCGCAGTTGCCACCGGCCTCGGTCAATCTGTCGCAGGGTTCCGGTGGCTTGTACGTCAATGGGAGCAATGGCCCCGGCGCCAAACTCTTGACCGCGCAAGTCATCGACATTGCCGGCAATCCGATGACCAATCCGCCAAGCGGCGTGAACAACGTCCGTTTCCAGATCGTGGGTCCGGCGGGCAGCGATGCCATCCTCTATGGGTTGGATGCCACGGGCAAATTGGTCAGCGGCAGCAGCATCGATACGTCGACTTACGGCGGCCTTGCCAATGTCAGCATTCTTGCCGGTTCCGTACAGGGGCCCGTGCAGGTCTCTGCGACCACGGATGCGGCGGATGGCAATGTCAGCAACGGCATCGGCAAACCGATCAGTGCGCAGACTACCGTGATCATTTCCGATGGCCGCCTGTACAGCCTCACGATAGCGTCGCCCATCGTCAACGCCATTGCGGTCAACGGCATTACGCCGTCGTCGTCGTCGAGTTCGAGCAGCAGCACGGCGCCGACGATTCCGTTGAAACCCGATGCAACGTACACGTTGACCGTCAGCGCCATTGCGAACGACCGCCAAGGCAACCCGGTGCTGCCCGGCACGGCCATTCGTTTCGGCCTGATTGATTCTCCGCAAGCCACCGCGCCCAGCTTCGGCGGTGCCTGCAACGGTGGACTGGGGGCCTTCCAGATTTGTGGTTGGAACGGTCATCCGCAGCCGGGTACGGTGTTGTTCAGCGCACCCGATGGCAGTTTCCGTTCCGCCGGCGGCGGCGCGGGCCCGGGCGATACGCTCGTCGTCTTCGGCAAGCAGGAACATGGCGCGCCGGCGGGCAACGACGACCTGGAAAGTGCATTGACCGTTACCGGCGTACTCGGCGACAAACAACTCTTCACGTTGTTCCCGTTCAATTTGAACGACACCACCGGTACATCGACGCCATCCGGCGCGCTGCCCTACATCATCGGTCGCGCGACATCGGGCAACATCAACTCGCCGGCGATGACCGACAGCGGCAACACGTCGACATTCACCGGCACGGCCACCACGACGCTCAATTACCCCATTTCGAAACTCAACCGCAGCGTCGTCATCTGGGCGCAAGGCGTAGGCCCGGATACGGCCAGCGGTGGTTTGCGCAACGTGACCGACGCCGTGGTGTCGGTCTATCCTGCGCTGGCCGACTTGTCTGTCAGTGCAAGCCCGAACCCGATCACCGGCAACATCACTCAGCCGGTTACCGTTTGCATCATCGATGCGCTGCGCGTACCGATTCCGGGCATGCGTTTCAACTTCGGGTTCAGCAATCTCGGCGTGGGCTCCGGTATGGTCGATGGCATTGCCAACTCCGGGTGGACGCAAAATGTGACCGACGCATCCGGCTGCGTGGTGGCAAACGTCTCCACGACGGGCATTGCGGGCGGGTCGAACTCGAGCGCTTCCAGTGCGCCCACCTTGACCTTCACGGCAGCGGGCTATGCGCCGGGCAGCAAGGCCTCCGTGGCCATTCCGATCGTGGCAGGCGGTAACCTGATTCTGATGGCGTCGCCGTCCGCCTTGGGCGGTTCCGGCGGCGGGGTTACCTTGACCTTGTTGTCGAGCAACGGTTTGCCGGTACCAGGCGTGCAGTTGACCGGCACCTGCACGGGCGATACGGTCAGCCTGGCATCGATACCGGGTACGACGAATACCAGCGGGCAGACGACGGCCACCATCACCGCGAATCTCGATGCGTACGGCACTCCCGGCACCGGCACCTGCACGTTCACTACGGCAACCGGATCGCCGACGGCGATAGTGAATCTCAAGGGTACGAATCTGTGCCTGGCCGATCCGACCAATTCGAAGTGCACCACATCGTCGGGCGGCGGTGGCACGGGCACCGGCAGCAACAGCATCACGATCACGGTCGATGCCACGTCGGCCACCTTGCCGGGCGGGTTCGCCACCGTGTCGCTGAGCGGTGCGGTGTTCTCGCCAAGCAGCGGCGGTTGCCGTGCCGATGCAACCACCACGCCGACGCCTTACTTCAAAACGTGTACCTACACGGTGGCGCAGTCGGTAACCAGCGTCACCCTGACCGCCGCTCCGTCCACATCGGTCACCTGGACGGGTGCCTGTACCGGCAGCGGATCGCCGATCGTGGTTCCGATTTCCGGCGCCACGGTTTGCACCGCCAAGTTCAACTAGCGCGAAGACAGGTTCTCGTGACAAGGGCCGCGGCGACGCGGCCCTTTTTCGTTGAGCCGACAAAGACGTGGCATTTCGGCGAGGCATGCCGGAAACCTTTGCGTCTTTGCATTGTCAGAAGACGCGCTATAGTCCCTTCAAGAATGTCACGCCCCATGGATATGCCCGCCAACGTCATGACGCCGAACGGTATCGGCGCCTTTCAAGCCCTGCGCGATGAACTGTCGACTTGCATCATCGGTCAGAGCGCACTCGTCGACCGATTGTTGATTGCCCTGCTGGCCGATGGGCATCTGCTCGTCGAAGGCGCGCCGGGACTGGCCAAAACGCTGGCGGTAAAGGAACTCGCAGCGCGCATCGAAGGCGATTTTCATCGCATCCAGTTCACGCCGGATCTGCTCCCGGCCGATCTGACCGGCACGGAAATCTATCGCCCGCAGACGGCGAATTTCGAATTCCAGAAAGGCCCGATCTTCCACAATTTGCTGCTGGCCGACGAGGTCAATCGCGCGCCGGCCAAAGTGCAGTCGGCCCTGCTCGAAGCCATGGGCGAACGTCAGGTCACGGTGGGCCGCACGACCTATCCGTTGCCGCCGCTGTTTCTGGTCATGGCAACACAGAACCCGATCGAACAGGAAGGCACTTATCCGCTGCCCGAAGCGCAGCTCGACCGCTTTCTCATGCATGTACGCATCGATTATCCCGATGGTGCAGCCGAAGCGGCGATCCTCACGTTCGCACGCGAACGCGCGCGTGAGTGTCTGGTGGAAACCCGAGCGCCACAACGCCTGCTGTCGCAGCAACAGATTTTCGCCGCGCGCACACAGGTGCTGGGGCTGCACCTGGCGCCTGCGCTCGAAGAATATGTCGTCCAGCTCGTGCTCGCCACGCGCACGCCGAAAGCCTACGGCACCGATTTGGCGCGCTGGATCGCCTATGGCGCAAGCCCACGCGGCACCATTGCGCTCGATCGCTGCGCGCGTGCGCATGCCTGGCTTGCCGGTCGCGATTTCGTTGCGCCCGAAGACGTGCACGCGGTGGCAATCGATGTGCTGCGCCATCGCGTGCTGCTGAGTTACGAAGCCGAAGCCGAGGGCGTGACCCCCGAGCGCGTGATTTCGGCCTTGCTCGATCGCGTGCCGCTTCCTTGATTCGTTTCCCTGCGCCCGCTTTGGTCGCAGAGAAGTGAGGCACGGCCCGATCATGTCCGCCATTCAAGTCCAACTCGACGACCTTATCGCCATGCGCTTGCGCGCAGCGCGGCTGGCGCACGTCGCGCAGCGTGTCGCCGGCAGTCACGCTTCGGTGCATGCCTCGCGCTTTCGCGGGCGCGGCGTCGACTATGCCGAGTCGCGCGCCTATCTGCCGGGTGACGATATCCGGCAGATGGACTGGCGCGTCACCGCGCGCACTGGACGCCCGCACACCAAGCTTTTCACCGAAGAACGCGAACGCAGCGTGCTCATCGTTTTGAGTTGCAACCCTTCTCTGCGCTTCGGAACACGCGTGCGCTTCAAGTCGGTGCAGGCGGCGCGCACGGCCGCATTGCTGGCCTGGGCCACGGCATTGTCGGGCGATCGCATCGGCGCGATCGGCTACGGCCCCGGCCTCAATGCCGAAGTAAAGCCGGGTGGCGGCGTACGCGGCGCCTTGCGCTGCCTGCGCGCATTCGTCGAGTGGGATTCGATCACGCGTGAGGCGAAGGAATCGGTGCCGCTTTCGCAAGCGTTGCAGCGCGCGCTTCGCCTCGCCCGTCCCGGCACGCAGGTGGTGTTGCTGAGCGATGGCTTCGATGTCGACGAAGCCGCCGAGGCGGCGTTGTCCCAACTCGCTGGTCACTGCGATGTGGCCGCCGTGATTCTGAGCGACCCGCTCGAACGTCGTGCGCCGCCGCCCGCGCGCTACGCGTTGCAAGGCGAGAACGGGCCGGTATTGCTCGATTTCGCCGCACAAACCACACGCACGAAATGGCCGCTGTGGTTCGATGAGCAACGTGTGCGATTCCAGTCGATGCTCAAACGGCGTGCGCTCGCCTCGATCGTCCTCGACACCGCAGCCGAACCGGAAGCGGCGCTGCGCACCTTGCTCGGATTCGATGCGCGCAAAAAAAGGCAGGCGGGCTGACATGTTGCAAACTGCCGCCGGCGAACCAGGGCTCGCATTGCGCGACATCCATGTGCCCGCGCCGCCGTCGTGGTGGCCGCCGGCGCCGGGATGGTGGCTCGTGACGTTGCTTGCCGTCGTGCTAGGCGGCTTCGTGTTCCTGCGCTTGCGCGCGCGCTGGCGCCGTCGTCGTCGTCGTCGCCTGTTGCTGGCGGAATTCGAGCATGTCATTTCTTCCGCTGGCGACGACCAGCCCTTGCTTGCGGCGGCCATGTCGGCGTTCCTGCGGCGCTTGGCCATGCGCAAAGCGCCTGCCGTAGCCGCGTTGTCGGGCGACGCCTGGCTCGACCATCTCGACGCGCAATTCGGCGGGGAGGAATTTTCCAAAGGCGTGGGGCGCGCCTTGATCGATGCGCCGTTCCGGGCGCATGCCCAATTCGACGCGCCGGCCCTGATCGCACTGGCACGACGTAGCGTGCTCACGCTGAGCGAGAGCGGACATGTTTGAATTCGCCTGGCCTGTGTGCTTCGTCTTGCTGCCCGTGCCGTGGCTCGTGGCGCGCATCGTGCGACCGGCAACGACGCAGGCCGCCATCGCGTTGCGTTTGCCGATCGCGCTGAGCGGGTTCGATCTGGCCGGCGGCGCGAACCCCGTTGCGCGCTGGAAACGCGGGCTCGCCTGGCTTGCGTGGCTGTTTCTCGTCGTGGCCGCGGCACGACCGCAGTGGATCGGCGAGCCGATCGATCTAGAACGCAGCGGTCGCGATTTGATGCTGCTCGTCGACGCCTCCGGCAGCATGGACACGCCGGACATGCGTATCGGCGGTCAGGCGGTCACCCGCTACGGGGCGGTGAAAGCGATCGCGGGGGATTTCATTCGCCGCCGCGTCGGCGATCGCCTCGGCTTGATCGTGTTCGGAAGCCAGGCCTACCTGCTTACGCCGCTGACCTTCGATCGCGACACGGTCGGCAAGCAGCTCGCCGACTCCGTCGTTGGCCTGCCGGGG
Source organism: Pseudomonadota bacterium (assembly GCA_018240485.1). GTDB lineage: Bacteria > Pseudomonadota > Gammaproteobacteria > Xanthomonadales > Rhodanobacteraceae > Rudaea. The sequence continues at coordinate 6,364 of JAFEFR010000301.1, forward strand.
CGCGAGACGGCGATCGGCGATGCCGTCGGGCTCGCGGTGAAACGGCTGCGCGAACGCCCGCAAGATCAGCGCGTGGCGATCCTGTTGACCGACGGCGTCAACGACGCGGGCGAACTCGATCCTGCCAAAGCCACTGATCTCGCAGTGGCCGAGAAGGTCAAGCTCTACACCATCGGCATCGGTGCCGAGGCGATGCGCATCGACGATGGTTTTTTCGGCAGTCGCATGGTCAATCCTTCGGCGGACATCGACGAAAAGATGCTGGCGGACATGGCGGCGAAGACAGGCGGGCGCTATTTCCGCGCTCGCGACACGGCCGAGTTGGCGCAGATTTATCGCGACATCGATCGGCTCGAACCGAGCGCCGACAAAGGCCACCAGTTGCGCCCGGTCGAGGAGTGGTTCTATTGGCCATTGGCGGCGGCAGCGCTGATCGCGCTGTTCGGTGCCTTCGCGCCTTTTGCCGAATCGCTGCGCGCCTCGCGCCGCCTGAGTCGCGGCGAGGCGACGACATGAAACGCCCGGTCGCGCCACGGCAGGATCGCCCGCAACCATGATCGCGATGGACTTCGCCCAATTTCATTTCCTGCGTCCGGCGTGGCTTGCGCTGTTGCTTGCGGCGCCGCCGCTGTGGCGCGCGTTGCGCTCGGCAGACGGCGATGCGCAGGCCTGGCGCGGCGCCGTCGATGCACATCTGCTCGATCATCTTCTGGTGCGCAACGTCGGCACCAAGCCCTCACGCAGCCCGGTGTGGCTTGCGCTCGCAGCGCTCGCGCTCGCAAGCCTGGCTTTGGCCGGGCCCGCATGGGAGCGCCTGCCGCAGCCGCTGTATGCCAATCAGGCCGCGCGCGTGATCGTGCTGGAGTTGTCGGACACGATGCTCGCGCGCGATGTGAAGCCGAGCCGCTACGAGCGCGCGCGCTACAAAATCGCCGACATCCTCAAGCGCTCGGGCGATGCGCAAGTCGCGTTGATCGCTTATGCGGGCGATGCCTTCGTGGTTGCGCCGTTGACCGATGATGCGAACACGGTCGCCAGCCTGGTCGATTCGCTCGACCCTGGCGTCATGCCCGTGCAGGGCAACGACACGGGGCGCGCCATCGATCTGGCTCTCAAGCTGATTCGACAGGCGGGCTTGCGCGAAGGCGAGATCGTCGTGCTGGCCGACGGGGCGAGCGCCGATGCGGATGCGGCGGCGGCACGCGCCCGCGCGGCGGGCGTGCGCGTGTCGGCGATCGGCATTGGAACCCGACAAGGGGCGCCGATCGCGCTTGGCGAGGGCGGATTTCTCAAGGACGCCGCGGGCAAGATCGTTCTTCCCAAACTCGACGCGGCGACGTTGGCGACATTGGCGCGCGCCGGCGGTGGACACTATGCCGACTATCGCAGTGACAACGGCGATCTCGATGCCGTGCTCGGCGAACTGGCGGCCAGTGGCACGGCGGCGAAGGACGCCTCCGGCGCCAGCGTACAAAGCGCGCGTTTTCTCGATCGCGGGCCGTGGCTGTTGTTCGCCTTGCTGCCGTTGGTTGCGCTCGGTTTTCGACGTGGCTGGTTGCTTCTGCTGCCGCTGGTTTTGCTTGGGCCTACGCCGCGCGCGCAGGCGAGCGTCTGGGCCGATCTCTGGCAGCGGCCCGATCAACAAGCGCAGGCGCAGCTCGATGCGGGCAAACCCAAAGAAGCGCAAGCGCTGGCGCAGGATCCGGCGCTGCGCGGCACCGCCGCCTATCGCGCGGGCGACTATGCGGCGTCGACGAACGATTTCACCGCCGATGCCGATACGCACCGGGAATCCGCCGATGCGCAGTACAACCGCGGCAATGCGCTCGCCAAACAAAACAAGTTTGAAGAAGCGATCGCGGCATACGATGCGGCGCTGCGCATCGCCCCGAACGATGCCGACGCGCAGGCGAACAAGCAAGCCGTGGTGGACTTCTTGAAGAAGCAAAATCAGGACAAGCAGAACGCACAGCAGAAGGACGCGCAGGATCATCAAGGCGACAAGCAGCCGCAATCCGGCAACGACCAACCGCAGGATTCGAAGGACGGCAAGGGCAAGCAACAGGGCAAGGACGGCGACGACAAGAAGACGTCGCCGGGTCAGGGCAAGGACGATGAGGCGGGCCAGAAAAAAGAGGGCGATCCGCAGAATTCGCGCAAGCAAGGCGAGCCCTCCCAAAGCGGCGACAAGCCGGACAAGGAAACCAACGCCGCGCAACAACCGAAACAAGGCAGCGAAGCGGATCGGGATTCGCAGGAAAAATTCCAGCAAAGCATCGATGCGGCGATGGCGCAGAAGGGCGCGGACGACAAGCAGACACCGCCGCCGGTTCGCCTCGGTGCGCGCGCGGCCGACAAGGGCGGCGAAAAAAATCAGGCCGTCGAACAGTGGCTGCAACGCGTGCCGGACGATCCGGGTGGTCTGTTGCGGCGAAAATTCCTGTTGGAGCATCAACGCCGCCAGCAAGGCCTGACGCAGGATGGACAACCATGAAACAGCAACGTAGCGCACTCCGACGCATGGTCGGGCTCCTCGGGTTTGCCGCCGTGTGGATGGGGGGCGATGTCTACGCCGCCTCGGTGCGCGCCTGGCTCGATCGCAGCGCCATGCAATTGGGCGAGACGGTGACGTTGAACGTCGAGGTCGCCGACAACGCAACGGCGACGCAGCCGGATTTCACTTCGCTGCAACCGGATTTCAACCTGCTCGGCACGCAGAGTTCCTCGTCGATGAATATCGTCAACGGCGCGGCGACCTCCAAGCTGCTGTGGGCGGTCGGCCTCGAACCCAAGCGGACGGGTACGCTGACGATTCCTGCGCTGAGCGTCGCCGGCGCGCAGACGCAACCGTTGACGCTGACCGTGACGCCCGCGAGCGCATCCTCGGGCAAGGCCGGAGACGATGTGTACCTCGATGTCGACGTCGAGCCGAAATCGCCATATGTGCAGCAGCAGGTGCAGGTCACGGTCAAGCTCTACTACGCGCTCAGTCTGACCGACGGCAATCTCGAAGATCCGCACGGCCCCGGCCTCAACGCGCGCAAGCTCGGGCAGGATGCGCAATACACGGCCGATGTCGGCGGGCGGCGGTATCGCGTGCTCGAACGGCACTACGTCATGAGCGCGGAGAAAAGCGGCGCGGCAACGATGGCGCCGATCGTGTTTCGCGGGCACGCGCTCGACCCCAACAACGCGAACAGTTTCTTCGCGCGCGGGCGCAGCGTGACCGCGCAGGCGCCCGGTACGACGCTCGATGTAAAGCCACGCCCCGCCAATTCGGGCACCGATGCCTGGCTGCCCGCGCAGGCGCTGACCTTGACCGCCGAGGGCATCGATGCGAACACACCGGCGCGCGTCGGCGAACCGCTGACCTTGACCCTGCATGTGAAAGCGCAAGGTCTGGCCTTCGAGCAATTGCCCGAATTGACATTGCCGAAGATCGACGGCGCGGAGGTGTATCCCGACAAGGAAATCACGGGCAATCGGGATGATGGAACCTGGTTGCATGGCGAGCGTACACGCAAGTTCGCGATCGTGCCCGATCGCCCCGGTGCGCTGACCATTCCGGCGTTGAGTCTTGCCTGGTGGAATACCGCGCAGGATCGCGCCGCCAGCGCCGATTTGCCCGCGCTGACGCTCGATGTGGCGGCGGGCGCGGCTAGCGCTGCGGCCTCTGCGGCGCCACCAAAATCGATGGCGACCGATGCGACGCCCAGTCTCGCCACCGCAACGCTGGCATCGCCGCAGGCGACGACGCTCGAACGCGCCGTGGACACATGGCGCACGCGGGCCCTTGCCGCCATTGCGCTCTGGTTGGCGACCGTCATTGCGGGGATTGGCGGAGTGCTGGCGTGGCGGCGCAAGGCGGCGAGGAAGCCCGTGGCCGCAATGCCGGACCGTCTCGGCGATAGCGGCGCGGCGCGGGCGGCGCGCGCGACCTTCGTTGCGGCGTGCCAACGCGACGACGCGGCAGGCGCCGCGCAAGCCTTGCTGATCTGGGCGCGACGCGAAGGCAGAAAAGTGCGTACGCTCGGTGCGTTGATGTCGCAGCTTGCCAGCGAGGATCAGCGCGCGGCGTTGCGCGAACTTGAGCGCACGCTGTATGCCGCCGACATCGGCACGTTCGACGGTACCCGAATCGGCGCAACTTTCGGCAAGGGTTTTGCCTTCGCTGCGCCGATCCAATCCGGCGAGACCTCGATGCTGCCGCCGCTGTATCCCTTCGAGGTGCGCAAGCGCGCGTGATCCCGCGGCTGCGCCGGGATGCGCGCTGCGCCGGTCTGGGGTCGTGTACCATTCGCCGAGGCGAGTCGAACGGCGGGGGTAGGCATGAAAATGGCATTGCACACGAAGGTGCTGATTGGATTCATCGTCGGCACGCTGGCCGGCGCATTGGCCTTCTGGTGGTCGCATCACGGCGGCGACGCGGCCTGGGTCAAGGCGTTCGTCGACTCGGTGGCGCATCCGGTTGGCATGCTGTTCCTGAAATTCCTGAAGATGCTCGTGCTGCCGCTGATGTTCTCGGCGCTGATCGTCGGCATCACCGAAATCGGCGACATTGCCAGCCTGGGTCGCGTCGGCCTGCGCATGCTGATCTACATCGTCGCGGTGACCTCGATCGCCATCGGCATTGGCCTCGTCGTCATCAACCTGATCCAGCCCGGCGTTGGCTTCGATCCGGCGATTCGCGACGGCTTGCTCGCTGCCAACGCCACCAGCGCGCAGGCGATCACGGCCACCAAGCCGACCTTGTCCGGGGTGGCGATCGTTCTCGGCATCGTTCCCGACAACCCGATCAAGGCGGCAGCCGACGGCGATTTTCTCGCGGTCATGTTCTTCGCCGTCATGCTCGGCATCGCCGTCGTGCTCAAACCGACGCCGGCGACGGCCGCGTTCAAGGCAACCGTGCAAGGCTTGCTCGACCTGGTCATGAAGTTGATGGAATTGATCATCAAGACGACGCCGTACGCCGTCGCCGCGCTGATGTTTTCGCTGACCGCGCTGTTCGGCACCGACATTCTCGGCAAGTTGGGCCTGTATGCGTTGAGCGTCGTGCTCGCCATCGGCTTGCACATGTTCGTTGTCTTGCCGCTGTGGGTGCGCGTGTTCGGCGGCATGCGGCCGGGTAAATTCTTCAGGGGCAGCGAGGAGGCGATTCTGGTCGCGTTTTCCACCGCCTCGTCCACGGGCACGTTGCCGACCACGCTCAAAGTCGCCGAGCAAAACCTGAAATTGCCACCACAAATCTCGCGCTTCGTGTTGACCATCGGCGCCAGCGCGAACCATCACGGCACTGCCTTGTTCGAGGGCTTGACGGTCTTGTTCATCGCGCAGTGCTTCGGGATGGATCTGGCCCTGGGCCAGCAGTTCGCGGTGATCGGCTTGTGCATCGTCGGCTCGATCGGAACGGCTGGCGTACCGGCCGGCTCGCTGCCGGTGATTGCGGTCATCCTGGGCTACTTGCATCTGCCGCCCGAGGCCATCGGCATGATTCTCGGCGTCGATCGTTTTCTCGACATGTGCCGCACGGCGCTCAATGTGACCGGTGATCTGGCCACGGCCGTGGTGGTGTCCAAGGACGCGGGCGACATCGCGGCGCCGTTGCCGCCGTCGTCGCAACACGGTTAGGCGGGCGCGACAAAGCGGGGTCGATCGGCGACAATACGCGCCCTTTCCTCACCCGATCGAGCGAGTTCGTCATGCCCAGCCGCAAGGATTTAGCCAACGCCATTCGCGCCTTGTCGATGGACGCCGTGCAGGCGGCGAACTCGGGCCACCCCGGCATGCCGATGGGCATGGCCGATCTCGCGCAGGTGTTGTGGGGCGATTTCCTCGCGCACAATCCGGCCAATCCGAGGTGGCCGGGGCGCGATCGATTCGTGCTCTCCAACGGCCACGGATCGATGTTGCTGTACTCGCTGCTGCATCTGACCGGCTACGACCTGCCGATCGACCAACTCAAGAAGTTCCGTCAGCTGCACTCGAAGACCGCGGGTCACCCCGAGGCGAGCGAATTCCCCGGCATCGAGACGACGACCGGCCCGCTCGGCCAGGGCCTCGCCAATGCGGTCGGCTTTGCCCTCGCCGAACGTGTGCTCGCGGCGCGCTTCAATCGCGATAATTGCAACATTGTAGACAATTACACTTATGTCTTCCTCGGCGATGGCTGCTTGATGGAGGGCATCTCGCATGAGGTCTGCTCGCTCGCCGGCACCTGGAAGCTCGGCAAGCTCATTGCGATTTACGACGACAATGGCATCTCCATCGACGGCGAAGTACACGGCTGGTTCACCGACGACACGCGCAAGCGTTTCGAAGCCTACGGTTGGGACGTGATCGGGCCGATCGACGGCCACGATCCGGCGGCGATCGCAAGCGCGCTCGAACATGCGAAGAAGGCCGCCGACAAGCCGAGTCTGGTCATCGCGAAAACGATCATCGGCTGGGGCGCGCCGAACAAGCAGGGCACCGAGGCGACGCACGGCGCGCCGCTCGGCAAGGACGAAGTCGCGGCGACGCGCGCGCATATCGGCTGGAGCTATCCGCCGTTCGTCGTGCCGGACGACATTTATGCCGGCTGGGATGCGAAAGCGAAGGGCGCCGCCGCCGAGGCCGCGTGGAACGAAAAGTTCGCAAAGTATAAAAAGTCGTATCCCGAACTCGCGGCGGAATTCGAGCGGCGCAACAAAGGCGAGCTGCCGGCCGATTTTTCCGCGCAGGCGGATGCGTTCGTGCGCAAACTGCAAAAAGAAGGCCCGACGGTCGCTTCGCGCAAGGCATCGCAGATGGCGCTCGATGCCTACGGCCCGCTGCTGCCCGAGCTGATCGGCGGCTCGGCCGATCTGGCCCCGTCGAACCTGACGATCTGGAAGGGCTCCAAAGACGTGCAGTCGAACGAGGCGAACGCCAACTACGTGCACTACGGTGTGCGCGAGTTCGGCATGAGCGCCATCAGCAACGGCCTCGCACTGTACGGCGGCTTCATCCCGTACGATGCCACCTTCCTCGTGTTCTCCGACTACGCGCGCAATGCGGTGCGCATGTCGGCATTGATCCCGACCAATGCGATTCACGTCTACACCCACGATTCGATCGGCCTCGGCGAAGACGGTCCCACGCATCAGCCGGTCGAGCACGTGGCGAGCCTGCGCTTGATCCCGAACAACCACGTCTGGCGCCCGTGCGACGCGGTCGAGAGCGCGGTCGCGTGGAAGGCGGCGATCGAGCGTCGCGAAGGCCCGCAGTGTTTGATTTTTTCGCGCCAGAATTTGCCGCATCAGCATCGCACCGATGAGCAGATCGGTTTGATCGGGCTTGGCGGTTATGTGCTCAGCGAACCGGCGAGCGCGAAGTTCGAGGCGATCGTCATCGCCACGGGTTCCGAAGTCGGCCTTGCCATGGATGCCATGCGCCAACTCGAACAACAGGGCGTCGCCGTGCGCGTGGTGTCCATGCCGTGCGCCGAGGTGTTCGATCGTCAGCCACTGGCGTATCGCGAAGGCGTGCTGCCGTCGTGGTGCCGCAAGCGCGTCGCCGTCGAGGCGGGCGTGACCGCGTACTGGCGCAAGTACGTCGGTCTCGATGGCGCCGTCGTGGGCATCGATCGCTTCGGTGCGTCGGCGCCAGCCGAGCAGTTGTTCACCTATTTCGACATCACCGCGACGGCGGTGGTCGATGCGGTGAAGAATTTGAAGTAACTCGCTTTAGCCCTCATCCCCTCGTGGGAGAGGGGTTGGAGAGAGGGGCAGGCGAAGCAGGTGTCTTCGGCGTCTTCTCCTCTCTCGGCACGCTTCGCGCGCCGATCTCTCCCGCAAGGGGAGAGATGAAAAGCGAAAAGCGAAAAACGAAAAACGAAAAACCCTAAACCCGACTCACCGACCAACTCTGCATGCGCCCGTCGCGGTACGGCATCACGCCGTGGAATGCGCGCGGATCGGTGTCGAACACCAGCGGCAGAAAGTGTTTGTCGCCCTCCCACAGCGGCAGGTCGAGAATGTGCGCGGTTTCGACCCATTCGAGCGTGCCTTCGGCGTTGCGTTCGAGCGGCGTGCCGGTGTGGCGCGTGACCACGAACACGAAACCGAACCAGTCCTCGCCATGCTTGCCGAAGCCGGGCCAGCTGATCGTGCCGCGCAGAGTCATTTCGACGCAGTCGATGCCGGCCTCTTCGGCGATTTCGCGACGCATGCCGGCAACCACGTCTTCGTTCGCTTCGAGCTTGCCGCCCAGGCCGTTGTACTTGCCGAGGTGATGATCGCCGGCGCGTGCGTTGCGATGGATCATCAGCACGCGCTCACGGTCGGGAGAGAGCACGTAGCCAAGCGTGGCGAGGATGGGTGTGTAGGGCATGGCCGACTTCCGTTGCAGATGGGGCATTGTACCCGTGCCGCGCGCATCGCCGCCGCCTTCGCGCCATGGTGTGCTGCGTGCGCGCTTGACTTTAATGATTACGTGCGTAATCTATAAATCAATTACGAACGTAATTTGTTTGTGCCAAGCGGGAGCGAACGATGCCGATCAGCGATGCCGAAAGCGTGGTGATGGACGTACTCTGGCGCAGCCGAGCGCCGATGAGCGCGGAAGATGTGGTTGTCGCGCTGTCCGCCAGCAGTCACTGGCAGGAGGCGACGATCAAAACCCTGCTCAATCGCCTGCTCAAAAAGCGCGCCGTCGCTGCCGCGCGCGACGGCAAGCGCTACCTCTACAGCGCGAGACTCAAGCGCGCCGATTACGTGCACGGCGAAAGCAAGAGTCTCATCGACCGCCTGTTCGGCGGCCGCGTCGCGCCGCTGGTCGCGCATTTTTCCGAGGCCGGCAAGCTCGGCAAGAAAGACCTCGCCGAGTTGAAACGCCTGATCGAGGAGCTTGACGATGATCGCGCATGACGTCTTGAACACGCTCTTGGCCGCCACACTGGATGCCAGTCTCACGCTCGGCGTCGTGCTCGCATTGCGGCTGCCGTTGCGCCGAGCGTTCGGCGCGCAGGCCGCCTACGCACTGTGGTTGGCGCTGCCGGCGGCGCTACTGGCCATGTGGTTGCCGGCACCGGAGCACTCGCCACTGGCGACGCTGCCCGTCCTGCCGAGCGTGAGCATCCAGGTGTCGAGTGCGTTTGCATCGGCCAACGCCGCCATGTTGCGATGGGACGTTCCATCGTGGATTTTCGCGACGTGGCTGATGGGCATGTTCGCGTTCGCGGCACGCTTGCTGTGGCAGCAGCAGCGTTACGTGCGCTCGCTCGGTCGGTTGATCGCCGGGAGCGATGGCACGATGCGCGCCGAGAACGATGAAGCAGGCCCCGCCTTGATCGGCGCGTGGCGTCCCCGCATCGTGCTGCCGCGCGATTTCGAGGCGCGCTTCGATGCGCGTGAGCGCGAACTCGTGCTCGCGCACGAGCGCCTGCATCGTGCGCGCGGCGATGCCCAGATCAACGCACTGGTCGCGTTGTGTCGCTGCGTGCAGTGGTTCAATCCACTGGTTCATTACGCGGCAATCTGTTTGCGCATCGATCAGGAGATCGCCTGCGATGCGCACGTGATCGCCCGTTTTCCGGAAACGCGCCGGTGTTACGCCGACGCGATGTTGAAGGCACAACGGGTCGGCGAGTCGCGGCAGGAGCTGCGACTTCCGGCCGGTTGTCACTGGCCATCGAGCCACCCCTTGAAGGAGCGAATTCTCATGTTGAAATTTCCCGTTCTCACCGAGCGCCGCCGAAGGCTCGCCCATGTCGTCGTCGTCGCCTTGTTGTTCGGCGCGGGCTATGCGAGCTGGGCGGCACAGCCGGGCACGGCGTCGCCGACACAGGCCAGTGCTTCATCGTTGGCGCATGGGCAGATCGCCCTCGCTGGCGAGGCGCCGGTCGTGGCCGACAAGCCAGCGACGTCGATCCAGTTGGGCGAATTGCAGAATATCGCGCCATCGGCAGATATCAGCTACCGCCGCATGACGCCACCGTCATATCCGCCCGAGGCGAAACACGCGCACGTCGGGGCGAAGGTGGTGCTCAAGGTGCTGATCGACACCGAAGGTCGTGTCAAATCCGCCGAGGTGGAGAAAATCGCCTTGATTGGCGAACCCCGCCCCGACCCCGTCGATGGCAAGACGGCAGACAAGGCCACCCTGACGGCGATGTTTGCCGATGTGGCGAAAACCGCAGTGCGGTCGTGGTCGTACCAACCGGGCATGAAGGGCGGCAAACCCACCGAGGGTTATGCGCTGATACCCATAGATTTCTCGATGGATCACTGCGACGCAGACAAGCCTTGCTCCGACAAGGCCAAGCCCGCGCCCGCCAAGGTGACGGGGAAAAAGGCCACGCATGCGTGACGCACGCCGTGTGCGCCTCGATAGCCCGACGGGGCGCCGTATCGGCCATGCCGCGCGGCGCTACCGGGGTGTCGCGGCGCTCGCCTGCGAGGCGCGCGAACGCTTGGGTTCGCTGCGATACGGATTGGTTTTGAGATAACCATCGCTCAGCGTTTGCATAAAAGCGATCACGTCGTCGACCTCGCGCGCCGTCATGCGCGGTGCGGCGCCCGGATGCTGGTCTGCAAACGGCGGGTCGCGGTTGATGTTGGCGTGGTAGGGCGCGGGCAGATCGTCGTAGGGAAGCGTCTTGCCCTGCGCGTCCTTGGCATACCAGCGTGCAGGCGTGATGTCGCGAGTGAGATAAAACGCGACGACATCGCGCAAATCGTGAAATTTACCGTTGTGGAAAAAGGTACTGCGCAAGGCAACGTTGCGCAGCGTCGGGGTGCGGAACAGGCCGCAGTAGTCGGCGTCGCCGAGTTTGTCGCGACGCTCCGGGCCGCAGGCGCCGAGATCGAAGAAGGCAGGATCGCGGTTGCGCGCGATGCGCGCGTTGCGCGGCACGGCCAGCGCGATCAGGCCGTAGTCGGAGAACGCGGGCGGGGTGCCGTCCAGCCCGCGTTGGGAGCGATGGCATTGCGCGCAGTTGCCCTTGCGCTCGTCCTCGAACAAGGCGAGGCCGCGCTGTTCTTGCGCGCTCAGTTGCGCATGCCCGGTCAGAAAAGCGTCGTACTTGCTCGTGTACGGCGCAAATTCGTCGGCGTCGCTCTCGAAGGCCGCCAAGGCGTGGGCGACGGCGGCGAAGGCCGTGGCGTCGTCGTCGAGCACGCGCGCGCCGAGCGCATCGCGCAACGTGGCGGCATAGCGTGCGCGACGAATCGTGGCGGCGATGCCAGCCTGCGTGTTCGCCATCTCGAACGGGGAAGTCAGCGGAAACTCGGCTTGCGCCGCCCCCGTGTCGACGCGGCCGTCCCAGGTCAAGCCGCCGGTCGGGCCATTGTCGATGGAGTTGTCGGCTTCGTCTTCCGACTCGTGATAGTGGTTGTCGTAGGGCGGCACGCGGTCGAGATAGGTCAGCGTCGGCGGCGCGCGCAGGCCTTGCGCGCGCAGGCGCGGGCCGCCGGGTTGTACATCGAGGGCATTGGGCGGGTTGTAGCGTCGCTGCGGAGCATGACAGCTCGCGCAGGATTGCTTGCCCGACGCGGAGAACGCCGGATCGAAAAAAATCGCGCGTCCAGCCTCGCGCAGCAGGCGCGTGCGCGCGCGGGCGGCAGCGTGCGTCGCACGCACGTCATCGTCCGCGTTGCCGGGCGCCGCGATGGCGAGCAGCGCAAGTGCGAGCAGGGCATGGCCGATTCGTGGCATGGGAGTATTATCGGGTCATTGTCGAAATCAATGTGGGGGTCGCATGTTCCGCTCGAATTCGCTCGGCGTTGCCATTGCCGTCTGTTTGCTCGCCGGATGCCAATCGGTGCCGAAACCGAAAGCCGCGGCGGCGGGCGGTGGGCGCATCGACGCCATCCAGACGCTCGTCGTCATCTATGCCGAGAATCGCAGTTTCGACAACTTGTACGGCCATTTTCCCGGCGCCAACGGCTTGCAGAATCTGCAAGCCGCACAATACCTTCAGCGCGACCGCGATGGCAGCGTACTCAAGGAATTGCCGCCGGTGCCGAATGCGCTGACGACGGCGTCCGATCCGAAACAGATTCCGACCGAAGCGACGCGCGGCCATCCCAACCGCCCCTATGCGCTCGACGATCCGAACGGCTACGGCGTCGGGCTCGACTATCGGCTGCACGATTTGATCCACGCGTTCTACAACGAGCAGATGCAGATCAACGGCGGCAAGAACGACATGTTCGCGGCGATCAGCGATGCCGGCGGCGAGACCATGGGATATTTCGACGGCTCGACCATGGCACTGTGGAAAATCGCGCAGCAATACGTGCTGGCCGACAATTTTTTCCACGGGGCATTTGGCTCGTCCTTCCTCAATCACCAGTATCTGATCTGCGCCTGTGCACCGATCGACTTCAAGACCCAAATCGACCCGAAAACCTACGAAACCAATATCTCGATCGTCAACGATGACGGCGTAAGTCTGAAACTCGACCCGCACGGCCCGGCTTCCGCGCTCGACGGCCCGCCGAAATTCGTACGCTATGGCAACCTCACCCCCGACTACTACGCCGTCAATACCATGCAGCCGCCGTACCAGCCTTCCGGCAATACGCCGGCGAAGGAAGGCGATGCGCGTTTCGCCGATGCGAAGAAGCGCAACACCTTGAGCCCGCAGGTCGCCGACACCATCGGCGATCGACTCAGCGCGGCGAAGGTGGGCTGGGCCTGGTATTCCGGCGCGTGGCAAGTCGCGCTCGATCAGGGCAAGGCGCTGGCGCACGTCGCTTTCCAGTATCACCACCAACCGTTCAACTATTACGCGAACTACGCCCCCGGCACGCCCGCGCGCGCCGAGCACTTGCGCGATGGCGGCATGGACGGCGCGACGTTCCTCGCCGACATCGACGCCGGCAAACTGCCGCCGGTGACGTTCTACAAGCCACAGGGCAATCTCAATCAGCACGCCGGTTACGCGACCATCCGCGCGGGCGATGAACACATCGCCGAGGTCATCGCGCACCTGCAAAAGAGCCCGCAATGGAAAAACATGGTCGTCATCGTCACCTACGATGAAAACGGCGGCTGGTGGGATCACGTCGCGCCGCCCAAGGGCGATCGCTGGGGCCCGGGTTTGCGCATTCCAACGATCATCGTCTCGCCCTTCGCCAAGCGGGGCTTCGTCGATCACACCCAGAACGACACCGGCTCGATCCAGCGCTTGATCAATCGCCGCTTCGGCTTGAAACCGCTGCCCGGCATCGAAGCGCGCGATGCGGCGCTGAAGGCCAACGGTTTGCCGCCGATGGGCGACTTGAGCGAGGCCCTCGATTTGCCGGTGCGCTGAACGGGCAGGCGGACATCGCCGCCCGCTTAGTCAGCGATATTTCCCTTGGCGACGCGCAGCCGGTAGCATTCCGCTTCCACGCATCGGGAGCACGCATTGCTCAGCATCATCCTGCCGGCGAAGAACGAAGCGGCGGCCCTGGCGGGCCTGCTGCCGCGACTGCGTGCCGCGCAACCCGGTGCGGAGATCCTTGTCGTCGACGACGGCTCGACCGACGCCACCGCCGCGGTGTGCGCGGCCAACGGCGTGACCTGCCTGACCCAGCCGTACTCGATGGGCAATGGCGCGGCGATCAAGCGCGGCGCGCGCGCGGCCACGGGGGCGGTGCTGGTGTTCATGGATGGCGACGGCCAACACGACCCTGCCGACATCGCGCGACTGCTGGCCAAACTCGACGAGGGCTACGACATGGCCGTGGGCGCACGCGATTGGTCGAGCCAGGCCGGCGTCGGCCGCGGCGTGGCCAATACCCTCTACAACTGGCTGGCCAGCCGCATGACCGGCTTCAAGGTGGCCGATTTGACTTCGGGCTTCCGTGCCGTGCGCGCGGACAAATTCCGCGAATTCCTGCACCTGCTGCCAAACGGATTTTCCTATCCCACCACCAGCACGATGGCGTTTTTCCGCAGCGCCTACGCGGTGGCCTACGTCCCGATCAAAGCTGCGCAGCGCATCGGCCACAGCCACATCCGCCCATTGCGCGACGGCATCCGTTTCCTGCTCATCATCTTCAAGATCGCCACGCTGTACTCGCCGCTCAAGCTGTTCGCCCCGGCGAGCGCACTGTTTTTCCTGCTGGGCTTCGGCCACTACATGTACACGTTCCTCACCGCGCACCGACTCACCAACATGAGTGTGCTGCTTTTTTCCGCGTCCGTGATCGTGTTTCTGATTGGGTTGATTTCGGAGCAGATTGCTGTTCTGACGTACAAGCGGGGAGGATGAATGCGCTCCTTCTTAAAGAATGCACAATGTGTTGGTCGCGGCGCGGGGAAATTGCCGGCATCGACTTGCGAGATGGATGGATGAATCGGCATCCCGTGTATTTCCAGAATCGGATCGTCGTGCCAAGGCATGTGAATTCGTCCTTGGGCGCTGCCGCAGGTTGATCGGCAAACCGGGATCGCATGGATAAGCAGGCCGCACTTCGTCTATTGGTCGTGGGGGTGTATCAGGCGACCGACGCCTACCCGAACACGCTTGGTCGCGTGCGACATCTGAAAGACCGTTTCGATACTCATGTGATCAATGAGCCTCTCTGGACGACGCCAGAGGGCGGATCTGTCAGCGTACGTTCACCGCTACGCACCTTGTGGCGCGCTCTGGCGGTTCATGTTCGATTGGCGTGGCGGGTCGCCACCGGACCGCGCAAAGACGTTGCCTATATTCCGTACCCGGCAATCGGTGTGGTGTTGGTCTTGGCCTTGCTGCCACGTGGATGGCGACCACATCGTATCGTTCTGGATGGCTTCATTTCCATTTACGACACAGTCGTAAACGACAGAAGGTTATGGAGACCGGGTGCCCTGCGGTCCCGGATGTTGTGGGCGCTGGAGCGTCGGGCATTCCGTATCGCGGATATCGTCGTGGTGGATACGCCGCAAAGTGGGGATTTTTATGCCCAAATATTTCGCTTGCCATCCAAGCGTTTTACCCCTATTCCTTTGGCGACCAACGAATTGGTCTACGCGCCGAGGCCTTATCGGCCAACCGGCGGACGATGCCGGGTGCTGTTCATCGGTACGCTGATACCGTTGCACGGCATCGAGACAATTGCGGGCGCCGCCCGAATGCTGGCAGGTCGAACGGATGTGCAATTCAGGGTGCTCGGCGATGGGCATGACGCGCCCAAGTTGCAAGCCGCGCTGGAAGGACTGACGAATATCGCGTGGGAGCGACGTTGGCATAGTGCGGCTGAGCTTGCCGAAGAAATTGCCCAGTCCGATATTTGCTTGGGAATATTTGGCACTACAGATAAAACCCAGCGTGTGTGTCCATACAAGCTATATGCCTACGCAGCGCTTGGTCGCGCCACGGTCACCGGCGATACGGAATGGCTTCGCTCTGTTACCGGAGAAAAATTGGACGCACCGTTTTACGCCGTTCCGGTCAACGATGCGCACGCATTGGCCGGCGCGATTGAATACTTGGCCGACAATCCCACCGAGCGGGAGCGCCTCGCCCGGGGTGCGAACGATTTTTTCGGGAAATTTCTGGCGAATGCAGTCTCCCTGCCTGTGCTGGACAGCCTGCTGATGGAAGCGTGCGCAGGGCGTCGATAAGATGGCGGACAATTGCCGCCTGCGCAGGGCTTCACATGTCGATGAATGCGGTGACGATGCGGCGCACTCAGCTTGCCGCGGCGGTATCGCCAAGATCGAAATGCGCTGCCACGACGGATATGAATCGGCTTACCGACGCTTCGTTTTGCTGCTCCACGCGCGCCATTGCTTCGAGCAAGGCCGCTCGTGTTGCGATGGCATGCGGGATGTCGGCATCGCCATAGGCAAGTCCGAGCCGACCACCTTCTTCAGGCACCCACGCCTCTTTGCTGATGCCCTGCATCGGCACGATCACCGGGACACAACCGCACGCTGCGGCATATGACGCGTACGCGGTGTAGGCATCGTAAAAGTAGCAGCGCTGACATTCGTTGAATGCCCTCGCAAGAGCTTGATGATCCAGGCCATCGAGCACCCATTCCCGTTGCAAGTCCGGCAAATCCTCGCGATCCCTGCCTTTGCGGATCATGTAGCCCACGCGCGTCCGAGGGCCATAATTGGTTTGCCGATAGATGTCGAGCAGCACTTCGGCGACGTTGAGTATGCCGCCGAAAATCATTCCTTCGCAATGCAGGTTGAACGCTTCCTGGTAGCAGAAATAGAGATCGCCGGCTTGATATTTGGTGCGCCCCCCATGGAAGCCGGGCCGATGCAGCAGCCAGCGCACATACTTTTTGGCGCGCAGGGGATTGCCGCCGATGATCTCTGGATAGACGACAACACTGTCGGCGACATCCGCAGCGCTGGCCAGCGGCGTTTGATACGAAGCGTTTGTCGTGTACAGGCTGCGGAGCAGATGTGAACCCAGATAGGCAACGCTTCGTGGGGTCATCGCCCGGGACGAGACCCAGGACGGCATCCAGTGGGGAAACAGGCTCGCCTTGTATCCCGCGCGGTTCAGCAAATCGCATAACTTGTGGGTAACAATCGCTCCGCCAGAATTTGAGCGGTAA
>JAFEFR010000302.1 GCA_018240485.1 Pseudomonadota bacterium
CGTGCGACGGAGGCGCGACAGCGCGGCGGCGAGCGGGCAACCGCGGGTGGCGATCAAAAGCTGACGAAGTAGCCGCCATTCACCGGGATGTTGGCGCCGGTGATGAAGCCGGACTCTTCGGCGGCGAGAAAGGCGACGACACGGGCGATTTCCGATGGCTCGCCCAGGCGCCCGACCGGAATGCTGGCGACGATCTGACTGCGCACATTTTCTGGAATCGCACGTACCATCGCGGTGTTGCAATAGCCGGGCGAGACGCTGTTGACGGTCACCCCTTTGCGCGCAACTTCGCGCGCCAGCGCCATGGTGAAACCGTGCATGCCGGCCTTGGCCGCCGAGTAGTTGGTCTGGCCGAACTGGCCGGTTTGACCGTTGACCGAGCTGATGTTGACGATGCGACCAAAACCGCGATCGCTCATGCCGTCGACGACCTGGCGGCACATGTTGAATACACCATCGAGGTTGATTTTGAGCACATCCACCCACTGCTGTGAGGACATCTTGCGCAGCGTGGTGTCGCGCGTGATGCCGGCGGCATTGACCAGAATGTCGACCGGGCCATGTCGGGCCTCGACACGTTTGACGAGGTCGGTGCAGGCATCGAAGTCGGCAACGTTGGATGGCTCAAAGAAAATCCTGCCGGCGTAGTCCGCGATCTCATTCTGGAATTCAGCCAGTCGCTCGGGACGCGTGCCAAGGTCGACAGCGATTGCGATGCAGCCAGCGTTGGCGAGGTGTTTGCAGATTTCCGTGCCGAGGCCGCCAATGCCGCCGGTGACCAGTGCGATGCGTTCAGTCATTGCCGTACCTCAGTAAAAAAAATCCCATCGCAAGGATGGGGTAGCGCCGTTCTGTGCTGCGAGATCAGGGTGTGCGCGGATCAGCGTTTGCCGTCCTTCTTGGCTGCGGACGTTTGTTGCGCCTGTGCGGCGGAAGCCGCATTCTTGAGAAAGTTGTCCTGCACCGATTTCCACAGATCGAGATTGCGCTCGGTCATGCCGTTGAGCATCGACCAAGGCGTCTGCCCGAGGATGTTGTTGAGCTGACTGCGAAACGTGCCCTGCTGATCGAGGAAAATCTGCAAGCTTTTTTCCAGATAGCTGCCCATGAAACCTTGCATCGAGTCGCCGTAGAAACGGATCACTTGCGACAGCAGTTGCGTGGTGAACATGGGCTGGCCGTGACCTTCGTGTTCGGCAATGATTTGCAGCAACACGGTACGGGTCAGGTCTTCGCCGGTCTTGGCGTCGCGAACTTCGAAGTGGTCGCCGTCAAGCACGAGTTGACGGACTTCTTCGAGAGTGATGTAGCTCGAAATTTCCGTATCGTAGAGGCGGCGATTCGGGTACTTTTTGATGATGCGGATTTGTGCCATGCCGCAAAAATAACAGATCGTGATGCGCCGCACCAGTGCGGTGCTGCGCAGCAATTGGCGCGGGGCGGGGCGCGTGCAGTAAATCGGCCCGAGCGCATTGCGATCGCAGCACGACAAGATCGCGCCCGATGCGCTTCAATGCATCGCACAAACGGGTCCGCCCTTGCAATCCATCCCTGGGGCGCCGCCCGTTCCCTCGCATCGCTGTCGCGATGCTCGACCCTGCCTCATCGGGTAGTTGCCGCGCGAGATGCCATTCATGGCATCTCGCGAACGCGACAACTACCAACCCATGTACTGGCCGCCGTTGATGGATAGATTGGCGCCGGTGATCCACTTCGCCTCGTCGTTGACGAAGAAGGCGATCGCGTAGGCGATCTCATCGGGTTCACCGAGGCGGCCGACCGGGATCTGCGCGGCGATCTTGTTGCGCACCTCCTCGGGCACGGCCATGACCATCTCGGTGGCGACGTAACCGGGCGAAACCGTGTTCACCGTGATGCCGAACTTGGCATTTTCCTGGGCGAGCGAGATCGTGAAACCGTGCATGCCGGCCTTGGCCGCCGCGTAGTTGGCCTGGCCGTACTGACCCTTCTGGCCGTTGATCGAGCTGATCTGGATGATGCGGCCCCATTTGCGGTTGCGCATGCCGTCGATCACCGGGCGGGTGACGTTGAACACCGAGTTGAGGTTGGTGTTGATCACTTCCTGCCACTGCAGCGCGCTCATCTTGTGGAAGGTGGTGTCGCGGGTGATGCCGGCGTTGTTGATCAGGATGTCGATCGCCCCGAGTTTCGATTCGACTTCCTTGACCATCGCTTCGGCGGAGGCGGGGTCGGACACGTCGCCCTTGACCAGCAGCACGTCGACGCCTTCGGCTTTGAGCTTGTCCGCCCAGGCCTTGGCCTTGGCTTCGTCGCGGTAGTTGGTGGCGACCTTGTGGCCCATGCCCGCAAGACGCTTGACTATCGCCGTTCCAATACCACCGGTGCCACCTGTAACGAGTGCAATGCGAGACGTCATGACTTGCTCCCTCCGGTTGTGCGCCGGCTGGGCATCAGCCGACGGAATCTTTTGCTTGGATTGTACACGTTCGGTTTGTCAGTCCAAGGCAGTAAATTTGCCGGAATTTTTGCGCAAGGCGGCGAGGGCGAAATGCCGCGTGGCAACCGCGAGCAGCGCTGCGGGACCGGGCGCCGGCGCGCGCGCCGCGTCGGCGAAGCCGAGGAAATCGAGTGCCCTGCGCAGGGCCGGCAGCGGATCGTCGCGATCGATCGTCGGCGCGCCCTCCGACTTCGACAGTTTCGCGCCGGTCGGGTCGAGCACGAGCGGCAGGTGCAGGTAGCGCGGTGTCGGCACGGCCAACTGCTGCTGCAGATGGATCTGACGCGGGGTCGAGTCGAGCAGGTCGGCGCCGCGCACGATCTCGGTGATGCCCGCCTCGGCATCGTCGACGACCACGGCGAGCTGATACGCGTAGCCGCCTTCGACGCGGCGCACGACGAAGTCGCCGACGTCGCGCAGCAGATTCTGCGCGTACGCGCCCTGCAGCAGATCGACGAAGCCGACGTCGCGATCGTCCACGCGCAGGCGCCAGGCCGGCGCACGCGCGGCATCCGCCACGGCAACGCAGGCGCCGCGATGCAGGCCATTGGCGGCGGCCAGGTCGCTGCGGCTGCACCAGCATGGAAACACATGCTCGCGCAAGCGCGCGAACGCCGCGTCGTAGGCTTCTTTGCGTAGACTCTGCCAAACAACGGGTTCGTCGGACTCCATGCCGAACGCCGCCAACGTGGCGAGAATGTCGTCGGCCGCACCGGGAACCTCGCGCTGCGGATCGAGGTCTTCCATGCGAATGAGCCACGCACCGTTTTGTGAACGTGCCCGCAACCAACTGCCGACGGCCGCCACGAGCGAACCGAAATGCAGCGGGCCGGTGGGCGAGGGGGCGAAGCGACCGCGATAGCTCATGCTGAA
>JAFEFR010000303.1 GCA_018240485.1 Pseudomonadota bacterium
ACATGCGCGGTGCGACCGAAGAAGTCGACCGGCGCGGTCGCTTCCTGCGCGCGCGCGCGGTCGGCGAGCAAGCCGATCAGCGCGCCCTGGCGTGCGGTGTCGTGCAGCGCCAGGGCGAGCGCGCCCGGATCGACGCCGGCATCGATCACGTTCGCGGCGACGCCGGGATTGAGCGCGTGCAGCAGCTCGTTGAGCGCGCGCGTCTGCTTCAGGTCCATGACCACGCGCAACGGCACGTCGGGCCGGCGCAGGCTCAACGCGCGCAGCGCCTCGAAGCTGCCGAAGTGCGAGCCGAGCAGGAGCACGCCGCGGCCGCGCGCGATTTCGGCCTCGATCTGATCGAGGCCATGCACGCGCAGGTCGAAGCGGTCGAGCGTCGTGTCGTGCAACAGATAGATGCGGTCGAGAATCGTCGCCGCATAGCTGTGGATGTGCCGGAGGATGTCCCGGGCGCGCGCCGGGCGGCCGAGCGCCAGGGTCAGGAATTCGCGTGAGTCGCGACGCTCGCGCGCGCGGCGGAAAAAGAAGTACAGCGTGATCGGGTACAGCCACAGACGCGCGAAGCCGCGACCCACATGCAGACCGGCGGCACGGATCAGCCAGATCGCGACGCGCCCGCCGGCCTCATGCCGTTCTCGCCACTGCGCGCTCATCGCTCGGACTCGTCGATGGCGGCAATCTCGACGACGCCCGTGGCGACGGAGGCCTGGTTGTGCGAAATGCAAAAGTGGACTTTTTCGTCTTTTTCTTCCAGGCGCAACTCGGCTTCCTCGCCGGGCAACAGCGGCGCGAGAAACTTTATCTGCGGCAATCCCGCGACATGCGCGACAAAATCGCGCTCGATTGCGGCGGCAACGCGGTCGAGCAGAAGCACGCCGGGCACCACGGGACGACCCGGAAAATGGCCGGGCAGCGCAGGGTGGCTGGCATCGATGCAAAAGCGCGTCGCAATCATGCGCGGATGATAACCGCAATGTCGCGTGCGGCGAGGCGAGGTTAGTCTTCGATCAGCGTCGGCCAGGCGCGACCGAGCGCGGCGAGAAAATCGGTCAGCGTGTGCCGTGGCGCTTGTGGCAGCAGGCGCGGGCGCAGGAAGAATTCGCCGAAAAACAGGGTGGCCGATGCAAGCGGCAGCAGCGTCGTGCCGAAGACGCGCGGCGGCGGCAGAAACGAACCGGAGAAGGGGCCGTGATCGCGCAAAAGACAGAGCGCACACCATCCTGCCAGTGCGAATTGGAGGGCTGCCCATAGCGCGGTGAGCCGGCGGGCGTAGCGAACGATCGCCGTATCGCGCAATGCCGCTTCGCCTTCGATCGCGGCGATGGCGCGCGCAATCAGCGGTGTGCGCGCAGGCGACAGGCTGCGTGCGAACAACCAGCCGACGAAGCCCGCGATGGCTGCGGGCAGCACGTCGAGCATCATGGGCGGGCCACCCAGCGCCCACGCCACGGCCTCCCCCGCCGCCATGACCCAAACCGCCGCACGCACACGGCGTGGCGTGGAGAAAAAGAAGAAACCCAGCGCCAGCGGCACGCTTGCCGCCGCGACGGCATCGTTGTGCATCCAACGACCGAGCAGCGCCAGCACGAGGATGGCGAGCCAGACGGCGAGACGCATCGGTCAGGCCGCGCGATGCGTCTGGATATGTTGCGCGAGCGCGCGCAGGCTGGAGAAGATGCGCTGGTTGTCGGCGTTGTCGGAACGCAACTGGAAGCCGTAGCGTTTGGATACCGCAAGCGCCAGTTCGAGCGCATCGATCGAATCAAGACCGGTGGCGGCCCCGAACAACGGCTGTTCCGGAGCGAAATCGTCGGCCTTGATGTGTTCCAGATTGAGACTCGACACGATCAGGTTGGCCAGTTCGTGCTCGGCGGGCGTCTGCTGATTCGACATGTTTCCTCGCGGGTTGCTGTCTTGCCGGGTCGCTGCGACCGCATCGGCGCAGTGTATCATTGGCCCATCGAAACTCGATGCGGCATCGTTGCCGCGCGCCGCTGCCTTGTCTACTGCAGAAACCGATATCGCCGACGCGTTGTTGCCCGGGGAACCCGCCGATCTTGCGCCGTTGCGCATTGCCTGTGAGCAGGCTTCGCTCGCGGCGATTCTTGGCGGCGATGACGTGCTCGCCGTGTTCGGCTTTGGCGAACGTGCGCCGGCAAGCCACGCCGACCCGCGCTATCTGCGCGTCAATCTGGAACCGGCGGAAAATGCGCCGCCGTTCGAGGTCTGGCGCACGCAAGGGCGCGTGCGCGCGCAGCGCGAGAACGGCATCGCCTGGGCCGGCGATGGCGACTACGCGTTCGGTGCCATCGAAATCGACGAAGCCGCACACGGCGACATCGA
>JAFEFR010000304.1 GCA_018240485.1 Pseudomonadota bacterium
GCGCAAGGCCTCGGCGATGCCGGCGACGCGCAGCGCCTCCGGGCCCATCGATGCGCCGCGGTGGCCGGCGCCGATGTCGGTCGGCGCGCCGATCAGGGATACACGGGGAGATTCCATCGTTGCCTTCCTGCGGTCGAATCGGATTTGCGCGCAGCGCGCGCTGCGTATTGTACGCGCGGCGGCGGGGCTTCACCGTCACCGTGCTATTCTGCGCGACGCATCGTTACACCTTCTGCCGCGGACTGCGGCCTTTTTCGATCATTGCGGAGACTGAATTCATGAGCGGACTCGTCGATCAGATTCTTGGCCAGCTCGGCCCCAACCAGGTGGGCGCGATCGCGAGCCAACTCGGCACCGATCCGCAAACGGCGCAGTCGGCGATTGCCCAAGCCATTCCGCTGATTCTCGGCGGCATGGCGCAAAACGCGAGTACCCCCGACGGCGCCGGCGCCTTGCACAATGCGCTCAACGATCATGCCGGCAGCAGCGTCGGCGACGTGCTCGGCGCGGTGCTGGGTGGCGGGCAAGCGGGCGGCGGGCTGGGCAGCGTGCTCGGCGGCATGCTCGGCGGCGGTCAAGCCGGCGGCGGGCTGGGCAGCGTGCTCGGCGGCGGCGCGGCGCAGGGTGGGCTCAATACTGGGCTGGGCGGCGCCATTCTCAGTCACGTTTTCGGCAGCAAGGTGAACACGGCCAACCAGGGCCTCGGTCAGACCACCGGCCTCGGCGCGCAAGGCGCGGGCCAACTCATGGCTATCCTCGCACCGATCGTGATGAGCGTGCTGGCCAATCAGACGCGCGGCCAAGGGCTGTCGCCGGGCGGGCTCGGCAACGTGCTCGCTCAGCAAGCGCAGGCGACGCAGCAGCAGGGCGGCCTCGCCGGCGGCTTGCTCAATTCGGTGCTCGATCACAACGGCGATGGCCATATCGATTTGTCGGAAATGATCCAGGCGGCCGGCGGCATCATGGGCGCGCTCGGCGGTCGACGCACGGTGTGATGCGGCATTTCCACGCACGTCGCGAACGCAACGCGACGTGCGATTGGCTCCATCCAAGCGGCTCTGGAACCCCACCACCGTTCTGCTAGGGTGCGGGCATGCCTCCCTCTCGCATCGCCACCACGACCGCACTCCTCGACGCACTCAGCCGGAATGGCTACGCCTTCGTCGCGCAAGCGCCCATGCGCGCATTGCTCGACGACGACGGTGGACTCGACGACTGGGCGGCCTTCGCCGCCAGTTGGAACGACCTCGCCGTCGATACGTATCTCGCCGATTACGGCCGCTATCGACGCCGCCGACACGCGGTGTTTCGCATCCAACGCAATGGCACGATCGCGCGGGCGGCACATCAGCCGCATTATCAGAGCCGCGTCTACAACGCGCTGCAGGGCGGCATCGAGCGCTGGTTCGAACCCATCGAACCGGCAATCGCTTCCGGCGCCAGCATGCAAACGATCCTTCGATCGACCTTTTCCTTGTTCGACCGTCTGGCTCCGGAGGTGGAAAGCTGGCGCGTCGAAGTGCATCAGTTTCGCATCGAGGCGCGCGCCGACGAACCCGGTCAGCCCACACCCGAGGGCGTGCATCGCGATGGCGTGGACTATGTGCTCGTACTCATGATCGAGCGCGTCAACATCGCCAGCGGCACGACCACCATCCACGCGCTGGCAACGCACGAGCTGCTCGGCAGCTTCACCCTGACCCAGCCGCTCGATGCGGCGTTCGTCGATGATGCGCGCGTGTTCCACGGCGTCACTCCGGTCGAAGCGCTCGACCCGACCCGGCCCGCGCACCGCGACGTGCTGGTGGTGACATTCCAGCGCAGCTCATGAGCGGCAATTCGAAGCTTCCCGTCACGTTCGAGCGCGTGCTCGCGCGCGTGCGCGAGGAGGCGCAGCGCGGCCGCATCGCGCACGCCATCGCCGACATCGATCGCGCACGGCCGGCGTTGCCGGGCGAGCGCGACAAATTGCTGCTTCTGCGTCTGGATGTGGCGCGCGCATCGACGCGCGCGCTCGATGTCGCCGAATCCCTGCGCTTGATCGACGACGCCGCACGCGCGGCGCCGGACAGCGCCGCCGCGCGCCTCGCATCGAGCCTGCGTTTGCGCGGTTTGCTCGACGAAGCGCACGCCTTGCTCGGAAAAATTCCGCCGCACCGCGCGCTCGCCGTCGAGGCCTATCATCTGGGTTTGGATTTCGCCCGGCGCAACCAGGTTTCGCAAGCAGGCCTGTGCTACGAATACGCCTTGGCCTGCGATGCCGACTTGCTCGAAGCTCACGTCAATCTTGGCGGCATTCTGCTCGCCGCGCGCCGTTTCCGAAAGGCGCAACCGCATTTCGCCACGGTCGCACAACGGCAGCCGCAAAACGCAGCGGCGTGGCTTGGCTTCGGCCAATGCCTGCTTCATACCGGGCAGGGCGAATCCGCCCTCGCCGCTTTCGCCCATCTCGACGAAAATGCCGCCGCCGCGCCGCAATTGCTCGCCTGGCGCGCCACCGCCACGGCACAGTGCGGCGATGAGGTTCGCGCTCTGGACCTGTACCAACAAGCGCTCGCGCGCGACCCGCGCAACTTCGATGCCTGGTTCGGCCGCGCGCAGATTTTCGAACGTCGGAACGATCTCGTTGCCGCCGCCCCTGCGTATGCCCAAGCGTGGGCGCTGCAACCGCAATCGAACTGGGCGCTGGGCTGTCTGGTTTTCGCCCTGGCGCGCATGGCGGATTGGCCGCGCTGGCAGACACCGAATGCCGAGTTGATCGAGCGCCTCCGACGCGGCGATGTCGGCGACTACGCCACATCGTTGAGCAGCCTCGATCTGGACGGCATCGCGCTGCGTCGCGTTGCCGAGCAATGCCTGCGCACACAGTCGGCACTGAAAGTGACGCCCATCCGGAAACGCGATTTCGGCGTGCGCGCGCCGGGGCGCATCCGGCTCGGCTACGTGTCCTCGGATTTTCGCGACCACGCCACGAGTCGGCTGCTCGTCGAAGTGCTCGAACACCACGATCGCGATCGCTTCGAGCTATTCGGCTTCGCCTTGAATCGCGCGGACGACTCCGCCCTCGGCGAGCGCGTCGCCGCCGCCTTCGAGCATTTCATCGAGGCCGCCGATCTGCCCGCCGAAGCCGTGGCCGCACACGTCCTCGAACGCCGCATCGATATCCTGATCGATCTCAACGGCCACACCAAAGGCGCCTGCATGGGCCTCGCCGCGCTGCGCCCGGCACCCATCATCGTCAACTATCTCGGCTATCCGGGCACGATGGGCGATGACGTCGACTATCTCATCGCCGATCGTCACGTCGCTCCCAACGGCAGTGAGGCCGAATTCAACGAAGCGCTCGTGCGTCTGCCCCACTGCTATCAGGCGAACGATCGTCGCCGCGCCGTCGGTGCGGCCACCACGCGCGCGCAGCAAGGTCTGCCCGAGTCGGCAATCCTCGCCTGCTCGTTCAATCAGGCGTGGAAATTCACGCCGTCGATCTGGGCGGTGTGGATGCGCCTGATGCACGCCCATTCGCGCCTGCACCTGTGGCTGCTCGATGAGAACGACGGCATGCGCGAAAACCTGCGCCAGCGTGCGCGCGAAGCCGGCATCGACCCGGGCCGCCTCACGTTCGCGCCGCGCGTGGCACAGGCCGACCATCTCGCCCGTCTCGCGCTCGCCGACCTTGCGTTCGATACCGCGCCGTGCAATTCGCACACCACCGGCTCGGATGCGCTGTGGATGGGCGTGCCGATGGTGAGTCCGCTCGGCAACAACTTTGCCGGCCGCGTCGGCGCAAGCCTGCTGCACGCCGTGGGCTTGCCCGAACTCGTGGCCCGCGACGAGGCCGACTACGCCACGAAGCTCGATGCGCTGATTGCGCACCCCAAGGAGTTGACGCGGCTCAAATCCTGGTTGCTCGATCGCGGTCGGCAATCGCCGCTGTTCGACAGTGCCGCGACCGCGCGCGCACTCGACGCCGGCTATCTCGCCATGCACGCCCGCCGCATGGCGGGCCTGCCGCCCGCAGCGATCGACATCCCGCCCTGACGGCGGCGCGCACCGACCCGCGTCGCCCGCTATCATGGGTCGCCCGGTCGGCAGGTTCGTCTGCACGCCGGTAGCGGCGCACACCAACTTCCAGGGGAGAATTCATGAGCCTGTTTGCTACCATCACGCGGCACAAGTCGGTCGAGGCGTTGCAAGCCGAAGCCGGCCGGCGTGGCGACTTCCGTCGCGTGCTCGGTCTATGGCAACTCACCGCGATCGGCATCGGCGGCATCATCGGCGTCGGCGTGTTCGTGCTCGCCGGGCAACAGGCCGCGATCAATGCGGGGCCTGCGGTGGCACTCGCGTTTGTGATCGCCGGTATCGCCAGCGCAGCAGCGGCGCTGTGCTACGCCGAATTCGCCGGCATGATTCCGGTCACCGGCAGCGCCTACACCTACGGCTACGCGGTGCTCGGCGAACTGCCGGCGTGGCTGATCGGCTGGGATTTGCTGCTCGAATACGCGCTGATCGTCGCCGTCGTCGCGATCGGCTGGTCGGGCTATGTGCAATCCGCGCTTGCCAGCGCCGGCATCGTGTTGCCGCTGTGGGCGCAAGGCGCGCTCGGCACCGGCGAGGGGCGCGTGTTCAACGTGATCGCGGCGCTGGTGACGCTCGGTGTCGCCGCACTGCTCGTGTTCCGCACCGAATGGGGCGCGCGCTTCAACACCGTCGTCGTGGCGATCAAGGTCGCCGCGGTCGCGCTGGTGATCGGCGTCGGTGTGTTTTACATCAATCCGGCCAACTGGCATCCGTTCGTGCCCGCGCGCGTGGTCGATGCGCATGGCGTCGGCCATTTCGGCTGGAACGGCATCGCCACCGCCGCCGCCGTCGTGTTCTTCGCCGTGTTCGGCTACGACACGCTGACCACCGCGGCCGAGGAGTCGAAGAATCCGCAGCGCGACCTGCCGCGCGCCGTGCTGCTGTCGCTCGGCGTGTCGATGGCGATGTACCTTGCCGTGTCGCTGGTGCTGACCGGCATCGTGCCGTATCCGCAACTCAACACCGAAGCGCCGGTGGCCGATGCGTTCAAGAGTTTGGGCTTGAATTGGGTCGCGGCGACGATTTCGGTCTCCGCCGTATTCGGCCTGATCAGCGTGCTGTTCGCGTTCATGCTCGGCGCGGCGCGCATCTGGTACGCGCTGGCGCGCGACGGTTTGCTGCCGGGCTGGTTCGCGCAGGCGCATCCGAGCTACGGCACGCCGCATCGCCCGACGATCGTGCTCGGCGTGTTCACCGCGCTCGTCGCCGGATTGTTTCCACTGGATGAGGTCGCCAAATTGGTCAACATCGGCGTGTTGTCGGCCTTCATCGTCATCTGTGCATCGGTCATCGTGTTGCGCATGCGCAAGCCGGATTTGGCGCGCTCGTTCCGCACTCCGTTCGTGCCGCTGATTCCGATCGTCGGCATTTTGTTTTCGATCTGGCTGCTGTCCGAACTCGCCGCGATCACCTGGCTCGTGTTCGTGATCTGGGTGAGCATCGGCCTTCTCGTCTACTTCGGCTATGGCATGCGCCACAGTCAGCTGGCTCGGTAAATGGGTGTGATTCGCCTCGAACA
>JAFEFR010000305.1 GCA_018240485.1 Pseudomonadota bacterium
CTTTGCCCCGGGGTGTAGACGATCCACGAGCCCGGCGCCTTGGTCACCGGCAGCCAGTGCTTGAAATGCGGATTGACCGCGAACGGATACGGGCGATCATCGAGAAACTGCATGCGCGGCTGGCCCGCGGCGATGACGAGATGATCGTGGCCGCCGCGTGCGAGCGCGGCATCGCTGCGCTGCTTCAGCGCGGCCAGATGGTCGGGGTAGAGTTTGGCGAGGAGATCGGTCATGACGCGCATCCGCGGATTCGTATGCGCGTATTGTGCCGCACTTGCTTTCCTTCTCCCACCGGGTCGAAGTCGGCGACAGCCGACTGAGGGTGAGGCAAGGAGGCCGAACGGGGTAGGTGCCCGAAGGGCGGATGAGGGGAAGGCCTCGCGCAATGCAGTGTCGTCGAACATTGCCGTGCTCTTCCCTCATCCGGCGCTTGGGCTCTCGCGGCTTCTCCCGGCGGGAGAAGGAAAGACTACTTGCCCGGCGACCAGCTCACCGTGAGGTATCCCGAACGCCCCGGCGTGTTGTAGCCATAGGCGAGCTGGTAGCGCTTGTCACCGAGGTTTTCCAGGCGCGCGCCGATGCGCCATTGCGGATTGACGATGTAGCTCGCGCGCAAATTGAAAATCGCGTAGGCGCCGAGTCTGGAACCGCCGAAATCGTCCGCGCGACCGGCGTAGACGAATTCCGCGCCGGCGCTGAACGCCTCGCCGAGCTGCGCATCGAACACGCTGTTGAATTTCTGCTTTGGCCGACGCAGCAGTTGCGTGTCGGTATCGTCGTTGCGCGCGTCCTGCAAAGTCAGCGTATTCGTCCACGAATAGGCGCCGGCGTGCCAGGCGTGGCGCAATTCGAGGCCGTCGATGGCGGCGTGGTTGATGTTGATCGCCTGGAATTTCGCGCCTCCGGAGAAATCGATCAGGTCGCGGATGCGCGTGGTGAAAGCGTGCGCTTCGAGGCGGTTGGCGCTGTCGGCATTCCACTCCACGCCGATCTCGCCGGTGCGCGAGCGTTCCGGATCGAGCAGCGGGTTGCCGGCGTAGTAGCCGCCGTAGCCGGGTGAGTAGAGCTGGCTCAGCGTCGGCGCGCTGAATGCGGTGCCGTAGCTGGCGGTAAGGCGCAGGCCATCGATGAGTTTGTAGCCGCCGGCGATCGAGCCGGAGAACTCGCCGCCGAAATCGCTGTTGTGGTCGTAGCGGCCCGAGACCTCGCCGTCTAGCGCGTCGGCCTGTGCGCGCCAGCCGGCGAAAACGCCCGTGTTGTCGCGCGTCTTGTCGTACTGCGTCGCGCCGCCGAACGTGTCGAGGCTGCGGCCGCGGTCGTGCACGCTGTCGAAGCCGGCGACGAGATGCTGGTTTGCGGCGATGGCGAAATCGTTCGTCCACGACAACTGCTCGCGCGTGGAGCGGTAGGCCGAACCGAACGCGGGCGTGTCGATGTTGGTGCGCGTGGTGCCGAGCGCGAGCCGGTGCTGCCAGTCGGGCGTGATCGCACCTTCGAGGTTGACGCCGACGGCCTGGTCGAGCGTGTGCGAGATGCCCGGACCGAAGGCGCCGTTGTCGAAACTCTGCGTGCCGACGCTGCGCAACGCGCTCGCCGACAGCGTCTGCGTGCCGAGCTTGTACCAGCCCTGCGCGACCTGGTTGTGGTTCTGCATCGGATTATCGTCGGGGTTGTAGACGTAGGGGCCGGCGAGCACGTTCGAGGCGGAGAAGCCGTCGACGTGGCGGCCGCCGGCCTGCGCTGACACGCCCCACGAATCCGTCTGCATGCCGTAGCCGAGACTGCCGTCGGCGCTGCCGTAGCTGCCGACGCTCGCCGCGAGATGCGCGCCGTCGAGCTTGCGCGTGAAGATCTGGATCACGCCGCCGACCGCGTCCGAACCCCAGTAGCTCGCGCGCGGGCCGCGCACGATTTCGATGCGTTCCACCGCATCGAGCGGCAGGTTCTCCCACGCGAACGCGCCGGTGTTCGAGGAGGCCACGCGCACGCCGTCGATCAGCACGAGCACGTGGTTGGAATTCGTGCCACGCAGGAACACGCCGGTCTGGAAGCCGGCGCCGCCGAGACGCGCGACATCGACGCCGGCCTGCAGGCGCAGCACTTCGATCAGGTCGGGCGCGCTGGTCTTCTCGATATCGGCGCGCGTGATGATCGATACATCGGCCAGGCTCGCGTCGACCGTCTGCGCGACGCGCGAGGCGGTGACTTCGATGGTCGGCTGCAACTGCGCTTCCTGCGCCTGTGCGGCGCCGACATGGACGAGGCCACCGGCAAGCGCGGCGCTGATGGCGAGAGACAAAAAGGATTTTTGCGACATGAAATACTCCGAAAGCACACCCGCTGAAAGGTGCGGCGCGGGAGGCTTTGGATGAGGAGTAACGGCGTGCGGACGACGCGCGATACGCCCGTCCGTTGCCCACCGCAACGCCGCAAGCTCGGGGATCGCAGCGCGATCCTCCACGCAGGCCGGTCTCCGGGCTTGCAAGCGTCGAGTCTCGGCTCGATGCGTCGGTCGCCTTCCCATGCGCATGCACAGTGGCGCGTGACCGAAGCAAAACTTGCTTACCGTTGCGGGGGCAGCGCCGGCCTTGGATTGTTCAATCCGCACCGGCTTCCCGTTTCACCTTGCGCCGAGAACTCGGCACAGGGCACCTGCGAGGCGCGCAGTGTAGGGATGGCGGCGCCGCGAAGCAAGCGCTGTTCTAGAGTGCGGCGCGGCGCTTGTCCGGCAGGAACAGCGTGATCAAGTCGTTGAGGAAACGCTGGCCCGCGTCGGTCGGCTGCAATCGTTCGCGATCCGGCACGAGCCAGCCGCGACGCACGCCTTCCTCCATCGGCAGGCGGATCGCATCGAAATCGAGCCCGGTCGTAGCATGGAAATCAACAAGTGGAATTCCGCTCGTCAAACGCA
>JAFEFR010000306.1 GCA_018240485.1 Pseudomonadota bacterium
GGCGGGCGCGATGCGGGCGTTGCGTCAAACGCGCATCGATGCGGCTATCCCGAGCGAAGCGGTTGCCAATGCGCAGCCGGCCAGCGCTGCCGCCAGCACGTCGCTCGGATAGTGCAGGCCGAGCACCACGCGCGACGCGGCAACGAGCAGGGCGAACGGAACCAGTAGCGGCGCGAGCAACGGGAAATATGCGAGCGCAACGAGGGTGAAGGTCACCGCGTGCAAGGTGTGGCCCGAGGGGAAACTGAATTCATCGAGCGGCATCGCCCGTGGCACGATTTCGCGATGCGTGCGGAACGGACGTGGGCGTCGCGTGCTGCGCTTGAGTCCGCGATACAGAACGGCCGCGATGCCGCCGGTCAGGCTCATCTGCAATGCCACGGCGGGCCCCTGCGATCCGCCGAAGAGGGCGATCGCCGCCATCAACGTGTACCAGAACGCGCCGTCGCCCAGCCGGCTGATGACGCCGAAGAAACGTGCCACCGCGCGCCGTGCGCCCCAGTGATTCGCGCGCAGGCACAGGCGCGCATCGAACGGGAGATCAGACCATCGCGGCATCGTGTTCATGGCGTACCCGCGCGGAGGAGATCGGCTTTGAGGCGGCACTCGTCGCCGGCGTGCGACAGCCCGGCAAGCAATGCGGCGAAACTCGCCGCGACCGCGGCGGGGTCGAGACCGTCGACGGCGGCGACGGCGGCAGCGCGGCATTCCGGACGGGTCACGTCGCGGCGCACCAGATCGAGCGCAGCATGCACGAAGGCTTCCTCATCGCCGAATGGCACGCAGCGTCCACAGGCGAAGGTGAGGTGCTCGCGCGCCGCGCCGTAGTCGAAAGCGACGGTTGGCAGGCCGCTGGCGAGCGCTTCGAGCGTGACGTTGCCGAAGGTTTCGGTCAGGCTTGGGAATGCGAACAGATCGGCGCTGGCGAAGTGCCGCGCAAGGTCGATGCCACGCCGAATACCGGTGAAGATGAAATCCGGATTTTCCGCTGCGAGTTTCGCCCGCGATGGGCCGTCGCCGATCCAGACATAGCGCGCGCCGCGATGGATTTTTTCGATCTCGCGAAAGGTGCGCACCGCGAGCGGCAGATTTTTCTCCGGCGAAATGCGACCGACGTAGAGCATCGCGATCTGGCCGGGGGCCAGCCCCCATTGCGCGCGCAAGTCGTCGTCGCGGCGACGCGGCGAAAACAGCGTCGTGTCCACCGCACGGCGCAGCAAGGCGACGTTGCCGAACTGATTGCGGACGAGGAACTCGCGCAACTCGTTTGTCGGCACGAGGGTGGCGGCGGCTTGCCGATGGAAGCGACGCAGATAAGCGAATACGGCCGGGGTGAGAAACCCCAATCCGTAATGGTGCGCAAAATCGTCGAAGCGCGTGTGGAAACCGGTCGCCGTCGGAATACCGAGACGGCGCGCCACACGCAGCGCCGAGTAACCGAGCGGGCCTTCGGTGGCGACATAGATGGCGTCCGGGCGTTCGTCTTTCCAGAGGTTGCGCAAACGGCTCGGCGTGGGCAGGCCGAATTGCAGGTCGGGGTACTTCGGCAGGCGTGCACCACGCACGAGAATGTCGGCGCCATCCTCGGCGGCGATGTCGTCGCGCTGGCGCGGGCGCACCAACTGCACGGTGTGTCCGGCTTCGCGCAAGCCTTGCGCCAGACTGGCGACGGTCAAGGCCACGCCGTTGACTTCCGGCGGGTAGGTTTCGGTGACCATGGCGATGCGCATCGA
>JAFEFR010000307.1 GCA_018240485.1 Pseudomonadota bacterium
ACCCGCAGAATTGACCAAGGATACCCGCTGATGAAACTGGCAAGCTTGAAGGACGGTGGCCGCGACGGCACGCTGATCGTGGTCAGCCGCGACCTTGCGCGCGCCGTGCGCGTAAGCGATATCGCGCCGACGTTGCAACGCGCGCTGGAAGATTGGGCCAACGCCGCACCGCGCCTGCATCGCGTATCCGAGCTGCTCAACGATGCGGCGCGCGCGCAGACGATCAACGGCGAGAACGTGTTTGCGCTCGACGTCGCCGCGCTCGCCGCGCCGCTGCCGCGCGCCTACGAATTCGTCGACGGCAGCGCCTATCTGCCGCATGTCGAGCGTGTGCGCCGTGCGCGCGGTGCCGAAGTGCCGGCGAGTTTCTATGTCGATCCGCTGATGTATCAAGCCGTTAGTGCGGGTTTCTACGGCCCGCGCGATGCGGTGCGCGTGACCAGCGAGGACTACGGCATCGATCTGGAAGCGGAAATCGTCGTCGTCACCGACGATGTGCCGATGGCGGCGACCAGCGCGCAGGCGGCCGATCACATCCAGTTGATCGGTTTGATCAACGATGTGAGTTTGCGCAATTTGATTCCCGGCGAACTGGCCAAGGGTTTCGGCTTCCTGCAATCCAAGCCGCGCTCGGCGCTGTCGCCGGTGTTCGTCACGCCGGACGAATTGGGCGAGGCATGGAAAAATTCAAAAGTGCATCTCGCATTGACCACGCACATCAACGGCAAGCTGTTCGGCCAGCCGGAGGCCGGCGAAGACATGCAGTTTTCGTTTGCGGAGCTGGTCGCTCATGCTGCGAAGACGCGGCCGCTCGGTGCGGGCACCCTCGTCGGCTCCGGCACCATCGCCAATCAGGACGAATCCAAAGGTGCGTCGTGCCTTGCGGAAAAGCGCACGCTGGAAACGATACGCGACGGCAAACCGTCGACGCCGTTCCTCAAGTTCGGCGACCGCGTGCGCATCGAAATTCTCGACCGCGCTGGTGCGAGCGTGTTCGGCGC
>JAFEFR010000308.1 GCA_018240485.1 Pseudomonadota bacterium
ACCAAGGCGCAGATCGCGCGCGACGCGGGCTTGCAGGCGCTGGCCGATGCGCTGCGCGCGAATCCGGTGGAGACGCCCGAGGCGCTCGCCGCGGCCTACGTCGATGCGGAAAAAAACGTCGCCGACACGAAGGTCGCGCTCGATGGCGCGCGCGCGATCGTGCTCGAAGAAATGTCGGAAGACGCTGCCCTGGTCGGCGAACTGCGCGAATGGCTCTGGGGCCGCGGCCAGATTCGCGCCAGGGTCGTTGCCGGCAAGCAGGTCGAGGGGGTGAAGTATCGCGACTACTTCGACCATATCGAGGCGATCAAGGCGATTCCGTCGCATCGTCTGCTTGCGCTGTTCCGCGCGCGCAACGAAGGATTTCTCGATCTGGAATTGGATCCGGGCAGCGAGGCCGCACAGGGCCATGCCGAAGCCGAGGGGCGCATCGCGGCGCACTTCGACATCGTCGAGCGCGGTCGTCCGTCCGATGTGTGGTTGCGAGAGACGTGTCGCCAACTCTGGCGCATCAAATTGATGCTGCAATTGACCCTCGATCTGTTCGCGCGCGCGCGCGAAGCGGCCGAGGCCGAAGCGATTCGCGTGTTCGGCAGCAATCTGAAAGACTTGATGATGGCCGCGCCCGCCGGCCACAAGGTGGTGATGGGGCTCGATCCCGGCATTCGTACCGGGGTCAAGGTCGCCATCGTCGAGACCACGGGCAAGGTGCTCGGCACCGGCACGATCTACCCGCATGAGCCGCGCTGCGAGTGGGACAAATCGATCGCCTGGCTCGCCGCTGCGTGCAAACAGTTCAAGATCGACCTGATCTCGATCGGCAACGGCACCGCCTCGCGCGAAACCGACAAGCTCGCCGGCGAGTTGATGAAAAAACATGCCGATCTCAAACTCGCGAAAATCGTGGTCAGCGAAGCGGGCGCGTCGGTGTATTCCGCCTCGGAAACCGCAGCCAAGGAATTCCCCGACATGGACGTATCGCTGCGCGGCGCGGTGTCGATCGCGCGACGCCTGCAAGACCCGCTCGCCGAACTGGTCAAGATCGAGCCCAAGGCGATCGGCGTCGGCCAGTACCAGCACGACGTCAATCAGGTGAAACTCGCGCGCTCGCTCGATGCGGTGGTCGAGGACTGCGTCAACAGCGTCGGCGTCGACGTGA
The DNA here is from genome assembly GCA_018240485.1 of Pseudomonadota bacterium. GTDB lineage: Bacteria > Pseudomonadota > Gammaproteobacteria > Xanthomonadales > Rhodanobacteraceae > Rudaea. Next base: position 1,160 of record JAFEFR010000308.1, read on the forward strand.
ACACGGCGTCGGCCTCGCTGCTGTCGCGCGTGGCCGGCTTGAGCGCGAGCGTGGCCGAGAACGTGGTCAAGTATCGCGACGAACACGGCGCGTTCCGCACGCGCGCGGCGATCAGGAAGGTGCCGCGGCTCGGCGACAAGGCGTTCGAGCAGTGCGCGGGCTTCCTGCGCGTGACCGGCGGCGACAATCCGCTCGATGCGTCCAGCGTACACCCCGAGGCCTATCCGCTCGTCGAGCGCATCGTCGGCGACAGCCAGCGCGAGGTGAAACAGGTCGTCGGCGATATCGCGTTCCTGCGCGCGCTCAAGGCGGAAAAGTATACCGACGAGAAGTTTGGCCTGCCGACCGTGCGCGACATTTTGAAGGAACTGGAAAAGCCCGGCCGCGACCCGCGCCCCGCGTTCCACATGCCGGAGTTCGCCGACGGCATCGAGGACATGAAGGACCTGAAACCCGGCATGATCCTCGAAGGCCGCGTCTCCAACGTCGCCGCGTTCGGCGCCTTCGTCGACATCGGCGTGCACCAGGATGGCCTCGTCCACATCTCGGCGCTGTCGAGCAAATTCGTCAAGGATCCGCGCGAAGCGGTCAAGGCCGGCGACATCGTCAAGGTCAAGGTGCTCGAAGTCGACCTGCCACGCAAACGCATCGCGCTGACGATGCGGCTAGACGATCCGCTCGGCGAGGCGCGCACGTCGATGCGCGACAACACCGCGGCGCGCGATCTGCGCGGCGCAAGACCGATGCCCGGCAATCGCGGCGATTCCGCCAAACCCTCTGCGATCGTACCGGCCAACAACGCCTTCGCCGACGCGTTCGCCAAGGCACGAAAGAATTGATCGCTCTTGGGCCTTCGCCTCCGATGCGTGATGCGCACCGACCTCGCCTGCGAGGAGAGCGACGACAAGCTGGATTCGATAAAGCCCCTCTCCCTTGCTGGGAGGGGGCGAAGCCAGCAACATCACCGATGCGGATCCGCTCCCCGATCCGCTTTGCGCGTCGACCTCTCCCGCGAAGGGAGAGGTGACAAGCCTGTTTCAGTGCCTTCTCTTCGCGGGCGCACTCTTCTTGGCTTTGTCGTCGGTCTGCGCGCCGGTCTGCAGCTTCGGCGCATGCCCTTGGGCCACGCCGAGCGCATTGTCGGCATGGTCGCGCAGCGCTTTCGCGTCGGCCTCGGAAACGTCCGAGGTTTGGCCGCCCGCCAATTTTTCGTGCAGCACGAGAGTGCCGTCGTCGCCCCAGCCGACCTTGGTCGTCGCCAATACCTGGCGCGATCCGGCGGGCGAATTTTCACGCACGATCACCCAGGGTTTTTCGTCCTTGTAGGCGATCTTGTAGGTGGTGCGACCGCTATCGTCGTAGGCATCGGTGACTTCGCGCACGAACTTGACCTTGCCGTTCGAGGTGAAGCCGTCCCACGCCGTGCCGAAATTGTCGTTGGAATACTTGCCGCTGATCTGCTTCAGGCTGCCCGTTTGACCGAGGGCTTTTTGGTATTCCTCGAACAGCTTTTCGCCTGGCGTTGGTTCCGGCGACAGCACGATGTCGACTTTGGCCGTGCGTGCCTTGTCGGTCAAGACCGGATAGTCGAGCTTCTTCATGTAGCGACGATCGCCATCGGTGAGGATGGCGTCGGCGACGTAGATGTCGCCGGGGTTGACCTTGCTTCCGTCGATGGCGAGGTTGAACCCGGCGGGAATTTTGGCATCCGCGATCGTCGTCTGCGCCAGCACGATTTCAGGGTGAGCGACGTCGTAGATTTTCACATCGATTTTGGCGCCCGCGCCCAAATCGTGCGGCGTCGCCAGCGTCACCGTGCCGGCAACGCCGGTGGGAATGGGGGCGACGACCGGGGCGACCGGCGGCGGCGGCGCGGACGAGCCGCAAGCGGCAAGCAGCGCCGTGGAGAGAATCGTTGTGGCAAGAAGAATTCGCATGACTGGCCTCCTGGGGAATAACGCAAGAAAAACAACCTGGTCCTTTTCGTGTAGCTACCGCCAGCGTTTGCATGATTTCGCAAAGTCTCCGCCCATCCGCAGGCTCGATGCCGACTTCCGCTCACAACGGATCGCCTTCGATTTTAGCCGTGCAACCACGCGCTGCCCAGTCGCAAATTACCGGGAGTCGTGCGGCAACGAACTTGATGCGATCCCTTCAAAAAAAGTAGCATTTCACAGGTTTGTTTACGAAATTGACAGAAAGATTAAGTTTTTGTTACTGTCGGCATATAGATGCTGGGGCGCCGTCGTGAAATGTTGCGGTGGCACTCACCGACGTCGAAAGTCGCATGCGCCTGATCGTGTTGAGCGACGCCTTGCGAAACGGCCATGCATCGACCAGTTGTCCGGGGGACACACCAAACGCTCCGGATCGTACCTTTATCGTTGGGGAAAAATCATGAAACAACGCCCACTCGTCACGTCCATCATCATGGGCCTTTGTGCAAGCTTTGTCATCAACAGCGCCATGGCGCAAAGTGCGGATGATCAGTCACAGGAAAAGAAGAAAAACACGGAGTTGCAGAGCGTCGTCGTTACCGGCTCGCTGATTCCGCGTGCGCAGATCGAGACGGCATCGCCAACATTGACGATCACCAGTGCGGACATCAAAAAACAAGGGTTCACCAACGTCTATGACGCTCTGCGTGCGATGCCCACAGCGCAGGGTGCGGTGCAGGACAACCAGTCCAACAACAGTTTCACCCCCGGTGCGACGACAATCAGTATGTTGGGCTTGAGTCCGTCGTACACGCTGATTCTGCTCAACGGCAAGCCGATGGCGGATTACCCGCTGCTGTACAACAGCGATTCGAACTTCGTGGATTTGAGTTCGATTCCCATGGCGATGGTCGATCACATCGATATTCTGCCGGGCAACAACTCGGCCATTTATGGCTCGCAAGCGATTGCCGGCGTCGTCAACATCATCACCAAACAGAACCTCGATGGCGTGACCCTCGACTTCCGCGCCGGAGGTTATACAGATGGCGGTGGTGCGCAGCAGCGCCTGCAAATCAGCGGCGGCGGCAAGTGGGGCAAGCTCGATGTGCTCGGCGCAATCCAGATGGACAACCAGAATCCGATTTTTGGTTATCAGCGCAGTTACACCGCCAGCGCACTGATGAATCCCACGATCTCGCCGACCAACCCGGCCATCGCATCCTTGGATCGCCGCGCGCTGAATCCTGCTACCAACACCTACGTCGATCCGGGCGCGGCAACCTGCAACGCGATCAGCAACTTGTTCAATGGCGGCGAGTTCTATGCAAAGCGTCCGAATTTCGGCAGCTATTGCGGTAGCTGGAACGGCAACAGCTACAGCACGTTCCTGAACGGTTCCAAAGGTGTGAGCGGGTACGTCAGCGCTAAATATCATTTGAACGATACGACGCAAATCTATTTCGATTTCGTCGGCAATACCGCCAAACAGGTATTGAACACGGCGGGAACACTGTTTTGGGCGAGTGGTCGCGGCATGCCCACCTACATCTACGATCGTGACACTCAGACCATGCAATCGCTGCAGCACGTTTTGGCGCCTGAAGAAACCGGCTCGCGCGGCGACAAGAAAACCTGGTCGGAGTCCTACATCGTGAATCTAGGGATTCGTGGGGCCATCGGCGATAGCAATTGGAATTACGATGGCTCTTACCATCGCTCGGACTATATGTCTGGATCTAAGCGTCTGCGTCCGCTGGTGTCGAAAGTCAACAGTTTCTACTTGGGGCCGCAGGACGGAACTTTTGTCTACAAGGGCACGACCTACCCCGCTTACCACATCGTTCAAAACGGCAAATTCTGGGGCGCCATCACGCCAGACGAATTTTCTGCATACAGCGATGAAGTTCGCAGCGATTCCTCGACGTACACGCAGCAGTTGAACCTTACGGTCACCAACTCCAGCTTGCTCTCACTTCCGGGTGGCGAGGCTGGCGTGGCCGCTGTGCTCGAGGTCGGCGACCAGTATTGGGACAATCCGGTTGATCCGCGCATCACGGCTGGTCAATTCTGGGGCACGGGCGGTACCAGCGGCCATGGCAAACGTGATCGCTACGCGGGTGCGTTCGAATTCAATCTGCCGGTACTGAGCATGCTGACAGTCGATCTTTCTGGCCGCTATGATCGCTATTCGGTGACCAACAGCAGCCAGGGTAAGTTGACCTACAAAGCCGGCTTGGAATTCCGTCCCATCGAGACTGTGTTGCTTCGCGCCAACTATGGTACGGGGTTCCGCGCGCCCGACATGGGATTCATTTTCTCGACCGGGTCACAGTTCTTCAGCAACGTGACTGATTATTACAACTGCCGCAAGGCGCAGGGTGACGGCTACAAGACCTGCAATCCGCCGTACAACTCGGTGCAGATCGGCGGCAACAGCATGGGTAACCCAAACCTCAAGTACATTACGGCGAAAAGTTTCGGCTGGGGTGGCGTGTGGTCGCCAACCAGCAATCTGGTCTTAAAAGCGGATTACGTCCATGTGCGCATAGCAAACGAAATTCGCTCCTACAGCACTGATCAGATCATGCAGAAAGAAGCCGACTGCCGTTTGGGTCATACCCGCGGGGGTACTGCGGTGGATCCAAACTCGCAGACGTGTCAACAATACTATTCACAAGTATCGCGCACGCCGGCGAATGCCCCGTTGAACCCGACCATTGTCAACGGTATTACGACTTATCCGCTGAATCTGGCAGCCGAATCCGTGTCGAACATCATTGCTGGCGGTTCGTATCGACTGGAAACCGGACGCTTCGGCGATGTCATTCTGGGCGCGAACTACAACGTGCAGACGTCGCATCAGATTCAGACCTTCCCGCACGACCCGTTCGAAGATCTGTTGCGCGAAGCATCGTATGGGAATCAGTTCAAAAACATCGGCGCGGCGTCGCTTACTTGGAATGTCGGCTCGTGGAGTTCCACATTGCAGTATCAGCGGTTCGGTAAGACCTGGAGCTATGACGGCAGCCGAACCGTCGGCCCTTGGATGCGCTACAACGCTACCGTGCAATACAACTTCAGCGATGATGCATCGATGACGTTGATTGGCAATAACATTCTCAATGCCCGTCCACCGAAGGACCCAACTTTTTCAGCCTATCCGTATTACGACCTCTATAGCTACAACAACTATGGGCGTTTGCTGATGCTCGAAATGAACGTGCACTTCGGCGGCGGCAAGAAGTAACGCCCACAGAATGATTTTCTCGTTCGAATATCCGCATTTCGAAATGTAAGGAGATTAACGATGTTTAAATCATTGCTGATTGGCTTAACGTATCTGTTTGCGTCGATTATAGTAAACGCTGTGTGTGTGTCTCGAGCCAACGCGGGGCCTGTGGATACCCGATGTGTTTACAATCATTGCATTGTAACTTCGACTGTATGGGTGCCGGTGGATAATTTCGGAACAATGCAACTGGTGTCGTATGTCGTGGCGGAATATTGGCTGGGAGGTGAGGCAACTATTTCTGAATCGGATACTTCGTGCCTTTGGTTGCCAGAATCCGAGTGTGTTCTTTGAGGTCAAACCTCGTTGCTGAGTGCCAAGGGTGGTTGTATCTTGTTCTTCCGCGTCACGCACAAGTTCTGATCGATCCGAGCGAAACAAGAAAAAAGGCGGCTTCGGCCGCCTTTTTTTGTGTCGGGACAATGCGCGCCAGGGTCTAGTCGTGCGGACGCGACGGCAGCGCGTTTGCGATGGCGGCGCCGAGGGCGGGATAATCGCCGTCGTAGTGATGGCCGCCGGGCAGCGAAACATCCGCTACCCCCGGGTTGCCTTGCAAGGTCGAGCAGAAACTGTCGGCGCCTTCATCGGCGCCGTGCACGCAAATGACGGGCACTTTCGTGTTTGAGATTTCCGGGGCAAGGGGAATGGCGCCGTCGTGGTGGGTCGAGCCGAACCAGTCGCCGACGTGGATCTCGAACACCGCCTCGGCATCGGGTGAGATCAATACCTGTGCCGCAATCTTCGCGCGTGCGCCATCGGCCACGCGATTGACGACGACTGGCACGAGGCTGGCGCCGAACGAATAACCGATCACGACAAAATCCGCCTGTGGATGGACGTTGCCGTAATGGCCGATGATGCGTGCCACTGCATCGGCCGCCTCGTTTGGCGTGCGTGTTTGCCAGAAAAATTTCAATGTGTTCAAGCCGACCACGGCGATGCCGCGCTGCGTGAGTTGGTCGGCGACGGCGATATCCAGCCCCGCCCAGCCGCCGTCGCCAGTCAGAACGATGGCGATGCGCTCGGCGAAGGCGCCTTGTGCGGAAACCTCGACCAGAGGCAAGTCGGCGACATCGCTCGGCAAGGGCTTGCTGAGTGCGGCCGGGGTGGTCAGCAGGGCGACATCGGCGGTCAATGCGGCAGCCGCATCCGTGCGCGCGCGCCAGTCGAGTGATGGCGGTAGCTGGTGCCGCAAAGCGTCGAGCGTCGACAGCGCGCCATCCACCCGCGCACCCGCGGCGAAAGGCCGTGGAAGCCAGCGATTCGGCAGTTGGCTGACGGGCGCGAGGCGGTAACGCTCTTTTCCGTCGGTGGCGGATATTTCGCCCGCATCACCTCTGCACCACGGTTTTGGAAAGCGCAGCGAAAAATCCCAACCCAGCGTGATCAAGCCGCTGAAGGTGCCCTTCGGGGCCTGTGCGTCGACGGCATAGGCGAATGCAGCGCCTGCGCCGTCGCCGATCAATATGGGATAAGTAAAATTCTTTATATTTTCCTTTTTTTGCATCCAGTCGTTCATCTCCTGAATGTGTGCGGAAGGAAAATGGCAGGCGTCGTTCTTGATCGACAGCAATTCCTTCCGGTATGCCGGGTAATCGATGCCGAAAACGAGGGCGCCGTCGTCGGCCAGTGCCGTCGTGAGCGATTCGGCGCGCGCATTCCAGCCGTCCACGTCGGAGATGAACACCACGGTCCGCTTCGGCTCGCCCGCCGGCACGGCGACATGCACGTCACCGAACAGGCCGTAGTGCACGGGCGCGGTGGCGGCGCCCGCCGTCAAGATCCACGCCACCGACGTTGCGAGGAGTCCACGGCGGAGCCATCGTACGCACGTCCTGCCGACCGCTTCAGCGATGGGGGCGGTATCGTGCAAGGCCATGCGCTTCATCCGCGTACGCTGGCCATCAATGCTTCGATGTCGTCCGCCTCGCTCGGCACGTCGCCGGTGAGGATGTTAGGCGCATCCCGTGTGACCACCACGTCGTCCTCGATGCGGATACCGATGCCGCGCCACTGTGCGGCGACGCCTTTCGCGTCGGGTGCGATGTAGATGCCCGGCTCGACCGTAACGACCATGCC
>JAFEFR010000309.1 GCA_018240485.1 Pseudomonadota bacterium
AACACGAACCATCGCAAGCCACTCCCGGGTACCCGTCTCGACTGGTTCGACGCGCGCGCCGCCGTCGATGCCATCGCGCCGGGCGCGTGGGACGCCCTGCCCTACACCGCGCGCGTGCATGCCGAAAACATCGTGCGTCGCGCCGATCCCGCGCGCATCGCCGCGTACCTGGGCCAGCTGATCGAGCGCAAGCGCGATCTCGATTTCCCGTGGTTCCCGGCGCGCGTGGTCTGCCACGACATCCTCGGCCAGACCGCGCTGGTCGACCTCGCCGGCCTGCGCGATGCCATCGCGGAGCAAGGTGGCGATCCGGCGGCGGTGAATCCGGTCGTGCCGGTGCAATTGATCGTCGATCACTCGCTCGCGGTCGAATGCGGCGGTTACGATCCGGAGGCGTTTGCGAAAAACCGCGCGATCGAGGACCGCCGCAACGAAGATCGTTTCCACTTCATCGACTGGACGAAAAAGGCGTTCCGCAACGTCGACGTAATTCCGCCCGGCAACGGCATCATGCACCAGATCAATCTGGAGAAAATGTCGCCCGTGATTTACGTGCAGGACAGAGTCGCCTTCCCCGACACCTGCGTCGGCACCGACAGCCATACGCCGCACGTCGATGCGCTCGGCGTGATCGCGGTCGGCGTCGGCGGTCTCGAAGCGGAGAACGTGATGCTCGGCCGTGCCTCGTGGATGCGTCTGCCCGACATCGTCGGCGTGGAACTTTCCGGCAAGCCTGCGCCGGGCATCACCGCGACCGACATCGTGCTCGCCTTGACCGAATTCCTGCGCCGCGAAAAAGTCGTCGGCGCCTATCTGGAATTTCGCGGCGACGGCGCGGCGGCATTGACCGTCGGCGACCGCGCGACGATCTCGAACATGGCGCCCGAGTACGGCGCGACCGCGGCGCTGTTCTTCATCGACGCCAACACGCTCGATTACCTGCGATTGACCGGGCGCAGCGACGAGCAGGTCGCGCTGGTCGAGAACTACGCCAGGACTGCCGGTTTCTGGGCCGATCAGCTTGCGACCGCGCAGTACGAGCGCACGCTGCATTTCGATCTGTCCAGCGTCGTGCGCAACATGGCCGGGCCATCCAACCCGCATCGGCGCCTGCCGGTCAGCGAACTCGCCGCGCGCGATATCGCCGACGAGGCCAAGCTTGCCGCGGGCAAGGCCGACGAGGCCAAAGGCCTGATGCCCGATGGCGCGGTCATCATCGCCGCGATCACGAGCTGCACGAATACCTCGAACCCGCGCAACGTCATCGCCGCCGGCCTGATCGCGCGCAACGCGAACGCGCGCGGACTCGTGCGCAAGCCGTGGGTCAAGACTTCGCTCGCGCCCGGCTCGAAAGCCGTGCAGTTGTATCTCGAAGAAGCCGGCTTGCTGCCGGAACTGGAGAAGCTCGGCTTCGGCATCGTCGGCTTCGCCTGCACCACCTGCAACGGCATGAGTGGCGCGCTCGATCCCAAAATCCAGCAGGAAATCATCGACCGCGACCTGTACGCGACCGCCGTGCTCAGCGGCAACCGCAACTTCGACGGCCGCATCCATCCGTACGCGAAGCAGGCCTTTCTCGCCTCCCCGCCGCTGGTCATCGCCTACGCGATTGCCGGCACGGTGCGCTTCGACATCGAAAAAGACGTGCTCGGCGTCGATGCGCAAGGCGTTGCGGTGCGGCTCAAGGACATCTGGCCGTCCGATGCCGAGATCGACGCGATCGTGAAATCGAGCGTGAAGCCGGAACAATTCCGCCGAGTCTACGAGCCGATGTTCAAGCTCGCCGTCGATGCGGGCGAGAAAGCCGCACCACTGTACGACTGGCGCGCGATGAGCACCTACATCCGCCGTCCGCCGTACTGGGAAGGCGCGCTGGCCGGCGCACGCACCCTGCGCGGATTGCGCCCGCTCGCCGTGCTCGGCGACAACATCACCACCGACCATCTGTCGCCGTCGAATGCGATCCTCGCATCGAGCGCGGCCGGCGAATACCTCGCCAAAATGGGTCTGCCCGAGGAAGACTTCAATTCCTACGCCACGCATCGCGGCGATCACCTCACCGCGCAGCGCGCGACGTTCGCGAATCCAAAACTCATCAACGAGATGGTCGTTGTCGATGGCCAAGTGAAGCAGGGTTCGCTCGCGCGCGTGGAGCCGGACGGCACCGTCCTGCGCATGTGGGAGGCGATCGAAACCTACATGGATCGCAAGCAGCCGCTGATCATCGTCGCCGGCGCCGACTACGGCCAGGGCTCATCGCGCGACTGGGCCGCCAAGGGCGTGCGCCTCGCCGGCGTCGAAGCCATCGTCGCCGAAGGCTTCGAGCGCATCCACCGCACCAACCTGATCGGCATGGGCGTGCTGCCGCTGGAGTTCCAACCCGGCGACACGCGCCACACCTATCACATCGACGGCACCGAAACCTTCGACGTGGCGGGCAAACCCGCACCGCGCGCGACGCTGACTCTGGTCATCCATCGCCGGAACGGCGAGCGCATCGACGTGCCCGTCGTCTGCCGTCTGGATTCCGATGAAGAAGTCTCGATCTACGCAGCCGGCGGCGTACTGCAGCGCTTCGCGCAGGACTTCATCGAATCATTGAAGGCGGCGTGAGTCATGACAACCATTGCACAAATCAAGATTCCCGCCACCTACTTGCGCGGCGGCACCTCGAAAGGCGTGTTCTTCCGCCTGCACGACCTGCCCGCGGCCGCGCAGACGCCCG
>JAFEFR010000030.1 GCA_018240485.1 Pseudomonadota bacterium
ATTTTTTTGTGTCGACGGCGGGCGACGACACCACGTTTGACTCGTGCCATGGTTTCGTCTCCTTACACGTAGGGAAGCATGCGCGCGATGCGACCGGAGTCTTCTTTGCGCACGATGTTGGGACCACGCAGACCGCGCTTGCGCTTGGTCGACTTCTTGGTAAGGATGTGGCTCTTGAAGGCGTGACCGGCTTTGTATTTGCCGGAAGCCGTCTTGCGGAACCGCTTGGCAGCGGCCCGATTGGTCTTGATCTTGGGCATGGCCCAGTCTCCTTGGGTTGATTTCTATACTCGCCTGAGCGGCAGTTGGACTGCGCTTTCCATCCTGCTCGGGCTTAGCTTGTTTAAGCTCACTTTGGGGTGAGCGGGTTCCAAATTTTTGCTTTGCTTTAAGCCCTCTCCCCCGACGACTGTTGGGGGAGGGGGTTGGGTGAGGGGGCGCTCTCGCCGCGACAACCGAAACGCTTCGGTAGAACGTGGCGTTGCCCCCTCACCTCGTATCCTCTCCCCCGCAAGCGGAGGAGAGGAGGAGTGATCGTCGCGCACTTTCGTGCGCGACAACGTTTGCTTTAAGCCCTCTCCCCCGACAACGTCGGGGGAGAGGGTTGGGTGAGGGGGCGCTCTCGCCGCGACAACCGAAACGCTTCGGTAGAACGTGGCGTTGCCCCCTCACCTCGTATCCTCTCCCCCGCAAGCGGGGGAAAGGATGAGTCGGTGCCGGACGGAGTGACTCCGCATCAGCGCCTCTGCAAACCTTGGCGATCAGACTTCGATCACTGCTTCTTCTTTGGGGCCACCATCATCACCATCTGCCGGCCTTCGAAGCGTGGGAAGCTCTCGACCACTGCTTCCTCGGCAACGTCCGCCTGAATGCGCCTGACCATCTGTTCGCCGATCTCCGTGTGCGCCATTTCGCGGCCCTTGAAGCGGACGACGACCTTGACCTTGTCGCCTTCTTCGAGGAAGCGCTTCATGTTGCGCAGCTTCACGTTGTAATCGCCGTCTTCGGTCGAGGGGCGGAACTTCAATTCCTTGATTTCGACCTGCTTGGTCTTGCGCTTGGCTGCATGCGCCTTCTTCTGCTGCTCGAACTTGAACTTGCCGTAATCCATGATGCGGCAAACGGGCGGATCGGCGGTCGGCTGAATTTCGACCAGATCCAAGCCCAGATCGCCGGCCATCGTCAGCGCTTCGTCGCGCGACAGAATGCCGACCTGCTCTCCTTCGGCGCCGATGACGCGCACCCGCGGAACACGAATCTCCGTATTCTTGCGGTTAGCTTTCTCAGTGGCTATAAACGAATCTCCAGAAAATTAATTGTTTGAAATCAGGAATTTACTAAGAATTCCCAACTTCACCGTTAAGCTTTTTGGCGAACTCGGAAACTTTCATCGTTCCCAAGTCTTCGCCCGATCGTGCACGCACGGAAACCAGCCCGTTTTCCTTCTCGCGATCACCGACCACGAGGAGGTACGGAACCTTCTGCAACGTGTGTTCGCGTATTTTATAACCGATTTTCTCATTGCGCAAATCCGCCTCAACGCGGAAACCTTGTGCGACAAGGGTTTGCATCGATTCATCGACGAAGTCGGCCTGGGCATCCGTGATGTTCATGACCACGGCCTGCACGGGCGCCAGCCACGCCGGGAACTGTCCGGCGTGGTGTTCGATGAGGATGCCAATGAAACGCTCCATCGAGCCAACGATGGCGCGATGCAGCATGACCGGCTGCCGCCGCTGACTATGCTCATCGACGTATTCGGCGCCAAGACGGCCCGGCATCATGAAATCGACCTGCATCGTGCCAAGCTGCCAGGTGCGACCGATCGCATCGCGCAAGTGGTATTCGATTTTCGGCCCGTAAAACGCGCCCTCACCCGGCAATTCCTGCCATTCGACGCCACAGGTTTTCAAGGCGGAACGCAATGCGTTCTCGGCCTTGTCCCATGTCGCATCGTCGCCGAGGCGCGGCTCAGGACGCAGCGCGATCTTGATCTGGATGTCGGTAAAGCCGAAATCCGCGTAGACCTTGAGCGCTTGCCGATGGAACGCCGTCACCTCGGATTCGATCTGATTCTCGGTGCAGAAAATATGCCCGTCGTCCTGGGTGAAACCGCGCACGCGCAGGATGCCGTGCAACGCGCCCGAAGGCTCGTTGCGATGGCAAGCGCCGAACTCGCCGTAGCGAACCGGCAGGTCGCGATAGCTGTGCAGACCGTGATTGAAGATCTGCACATGGCCCGGGCAGTTCATCGGCTTCAAGGCATACGTGCGCTTCTCCGATTCGGTGAAGAACATGTTCTCCTTGTAGTTGTCCCAGTGGCCCGATTTCTGCCACAGCGACACGTCGAGTACCTGCGGACAACGCACCTCCTGGTAGCCCGACTCGCGATAGACGCGGCGCATGTACTGCTCGACGACCTGCCAGATCGACCAGCCCTTCGGATGCCAGAACACGAGGCCGGGGCCTTCCTCCTGCACATGGAACAGGCCGAGCTGCTTGCCGATCTTGCGATGGTCGCGCTTCTCGGCTTCCTCCAGTTGCGTGAGATAACCCTTGAGATCCTTGTCGTTGAGCCAGGCCGTGCCGTAGACACGTTGCAGCATCTCGTTGTCGGAGTTGCCGCGCCAGTACGCGCCGGCGACCTTCATCAGCTTGAACGCGCGCAGCTTGTTCGTGTTCGGCACGTGCGGGCCGCGGCAGAGGTCGATGAAATCACCCTGCGAATACAGCGACAACTCCTCATTGGCCGGAATCGACTCGATGATCTGCGCCTTGTATTCCTCGTGCTTGCCGCGGAAGAACTTCACCGCCTCGTCGCGCGACAGCACCGAGCGCGTCACGGCGAGATTTTCCGCGACGATTTTCTTCATCTCGGCCTCGATTTTTTCGAGGTCCTCCGGCGTGAACGGTGTTTTGCGCGCAAAGTCGTAATAGAAACCGTTGTCGACCACCGGCCCGATGGTGACTTGCGTATCCGGGAACAGTCGCTGCGTCGCCTGCGCAAGCAGGTGCGCGGTCGAATGGCGCAGGATGTCGAGTGCCTCGGGGCTCTTGTCGGTGACGATGGCGAGACTCGCATCGCCCTCAATCACATGGCTTGTGTCGACGAGGCGACCATCGACCTTGCCGGCCAGCGCGGCCTTGGCAAGGCCCGCACCGATGGATGCCGCAACATCGGCCACGGACACGGCGTGCTCGTACTGGCGCTGACTGCCGTCGGGAAGCGTAATGGTGATCATGTTGGATTTCCGAAAATAGCGTGTGTCTGCATCGCCCCGAAAGCCGATTTACGTGGCGCAGGAGGAGAAACCCCACCTGTTCCAAACTCAATCGTCATGCAAAGCGCGGACAACAAAAAAGGCGCCAAGCGCCTTCATGAGGTAGCTCAGCGGTCGAAATGCGAATTCAGAATGGTCTAGTGCTCATGTCGCACGCTCGACTGCCGGTTTCCCGCCAGCCACCTCGAAGTATGGGCTCAAGCGTACCCCACGCGCGCGTGGCAGACAAGGGAATCAGCACTCGAACCGGGTATGCCATGCGGCTCACTCGACCGGCGTATTGTTCGGATGCAGCCAGCCGGATTCGCCGTCGGCGTAGTGTTCGTTCTTCCAGATCGGCACGCGCCGTTTAACCTCATCGATAATGTACCGACACGCCTCGAACGCAGCGTCGCGATGGGCCGCGCTGACGCCAACCCAAACCGCAAGATCGCCCAGCGCGAGCGCACCGACGCGATGCACGCAACGTGTCTGGACGATGGCAAATTTTTCCCGTGCTTCGTCGAGAATGCGCTCGCCTTCGCGCAGCGCCAGCGGTGCGTAGGCCTGATAGTCGAGCCGTTGCACACAGCGGCCCTCGTTGTGATCGCGCACCCAGCCCTCGAATACGACGCTCGCGCCCGCCTGCACGCTCGCCAGCTCGCCCGCGAGTTCGGCGGTATCGATGGCGCGATCGCGAATTTCGAACCGCATCGATCAGCCTCCCGACACAGGAGGAATGAATGCGACTTCATCGCCGTCGCGCAACGCGCGCTGCCACGACGCAAACTCGCCATTGACCGCAACCCGCAACGCCGACTGCGTCAGCGCGAAACCGTGGCGCTGACGCAATTGCGCATACAACGCCGAGGCATTGCAGGGCGTCGCTGCGATCTCTTCCAGCGCGCAGCCCGCGCGATCGCGCAGCGAGGCGAAGTACAACAC
>JAFEFR010000310.1 GCA_018240485.1 Pseudomonadota bacterium
CCGCTGATCGACGGTCAGGGCAACTTCGGCTCGGTCGACGGCGACAACGCCGCGGCGATGCGTTACACCGAGTGCCGCCTCGACCGGCTCACCTCGGAAGTCCTCTCCGATCTGGACAAGGAAACCGTCGATTTTCAGCCGAACTACGACGAGAAGGATCTCGAACCGACCGTGCTGCCCACGCGCGTACCGAATCTGCTCGTCAACGGCTCGGCCGGCATCGCCGTCGGCATGGCGACGAACGTGCCGCCGCACAATCTCGGCGAAATCGTCGATGCGACGATGGCGTTGATCGACAACCCCGATCTCGGCGTCGATGAATTGCTGCAACTCGTGCCCGGGCCGGATTTTCCGACCAGCGGCATCATCAACGGCTCGGCGGGCATCGTCGAGGCGTACAAGACCGGTCGCGGCCGCATCTACGTGCGCGCGCGCGCCGACATCGAAACCGACGACAACGGCCGCGAGACGATCATCGTCACCGAGCTGCCGTATCAGGTGAACAAGAAGCGTCTGATCGAAGCGATCGCCGAGCTGCACAAGGAGAAGAAGCTCGAAGGCATTTCGCCGGACGGTTTGCGCGACGAATCCGACAAGGACGGCATGCGCATCGTCATCGAAGTGCGCAAAGACACGCTCGCCGAAGTGCTGCTCAACAATCTGTATCAGCAGACGCAGATGCAGGTGACGTTCGGCATCAACATGGTGGCGCTGATCGACGGTCAGCCGCGCCTGCTGGGGCTGAAAGACATTCTCGAAGCGTTCATCCGCCACCGCCGCGAAGTCGTCACGCGGCGCACGATTTTCGAACTGCGCGAGGCACGCAAGCGTGCGCATGTGCTCGAAGGCCTCACCGTGGCGCTGGCCAATATCGACGAGATGATCGAACTGATCAAAACCTCGCCGTCGAGCGAGGAAGCGAAGTTGCGCATGCTGGCCAAACGCTGGGAGCCGGGCCTCGTGCGCTCCCTGCTCGCGGCGTCGGGCGCGGATGCCTCCAAGCCCGAAGGGCTGGCGGCGGACATCGGTTTGAACGAGGCCGGTTATCAGCTCTCCGAGGTGCAGGCGCAGCAAATTCTGGAAATGCGTCTTGCGCGCTTGACCGGGCTTGAGCAAGAGAAGCTCACCGAGGAATACAAGGAACTGCTGGTCGCGATCGCGGGCCTGATCGAAATCCTGCAAAACCCCGAGGTGCTGCTCAAGGTCATTCGCGACGAGTTGATTGCGATCAAGGCGCAGTATGGCGATGCGCGACGCACCGTCATTCAGGCCAGTCAGGAAGACCTCGACGTGCTCGACCTCATCGCCGCGGAAGACGTGGTCGTCACCTTGTCGCATGCGGGTTACGCCAAACGTCAGCCGACCAGCACCTACCGTGCGCAGAAACGCGGCGGCAAGGGCCGCTCGGCCACCGCGATCAAGGAAGAAGACTTCGTCGAGAAACTTTGGGTGGTCAACACCCACGACACATTGCTCGTTTTCACCAGCCTGGGTCGCGTGTACTGGCTGAAGGTATACAAAATCCCCGAGGCCGGCCCCAATTCGCGTGGTCGCCCCATCGTCAATCTGCTGCAACTGGAGGAAGGCGAGAAGGTGCAGGCGATCCTGCCGGTGCGCGAGTACGTGGAAGACAAATTCGTGTTCTTCGCCACGCGCGGCGGCACGGTGAAGAAGACGCCGCTGACCGAATTCGCATTCCAGCTGCAAAAGGGCAAGGCGGCGATTTCGCTCGACGAGGATGATGCGCTGGTCGATGTGCAACTCACCGACGGCAGCCATGATGTGATGCTGTTCGCTTCCAATGGACGCACCGTGCGCTTTGCCGAAGGCGAAGTGCGCGCCATGGGCCGCACCGCCGGCGGTGTGCGCGGCATTCGCCTCGCCGACGGTGCGCACGTCGTCTCGCTGCTCGTCGTCGAGCATGCCGCCGAGCAAAGCGGCGACGACGACGAGGCACCGGATACGGTCGAGGACGACACGCTCGTCGACGACGCTGCCGTGAGCGCGGAGAGTCATGTGCTCACCGCCACCGAGCGCGGCTACGGCAAGCGCACGCCGCTGTCGAAGTATCCGCGCAAGGGCCGCGGTATCCGCGGCGTCATCGGCATTCAGTGTTCCGAGCGCAACGGCAGTCTGGTCGGCGCCGTGGAATTGGGCGAGGCGCACGAAGTCATGCTGATCTCCAACCAAGGCACGCTTGTGCGCACGCGCGCAAGCGAAATCGCCAAGGTCGGGCGCAATACCCAGGGCGTGACGTTGATTCGCCTGCCGGCGGAAGAGGCGCTGGTGGGGGTGGTCGCGATCGAATCGTTGGGCGGGGACGAGCAAGACCCTGCAGCCGATTCGGCGTCGAGCGATGGGCTGGTGCCAGCGCCGGCGCCCTGAGCGCAGAGGCAAAAAAAGATCGCCCGTGTTGTCACGGGCGATCCGAGTACCACAAAAAAACGAAGTGTTATTCCGTCAGTGCCCGATATGACGGCGGCGCTGGCGCAGCGTGAACGCGCCCAATGCGAGCAGGCAGATCATGCCGGCGAGCAGTGAGTAGGTCGAGTTGCTTGGTGCCGGCACGGCCGGCGCACGCAGATCGACATTCACGATCGAGCCGACTTGCGCGCCCGTGGTGCAATTCCAACTGATCGACGACTGATACGTCGGCGTCTGGCCTGCGGTGACAGGGCCACTCGCGGCCACGCCAGCATACGTGGTGATGGTGCCTGTGATCGTGGAGTTGGCGGCGAACGTTCCGTTCAGGCCATTGATTCCATACGCATTGCTCGCCGCTCCGCCGGGAGGCGCTGGCTGGGGACCGTAGCCCGACGTTTCGCCCGTCCACGTGTACTGGACAACGCCATTGACGGATATGGTGTAGTTGTCCGAGTTTGCGCTGGTGGCATTGGCCCAAAGGTTCACGCGTATCGACGGACTCGTGCAGCCGCCGCTCGGGGTGCCGGCGAGCCCCGTGATCTGAATGCTCGGGAATGGGCCCTGCGCAAAGGCCGAGGGGCCGACGAACAAACCGGATACCACGAGGAGGCTTCCGAGGAGCCATTGGATGAAGGTGTGGCGGGTAATGCCGACAGCTTGCGTTGGTACGACGACAGACGTGGAAATTTCAGTCGAGTTCATGCAAAAGCTCCTGATGACGTGCCATGGGAATCCGAAAATGAACGGTGCATAACGCCGCGCGCGACCCTAGCAGAACCCCATCCAGAATACAAATATCGGGAAACGACCGTGCAAGTCGGGTCGACCGACGCGTACTTCGCTTTTCGCGAAGTGGGGTGACAAGACCCGACAGGCAGGCGCGGCGCATCCCAATGCCTGATGCCGGGCTTGCGACTCAGCCCGTGAGTCTGCGCACTTCCGCCCAATCAAATGGCGGCCAGCATCGACATGGCGTCGGATACCTTGAATTCGCCCGGCGCTTCGACATGCAGGGCCTTGACCACGCCATTGTCGGCGTAGAGCGCGAAGCGCTTACCGCGCATGCCCAGACCGAACGCGCTGCCGTCCATCTCCAGACCCAGCGCGCGGGTGAACGCGCCGTTGCCGTCGGCGAGCATCCACAGGCCATCGGGCACATGCTGGTGCTGCGCCCAAGCCCCCATGACAAAGGCATCGTTGACCGCGATACAGGCGACGTCCACATGTTTACTTTTAAACTCTGCGAACTTTTCCACGTAGCCCGGCAAGTGCTTGGCCGAGCAGGTCGGCGTGAATGCGCCGGGAACGGAAAACAACACGACTTTCCTGCCCTTGAAAATCGCATCCGTGTCGATCGCCTGCACGCCATCCTTGAGATGGTTGAGGGTGACGTTGGGCAGGGTGTCGCCGACGGCGATGGTCATGATTTCGCTCCTTTCAAGGGTAGGGCTGGCAATGATAATCCTTGTTTGCGCTCTTGAAATGACCCGGGCGATCCGCACTTTCTTCGTCAGCGGGCAATCGGCCCGAACGACTTGAGGATACAGACATGACCATTGCTCAATACCACAACTGGCCGCGCCCGCCGCATCGCCATTTCTTTTTCGATCATCAGGACGCGAACGCGTGGACGCCGCGCGTGGATGTGTGCGAGGAAGACGCGCGCTACGTGATCCTTGCCGATATCCCCGGCGTGGATGCAAAGGACATCGAGATCAGCATGGACAAGGGTGTGCTGACGATCAAGGGCGAGCGCAAGTCGGAGGTGGCCGCAGAGAGCGGGAAAGTCACCCGCGCCGAACGTTGTCACGGCGCCTTCGAGCGTAGCTTCGCGCTGCCCGACAGTGCCGATGCGGAGGCGATCACGGCCAGTGGCAGGAATGGTGTGCTCGAAATCGCGATTCCGAAGAAGGCGCAAGCGGCGCCGCGCAAGATCGTCGTCGCACACTGAGTCTGCGGCAACGCGCTGGCGTTGTTGGCGCAACCCGCGGTCGGCTATGCTGGCTGCGGGTTGTGCGTTTTACGGGGTAGCCGAAGCGTCGTCGCGCGCGTCGCTTTCCAGAATCCGCGATCGGTGGCGATCGCACAGGTGATCTCATGCAGTTCAAAGACTATTACGACATTCTCGGCGTCAAGGCCGATGCGAGCGAAGCGGAAATCAAATCGGCGTATCGCAAACTTGCGCGCAAATATCACCCCGACGTGAGCAAGGAGGCTCAGGCCGAGGAAAAATTCAAATCGATCAACGAGGCCTACGAAGCGCTCAAGGACCCGGCCAAACGTCGCGCCTACGATCAGGTCAAGGCGCAGGGCTATCGTTCGGGGCAGGAATATCACCCGCAGTCGAATTTCGGGGACGGCCAGGGATTCGATTTTTCCGATGCCGGTGAAGGCGGGTTTTCCGATTTCTTCGAGTCGTTGTTTCGCGGGCAACGCGGCGAGGCGCGGGGTCGCGCCGGTCCGCGACGCGGTCGCGATGTGCAGGCTCGCGTGGAAATTCCGTTGGCAACGGCCTATCGCGGCGGCAAGGAACGCATCACCCTGCGCGATGCCGGCGGCGGCGAACGCACACTCGAGGTGAAGATCCCTGCGGGCATCCTGCCGGGGCAGCAGATTCGCCTCGCGGGGCAGGGCACACCCGGTTCGCAGGGAGCGGCGGCGGGCGATTTGATGCTGGAAGTCCTCGTGCGCGAGGATGGCCGTTTCCGGCTCGATGGTCGCGACGTTCTGCTCACCCTGTCGATCGCACCGTGGCAGGCTGCGTTGGGGGGTATGCTTACGGTGCCGACGCTCGCAGGGGATGTGGAGTTGAAGATTCCCGCCGGCTCGGACAGCGGCAAGCGCATGCGTTTGCGTGGTCGGGGCATGCCCGGTGCGACACCGGGGGATCAATTCGTGACCTTGCAGGTGCATGCGCCGCCCGCGCAGACGGAGGCACAACGCAAACTCTACGAGCAAATGGCGAAAGAGTTCGGCGAGGCGGTTGCGCAGGCATAGCGCACGCGCTTGCGCCGTGCGCAAGCGCCGGCTCGAACGTGCGCAGACAGACGAATCGGCTTCGCGACCGACAACGAAAATCGAGTGACGCCGTGTGTGCTCGACGTGCGCCGGCGGTGCGCGAACGCGCTACCCTGCGGCAGGCAGCAAATTCTTGATCGCCTGCGAAAGTTCTTTCTCGTTGATCGGCTTGGTCACATACGCCTTGGCGCCCTGACGCATACCCCAGGCCTTGTCGGTTTCCTGACCTTTGGTCGTGACGAGGATGACGGGAATATGGCGGGTCGTGGCTTCGCGTGACAGCATGCGCGTGGCCTGAAAGCCGTTGAGGTTCGGCATCACCACATCCATCAGGATCAGGTCGGGAATTTCACGTTTGGCGGCTTCCACGCCCGCATTGCCGTCCTCCGCGGTCAACGGGACATGACCCAGATTTTCCACGATGCGTTTCAGTCCGAGTACTTGCGTCGGCGAGTCGTCGACAATCAGTATGCGTGCCATGGTGCGCCCATCCCCTGTGCAATGCCAAGAGCGGATTGTAGGCAGAACTTTCGCTCAGCGACAATTCATTTTCGTATGCGTGACGCGGTTCACGCTTCGGTACGCTGCATTCAGAGCACGACCGCCGTGCGACCGAACGAACCGCCGGAAAGCATGGTCTCGAAAACGCCCGGCAAGCCCTCCAAACGAACCTCGCGCGTGGCGATACGGTCGAGATGCGCCGGCTTCCAGTCGCTGGCCAAACGTTGCCAGATGCGATCGCGGATATCGCGTGCCGTACCGGCCGAGGCGATGCCGAGCAGGCTCACGCCGCGCAGTATAAAAGGCATCACCGTGGTTGCGAGCGAAGGGTCCGCCGCCAAACCGCAGCTCGCGATATTGCCGTAAGGGTGGATGACGCGGGTGAGTCCGGCGAGCAACTCGCCGCCGACGTTGTCGATCGCGCCGGCCCAGCGGCTGGTTTCCAGCGGGCGCTGGCCCCAGTACAAATCCTTGCGCGAAATGCACTGCTTGGCGCCGAGCGCGATGAGATCGTCGAAATGCTCGGGCTTGCCGCTGATCGCGTGCGCTTCGAAGCCCGCGCGCGTGAGAATGTCGATCGCCAGCGAGCCGACACCACCGGTCGCCCCAGTGACGACGATCGGCCCCATTGCGGGAATTTGTCCATTTTGCTGCATTCTATACAGCGACAAGGCAGCAGTGAAACCAGCCGTGCCGAGCACCATCGCCTCGCGCAACGTCAGGCCTTTCGGCAGCGGGATGACCCATTTCGCGTCGAGTCGCGCGTACTGCGCATAGCCGCCATCGCGCGTTTCCGACAGACCGCAGCCGGTGACGAGGACTTCATCGCCTTCCCTGAATTTCGCATCGCGGGATTCGACCACATGCCCGGCCACGTCGATGCCGCCGACCAGTGGCGACTCGCGCAGAATCTTGCCTTTGCCCGTGCCGGCCAACGCGTCCTTGAAGTTGACGGAGGAGTACGCGACCTTGACCACGACTTCGCCGGGCGAGAGATCATCGAGCGTCAGTTGCTCGATGCCGCTGCGGTAGTTGCCGCGGTCGGCATGGATGCGGAAGGCGGAAAACGGTTCGGAAATGCTCATGGTCTACGACGGTCGTGCGTGCTTTCTTCGGAAGGTCGAATCGTCAGTTCACTTTGTGGATCGCGCGCTTGTCCACCGCCAGCGCGGCTTCGTGCACGGCCTCGCTCAACGTCGGGTGGGCGTGGATGATGCGGGCGAGATCTTCGGCCGAACCGTGGAACTCCATCGCGACCACGGCTTCGGCGATCAATTCGGACACGCCGGGGCCGACCATGTGGATGCCAAGCAGGCGATCGGTTTCGGCATGGGCGAGCACCTTCACGAAACCCGCGGTTTCGTTCATCGCCACGGCGCGACCGACGGCGGCGAACGGGAAGCTGCCGGCCTTGTACGGGATACCGGCCTTTTTCAATTCGTCTTCGGTCTTGCCGGCCCAGGCGATTTCCGGCTCGGTGTAGATCACCCACGGGATGGTGTCGTAGTTGACGTGACCGGGTTTGCCGGCGATCAGCTCGGCGACGGCGATGCCTTCCTCGAAGCCCTTGTGCGCGAGCATCGGCCCGCGCACGCAATCGCCGACGGCCCAGATGCCATCGACGGCGGTGCGGCAGTGTTCGTCGACGACGATGCGGCCGCGCTCGTCGAGCGCAACGCCGGTGCCGTCGGCGAGCAGGCCGGCCGTCGCCGCGCGGCGACCGACCGCGACGAGCAGCTTGTCGACGACGAGTTTGGCCTCGCCCTTGGCGTCGGCGTAGGTGAGTTCGACCGTATCGCCCTTGACCTCGGCCTTGGAGACTTTCGCGCCGAGCTTGATGGTCAAGCCTTGCTTGGCGAATTCCTTGGCGGCAACCTTGGCCACGTCTTTTTCTGCGGCGGCGAGGAAGTCCGGCAGCGCTTCGAGGATGGTGACTTCGGCGCCGAGGCGGCGCCAGACGCTGCCGAGTTCAAGGCCGATCACGCCGGCACCGATCACGCCGAGACGTGATGGCACGTTCTCGAAATCGAGCGCACCGGCGTTGTCGACGATGTGCTTGCCGTCAAACTTCGCGAACGGCAATTCGATCGAGGTCGAGCCGGCAGCGAGGATGATGTTCGGCGCGGTCAACTCCGTGGTCGTGCCGTCGAAACGTTGGACTTTCACTACCTTGTTCGGATGCAAGGTGCCGAAGCCGTCGTAGGCGACGATCTTGTTGCCCTTGAACAGCAGGGCGACGCCGCCTGTGAATTGCTTGACGATCTTGTCCTTGCGTCCGACCATCGTCGCGACGTCGATCTTCGCATCTTTCGTGGTGATGCCGTGTACGTCGAAGTGCTGGGTCAGGTTCCAGAACTGCTTCGACGAATCGAGCAGTGCCTTGGACGGAATGCAGCCGACGTTGAGGCAGGTGCCGCCGAGCGCGAGCTTGCCGTCCTTGCCCTTGAAGTTGTCGATGCAGGCGGTCTTGAGGCCGAGTTGCGCGGCGCGGATCGCCGCGTGATAACCGGCGGGGCCGCCGCCGATGACGATGACGTCGAATGAATCTGCCATGATCGTTGCTCTTGTCGTCCCTTCTCCCGCCGGGAGAAGGTGCCCCGCGGGGGCGGATGAGAGAAAGGCATCGCACGTGGCCATGCCGGCGCAAGCGGGCGAGGCTTTCTCCTCGCCCCAACCCCTCTCCGGCGGGAGAGGGGGCAAAGCGTGTTACATCCCCAGCAACATCCGCTGCGGATTTTCGAGCTGGTTCTTGATGTCGACCAGGAACAGCACCGCGTCCTTGCCGTCGATGATGCGATGATCGTAGCTGATCGCGACATACATCATCGGTGCGGCGACGATTTGGCCGTTCTCCACGACCGCGCGCTCCTTGATCGTGTGCATGCCGAGGATCGCACTCTGCGGCGGGTTGACGATCGGCGTGGACAGCAGCGATCCGAACGTGCCGCCGTTGGTGACGGTGAACGTGCCGCCCTGCAGATCGTCCAGGGTGAGGCCGCCCTCGCGCGCCTTCTTCGCATAGGCGGCGATCGCTTTTTCGATCTCGGCGAAACTCATGTTCTGCGCATCGCGCAGCACCGGCGTGACCAGGCCTTTGTCGGTCGATACCGCAACCGAAATATCCTGATAGCCGTGGTAGATAACGTCATTGCCGTCGACCGAGGCGTTTACGATGGGATGGCGCTTGAGCGCTTCGGCGGCAGCCTTGACGAAGAAGCTCATGTAACCGAGCTTGATGCCGTTGGCTTTCTCGAATGCCTCGCCCAGTTCCTTGCGCATCGCGGCGACCTTGGCCAAGTTGATCTCGTTGAACGAGGTCAGCATCGCGATCGAATTTTTCGACTGCATCAGGCGCTCGGCGATTTTCGCGCGCATGCGCGTCATCGGCACGCGTTCCTCGGCGCGCGGGCCCGAAGGGGCGCGCGCAGCAGGCGTGGCGGCGGGCGCTGGCGCCGATTTGCCACCGTTGTTGATGTAGTTGACGAGGTCTTCCTTGGTCACCGCACCGGCACGACCGCTGCCGGCCACGTTGCCCGGATCGATGGCGTTTTCGGCGGCGACGCGACGCGCGCCCGGCGGCAAGCCATCGATGCCGGCGGCGGGCGCAGCGCTGGCAACGGATGCCGGCGCGGCCTTCGCGGCAACCGGTGCGGCGGTGGGAGCGGCGACGCTGGCGGCGCCTTCCTCGAGGATCGCAAGCACCTGCTGGCTGGTCACGGTTGCGCCCGCCTCGAACCGGATTTCCCGGATCACACCGTCCGCCGGTGCCGGTACTTCGAGCACGACCTTGTCGGTTTCGAGATCGACGAGATTCTCGTCGCGCTTGACCGCATCGCCGACCTTCTTGTGCCAACTCGCGATCGTGGCATCGGCGACCGATTCGGGGAGTACCGGAACTTTGACTTCAACCGTCATGTTGCACCTTTTGGATTTGTATATTTCTGCACTTTCACAATTGCCGCGAAGGCGCTTCGAAGCGCCTTCGCCGGAAAATCTCAATCCGCCGAGTAGTCGTCGCCCGGCGTGCCGATCAAGGCGTCTTCGACCAGCTTGGTCTGTTCGGCGACGTGCGTGTTCAGATGTCCGCAGGCCGGCGCGGGCGAACGCATGCGACCGGCGTAATGCAAGGTATGCGCATCGCCGATGCAGGCGACGAGATGATGCTTTATCTGATACCACGCACCCTGATTCTGCGGTTCTTCCTGACACCAAACAATTTCTTTCGCGTTCGGGTATTGGGCGAGTTCAACTTGCGCTTGCGCGCGCGGAAACGGATAGAGCTGCTCGACGCGCACGATCGCCGTATCGACCAATGCGCGCTTGGCCGCGTCCTGCACGAGATCGTAGTAAACCTTGCCCGAGCAGAACACCACGCGACGTACCTTGGCGGCATCGGTCGCGGTGGAATCCGGGATGACGAGCTGGAATGTGCCTTCGGACAGTTCGGCGAGTTTGGACGTCGCCAGCGGATGGCGCAGCAGCGATTTCGGCGTCATCACCACGAGCGGCTTGCGCACGCCGCGCAGCATCTGCCGACGCAGCAGGTGGAACATCTGCGCCGGCGTGGTCGGCACGCAGACCTGCATGTTGTCGAGCGCGCACAGTTGCAGATAGCGTTCCAGTCGCGCCGAGGAGTGTTCCGGCCCTTGGCCTTCATACCCGTGCGGCAACAGCAGCACGAGGCCGGAGTAGCGCGACCATTTGGCTTCGCCGGAAGAAATGAACTGATCGACGACGACCTGCGCGCCGTTGGCGAAATCGCCGAACTGCGCTTCCCAGAGCACGAGCGTGCGCGGCTCGGACGTCGAATAGCCGTACTCGAACGCCATCACCGCTTCTTCGCTGAGCAGCGAGTCGATCACGGCGACGCTGGCACCGTCGCGCACGTGGGCCAGCAGGGTCGTGTCGCGACCGCTGTTTTGATCGTGCAGCACGGCGTGGCGATGCGAGAAGGTGCCGCGCCCGACGTCTTGGCCGACCAAACGCAGGCCATAGCCGTCGTCGATGATGCTCGCGTAGGCAAGGTTTTCGGCGAAACCCCAATCCATCGGCTGCGCGTCGGCGGCCATCTTGCGGCGCGCCTCGTAGACCTTGCCGACCTGCGCCTGCAAGGTGAAACC
>JAFEFR010000311.1 GCA_018240485.1 Pseudomonadota bacterium
CGCGCCGATCGCTACGAAACGAGCCTCAGCAGCCAGACCGCCAAAACCTGGAGCGGCAAGCTCGAATGGCGCCCGATCGAAGGCCTGCTGTTGCGCGGCACCTACGGCACGAACTTCCACGCGCCGGACATGGTGTATTTGTTCAAGAACCCATCGATCAACCCTGTCGGGATCTACGCCGACCCTTACCAATGCATCATCAACGGCGGCGGCGGCAACACGTGGTGCCAGGGCATAACGCGTGCGACTTATTTCAACGTCTATACCGCCGGCGGCCCCAACCTGTTGCCGGAAACCGGCCACTCCTGGACCTATGGTTTTGTCTGGGATATTCCGCACGTCGAAGGCCTTTCGGTCGCCGCCGACTACTGGCACATGGGCGTCGACAACTCCATCGACAACGTCGGCTACACGACCATACTCGCGGATGAAGCGGGTTGTCGCACCGGCAAGAATCAGGATGGCTCGCCCTACACCGCGCACGTGCAGGGCTCGCCCTATTGCCAGCAGGTGATCTCCAACGTCGTGCGTGGCTCCAACGGCGTCATCACGCAGGTCTATGCCGGCCCGATCAACCAAAGCCAATTGTACGTGAGCGGCATCGACGCCAGCATCAAGTACAACGTGCGCACCGACCACCTGGGCGATTTCAAGTTCAGCTTCGAGTGGACCGACAACCTGCGCTACCTCGGTCGCACCCTGGCCTCCGATCCGCTCATCAACAGCAACTACAACAACCCGCAGAGCCGTATCCGTGCCACGTTGAATTGGACCTACGGCGATTGGGACAGCACGCTGTACGGAACCCGTATCGGCGGCCTGCGCCACGACCACTACGGCGGTTGCGCGACGCTGTCGGACGGCTCACAGCCATCGGTGGGCGACGCCAACTGCACGCTCGTGTACGGCAATTCGGCGCCGTGGATCGTCTACAACGCGTCGGTGAACTACAAGCTCAACGAACACGCAACGCTCGGCTTCGTCGTCAACAACCTGTTCAACCGTGTCGGCAACATCGAGTACTACGCGGGCGGCTTCGAGTTCATCCGCGCCAACTCCGGTGCGGATTACGTCGGCCGCGAGCTGTTTGTCCACTTCAACTACAAGTTCTGACCTTTTTCTTGCGTGCTTCCTCTCAAGCCCGGCTCGCCGGGCTTTTTTTCCGCACGCAGAGCAAGTGCCGAGATACTCTTTACTGTTGTCGGTACAAACTGTCCGGGGTCACCGTCATGCGCTTTCCATCGTTCCTCATTCTGCTCTGCCTGTCCTTCGCGCTTCGCGCGGAGCCGAGCCCGAGCATCGTGCCACTGCCGCGCTCGATTCATGCCGGCGCTGGTGCATTCTCGCTCAACGATCAAACCCGGATTTTCGCCAGC
>JAFEFR010000312.1 GCA_018240485.1 Pseudomonadota bacterium
CCCTACGTCGGCGCGCGCGAGGCCGAGCTGCAATGGATCGGCCTCGCCGACTGGGAATACCGCACGCGCTTCGACGTCGATGCGGCGACGCTTGCGCGCGCGCACAACGACCTCGTGTTCGATGGCCTCGACACGTTCGCCGATGTGTTTTTGAATGGCCACAAGCTGGCCTCGACCGACAACATGTTCCGCACGTGGCGTTTGCCCGTGCATGGCAGGCTAAAGCCCGCCGGCAACGAACTGCGCGTGGTGTTCCATTCGCCGATCCAACATGTGTTGGCGCAGGTGCAGGCGATGCCGCACAAGCTGCCGGCGAACTACGACTGGGGTTTCGGCGATGAACCCAAGGGCGTGCTCACCCAGAACTTCGTGCGCAAGGCCGGCTATCAGTACGGCTGGGACTGGGGGCCGCGCTACGTCACTGCCGGCATCTGGAAGCCGGTGCGCCTGGAAAGTCGCGACACGCTGCGTATCGCCGATCTGCACATCGCACAGGATCGCATCGATGCCGCCGCCGCTGCGCTGACCGCGCAGATCGACATCGAAAGCGACCTCGATGACACCGTCACGCTGGATCTGCATTACGCTCGCAGCGGCTTGGCCGATGGGCAAACGCTGACCAAGCGCGTAATGCTCCAACGCGGCACGAATCGCATCGACGTTCCGTTGCGTATCGATCATCCGCAACGCTGGTTTCCGATCGGCTATGGCGCACAGCCTTTGTACGTTTTTTCCGTCGCCGTCGCGGATGCGCATGGCGTACAGGCCGAAGCGAGCCGCCGCACCGGACTGCGTCGCGTCGAACTGCTGCACGAGCGCGACGACAAGGGCCGCGGTTTCGCCTTCGCCGTCAACGGCGTGCCGGTGTTCGCCAAGGGCGCCAACCTGATTCCGTTCGACATGTTCCCCGCGCGCGCGACGCGTGCGCAGCAATTGCGCGTGCTCGAGTCCGCGCGCGACGCGCACATGAACCTGCTGCGCAGCTGGGGCGGCGGGTACTACGAGTCCGACGAGTTCTTCGACCTCGCCGACGAAATGGGCATCCTGGTTTGGCAGGATTTCATGTTCGGCGGCGGCGCGACGCCCGCCTACGATCCCGGCTTTCGTGCGAACGTCCTCGCCGAGGCGCGCGAGCAAGTGCGCCGCCTGCGCGATCATCCCAGCCTCGTGCTCTGGTGCGGCAACAACGAGGTCGAAGCCGGTTGGTTGAATTGGGGCTGGAAGAAAAAACTGGAGAATGCCTCGCCCGCCTTCGCAGCCAAGGCCTGGGCAGGCTACATGCAGTTGTTCGGCCACGACCTGCGCGCCGTGGTCGCCGAAAATGGCGGCGGCGTGCCGTACTGGTCGAGCTCGCCGAGCAACGATCTCGAAGGCAAGCCCGATGTCGACGACAACGGCGACCGCCACTACTGGGACGTGTGGGGCGGCCCGGCGAAACCGGTCGATGCCTACCTCGATGTGACGCCGCGCTTCATGTCGGAATACGGATTGCAGGCCTGGCCGTCGCTGCGCACGATCGCGACGATCGCGAAACCGGACGAAATGCAGATCGATTCGCCGGTAATCCGCGCACACCAGAAATTCCTTTACGGCGACGGCAACACGCGCCTGCTGAAATACGTGCGCGAATACGGCGAGCCGAAGGATTTCGCCGACTTCGTCTATCTGAGTCAGGTTGCGCAGGCCGAAGGCATCGAGCTCGCCGCGCTACATCACCGCGCGAGCCGA
>JAFEFR010000313.1 GCA_018240485.1 Pseudomonadota bacterium
GATCCTGGCGCTGACCGCACTGCTGCTCGGCATCGCGGCGATGCTGATCACGCCGCGCGAGGAAGAGCCGCAGATCGACGTGACGATGGCGAACGTGAGCGTGCCGTTTCCCGGCGCCGACGTTGTCGATGTCGAGAACCTCGTCGCCACGCCGCTCGAACAGGTGCTGTCCGGCATCGATGGCCTCAAGCACGTGTATTCGGTCAGCCGCCCGGGCATGGCGCTGCTGACCGTCGAATACCAGGTCGGCGTGCCGCGCCAGACGGCGCTCGTGCGCCTGTACAACCAAGTGATGCAAAACCGCAACCTGTGGCCGGCCGACCTCGGCGTCGGCCAGCCGCTGATCCGCGCGATGGGCATCGACGATGTGCCGGTGATGGCGCTGACCTTGTGGAGCGACACCGCCACGCCGGTCGAGCTTGCCGCCGTCGCGCACACGCTGGAGACCGATATCAAGCACGTGCCCGGCACGCGCGATGTCTATACGATCGGCGCGCCGGAGCGTGCTGTCATCGTCGAACTGGACGCGGGCAAGCTCGCCGCGTACGGGCTCGCGCTCGATGATGTGGACCGCACGCTCAAGGCGGCGAACTTCGTGCAGCAGGCCGGCGATCGCGTGGCGGAGGATCGCGATGTGCCGGTCACGGCGGGCCGGTATCTCGCCGATGCCGATGAAGTCGCGCAAGGGGTGATTGGCGTCGCGCACGGACAACCCGTGTTCGTGTCCGACGTTGCGCGCATCACGCGCGGCGCAGACCTGCCCGACAAGTACGCCTGGTTTGGCACGCCGCCCGGCCGCGCCGGCCCGGCAACCGGCGTGGCGCCAGCGGTGACGATCGCGATCACGAAGAAATCCGGCACCAATGCGGCCGACATCACGCGGGCCGTCGCCGCGCGCGTGGCGGCGCTGCAGGGTGTATCGATCCCGGTCGGCGTGCATGTCCAGGTCACGCGCGACTACGGCCAGACCTCGACCGACAAGGCCGACCTGCTGATCCACAAGCTCCTGTTCGCGACGCTCTCGGTCGTGTTGCTGGTGCTCGCCACGCTGGGCTGGCGCGAGGCGATCGTGGTCGGCGTGGCCGTCATCATCACCTTGATGCTGACGCTGTTCGCGTCCTGGGCGATGGGTTTCACGATCAACCGCGTGTCGCTGTTCGCGCTGATCTTCTCGATCGGCATCCTCGTGGACGATGCCATCGTCGTGGTCGAGAACATCCATCGCCACATGGCGCTCGGCGGACGCAGCCTGCGCGAGGCGATTCCGGAAGCCGTATCCGAAGTCGGCGGGCCGACGATCCTGGCCACGTTCACGGTGATCGCCGCGCTCCTGCCCATGGCCTTCGTCTCGGGCCTGATGGGTCCGTACATGCGGCCGATACCGATCAACGCCTCGGCCGGCATGCTGCTCTCGCTCGCGGTCGCGTTGGTGGTCACGCCGTGGCTGTCGCTCAAATTGTTGCGCCACGCGCACCACGCGCCGGCGCAGGAAGGCGAGGAGCCGCGCGCCAGCCGCCTGTCGCGCCTGTTCCACCGGCTGATGACGCCGTTCCTCGATCCCGGCCGCGGTCGGCGGCGCCGGCGCATCCTGTTTGCCGGCATGGGCGCGCTGGTGGTGCTCGCGGCCAGCCTCGTGGTGTTTCGCGCGGTGATCCTGAAAATGCTGCCGTTCGACAACAAGTCCGAGTTCCAGGTCGTCGTCGATATG
This sequence comes from Pseudomonadota bacterium, assembly GCA_018240485.1. Lineage (GTDB taxonomy): Bacteria > Pseudomonadota > Gammaproteobacteria > Xanthomonadales > Rhodanobacteraceae > Rudaea. Next base: position 1,709 of record JAFEFR010000313.1, read on the forward strand.
CCCGAGGGCAGCACGCTGGAAACCACCCATCGCGTGCTGACCGAGCTTGCGCATGCACTCGATGGCGTGCCCGAGGTGCTGAACTACCAAGGCTACGCCGGCACCGCCGCGCCGATCAATTTCAACGGCCTCGTGCGCCAGTACTACCTGCGCAGCGGCCCGATCGACGGCGACTTGCAGGTGAATCTCGTGGACAAGCACGAACGCCGCCGGCAAAGTCACGAAATCGCGCTTGCGGTGCGACCGACGCTGGCGAAAATCGGCGCAGGTTACGGCGCATCGGTCAAAGTGGTCGAAGTGCCGCCCGGCCCACCGGTGCTGGCGCCGATCGTCGCGGAAATCTACGGTCCGGACTACGCGACGCTGCGCAAGATCGCGCGTGGCATCGAGAACGAATTTCGCAGCGACAAGGACCTCGTGGACATCGACACCAGCGTCGAGGCCGATTCCCCACGCGAAATAGTCGTTGTCGATCGCACGCGCGCCGCGCGCCTTGGGGTTACGCAGGAGGAAATCGCGCGCAGCCTGCGCGCCGCGCTGTCCGGCGACGATGCGACCTACCTGATGGATGGCCGGTCGAAATATGCCGTGCCGATTCGCCTGCGCCTTGCCGCCGGCGACCAGGCCGCGCTCGATTCGCTGCTGGCCTTGCGCGTGCGCGCGCAGGGCGGCGCACTGGTGCCGCTGTCGGAAGTGGTGAGCGTGCGGCAGGCGGGTTGGGAAAAGGCGATCTACCACAAGGACCTTTTGCCCTACACCTACGTGACCGGTGATGATGCCGGGCATACCGACAGTCCGCTGTACGGCATGTTCGCGATGGTCGGCAAGCTGCGCCACGACAAGATTGCCGGAAATGCGCTGGGGCAAAATTTCATCCAGCAGCCAAACGACGCCACCGGTTATGCGGTGAAGTGGGACGGCGAGTGGACGATCACGTATGAAACGTTCCGCGACATGGGCCTGGCGTACTCGGTCGGCCTGATCCTGATTTACCTGCTCGTCGTCGGCCAGTTCCGCAGTTACGTCGTTCCGCTCATCATCATGGCGCCGATCCCGCTGACCGTGATCGGCGTCATGCCCGGCCACGCGCTCGTCGGCGCGCAATTCACCGCCACCTCGATGATCGGCATGATCGCGCTGGCCGGCATCATCGTGCGCAACTCGATCCTGCTGATCGACTTCATCGACCATGCGCTTGCCCAAGGCCGATCGCCCGGCGCAGCCGTGATCGAAGCCGCCGTGGTGCGCGCCAAACCCATCGCCCTGACGGCGCTGGCGGCCATGATCGGCGGCTTCTTCATTCTCGATGATCCGATCTTCCAGGGCCTGGCGGTATCACTGATCTTCGGCATTCTCGTTTCCACCGTGCTGACGCTGCTGGTGATCCCGCTGCTGTATTTCGGATATTTTGCGTCGCGTGGAAAAATCGGGTAACAAGGCTTCGGGTTTCCGGTGGAGCCGAACGTGACGAACACGCCAACGAGCGATGACGCATTGCGTGAATTGGCGCTGGCCATTGCGGCGGGATGCACGCGCCACGGCGAATCGCTCGTCACCGCCGAATCCTGCACGGGTGGCTGGATCGCCAAGATCCTGACCGATCTGGCCGGATCCTCGGCCTGGTTCGAGGGCGGCGTGGTCAGCTACAGCAACGCGCTCAAACGCGAGTTGCTGGGCGTGCGCGAAGCGACGCTGGCCGAGTTCGGTGCGGTCAGCCGCGAGACCGCGATCGAGATGGTCTCCGGTGCGCTGGCACGCTCCGACGCGAGCGTCGCCGTAGCGGTCACCGGCATCGCCGGGCCGAGCGGCGGCACCCCCGACAAACCGGTCGGCACGGTGTGGATCGGCTGGAAACGGCGTGGCGGCCACGCGCAAGCCGAGTTGTTCCACTTCGAAGGCGATCGCGATGCCGTGCGCCGCCAAACCGTCGCCATGGCGTTCGTCGGCGTGCGCAAAATTCTGACAGACTGACGCGCATTTCACGCATGCGGCATCCGCTGCGCTGTGGGACAATTCCCACATCGTCAAAACCCTGCGCTTGAGCGAATGCGCAATCGCAATCCCTGAGACGGACGCTGCCGATACTGTCCGCCAACATCATCAATACGAGGTCATCGCAATGGACGACAACAAGCGCAAGGCGCTTTCCGCAGCCCTGGGTCAAATCGAAAAGCAGTTCGGCAAGGGCGCGGTCATGCGCATGGGGGACCGCACGGTCGATGCGACCGAGGTCATCCCCACCGGCTCGCTCATGCTCGACCTTGCGCTGGGTATCGGCGGCCTGCCGCGCGGGCGTGTGGTCGAAATCTACGGGCCGGAGTCCTCGGGCAAAACCACGCTGACCCTGCAAGTCGTCGCCCAGGCACAGAAGCTTGGCGGCACCTGCGCGTTCATCGATGCCGAGCACGCGCTCGATCCGGTTTATGCCGAGCGCCTCGGGGTCAAAGTCGAGGATTTGCTGCTCTCGCAGCCGGACACGGGTGAGCAGGCGCTGGAAATCGCCGACATGCTGGTGCGCTCGAGTGCGGTCGACGTGATCGTCGTCGATTCCGTGGCGGCGCTAACTCCGCGTGCAGAAATCGAAGGTGAAATGGGCGATCAGTTGCCCGGCCTGCAGGCGCGATTGATGTCGCAGGCGTTGCGCAAGCTCACCGGCAATATCAAACGCTCCAACACGATGGTCATCTTCATCAACCAGTTGCGCATGAAGATCGGCGTGATGATGCCGGGTCAGAGCCCGGAAACCACCACTGGCGGCAACGCGCTCAAGTTCTACGCCTCGGTGCGTCTGGACATCCGCCGCATCGGTTCGGTGAAGAAGGGCGAAGAGATCATCGGCAACCAGACCAAGATCAAGGTCGTCAAGAACAAACTTGCGCCGCCGTTCAAGCAAATCGTGACGGAAATTCTCTATGGCGAAGGCATCAGTCGCGAGGGCGAGTTGATCGACCTGGGCGCGGACAACAAAATCGTCGAGAAGTCCGGTGCGTGGTACAGCTATGGCAGCGAACGCATCGGTCAGGGCAAGGACAACGCGCGTCAGTATCTCAAGGACAACCCCACCGTTGCCCAGGAAATCGAAGACAAACTGCGCACCGCGCTGGCGCCGAAGGCGAATGCGCGGCCCATGCAGACGGAAGAACTGGAAGAAGCCTGATCGCACACGCATTGATGGCTGCGCGCATTGTCCGCGGCCCTCGCCTCGCGCGAGGGCCGCGTCGTCGTCGACTTGTGCATTGCAATGCACTTCATCTTCAGAGTAGAATGCGCGTTCTGGTGCGGGGTGGAGCAGTCTGGCAGCTCGTCGGGCTCATAACCCGAAGGTCGTAGGTTCAAATCCTGCCCCCGCTACCATTTTTTCGAGAGTTCGCTTTGTCGGGCTCTTGCTTCGCAGGATGCGGATCGCCGGTTTCTGGATAAAAACGGCGGACTATGGAATGGGCCTCTGGCCCATTTTTTGTTTCTGCGGGTGGCAAAAATGTGTTTTGGATCGAAGCGTGGCGGGATGCTTGCTTCGCGATTTTCGCGCTCAAGCTCGAGCGCACAGGTAAGCCCATGAGAAACGAGGAACTGACCAATCTGGTGTCGCCCGCGATCGCGGATATGGGCCTGGAATGCCTCGGTGTCGAGTACAGCCCTTCGCACGGCAATTCGTTGGTTCGCGTGTATATCGATCGCGCGGATGCGGCAGTGACGGTGGACGATTGCGAGGCGGTGAGTCGGCAGGTGTCGGCGTTGTTCGACGTGAACGATCCCATCGATGGGCGTTACACGCTGGAAGTGTCTTCGCCGGGACTCGATCGGCCGCTGTATACGCCTGCGCAGTTCGCGCGCTTTGCGGGCCAGCAGGCGAAAGTCGAATTGAGCTTGCCGCTCAACGGTCGGCGGCGCTTTCAGGGGCCGATTCTTGCGGTGGAGGGCGAGACGATCACGATCGAGCAGGATGGGGTCGCGGTGGCGATCGCGCACGGCAATGTGCAAAAAGCCAAGTTGGTTCCGGAATTCGCGTCGACACCGAAGCCGGGCAAGGGCGGCAAGGCGCAAAAGAGCAAATCCACGTAGCAAGGCAGAAAATATTTTCGACGAATCCGAATTCCTCAGATCGGGGGCACGCCGCAGACTGCGGCGATGCGCGAATCAGTCGAAGCCCGTGATCGGGTTGACTTGAAATCAAGGTGCAACGATGAGCAAAGACCTGTTGTTGGTGGCTGAAGCGGTAGCGAACGAGAAGGGCGTCGAGCGCGATGTGATTTTTCATGCACTTGAAGCGGCGCTTGCCTCGGCGGCGAAGAAACGCTATCCGAACGAGGACGTCGCAGCCCGCGTGGCGATCGATCGTCACAGTGGCGAGTACCAGACGTTTCGTCGCTGGGAAATCGTTGCCGACGACGTCGTGATGGAATCACCCGATCGCCAACTGCGCTTGATGGATGCGGTCGATATCAAGGCGGATGCGAACGTCGGCGATTTCATCGAAGAAGTCATCGACAATCCCGATTTCGGACGCATTTCCGCGCAGGCGGCCAAGCAGGTCATCGTGCAGCATGTGCGCGAAGCCGAGCGCGCGCTGGTCGTGGACGCCTTCAAGGATCGCGTCGGTGAGTTGGTGACCGGCGTGGTCAAGCGCGTCGAACGCGGCAGCATCTATCTCGACCTTGGCGGCAACGCCGAGGCCTACATCGCGCGCGACAAGGCGATTCCGCGCGAGGCGGTGCGTGCGGGCGATCGCGTGCGCGGCTATCTGTATGAAGTGCGTTCCGAGCAACGCGGGCCGCAATTGTTCGTCTCGCGCACGGCGCCGGAGTTCATGATCGAACTGTTCAAGCTCGAAGTGCCGGAAGTCGGTCAAGGTTTGGTCGAGATCAAGGCGGCCGCGCGCGACGCCGGCGATCGCGCCAAGATCGCGGTGCTCGCGCACGACCATCGTACCGATCCGATCGGCGCCTGCATCGGCATGCGTGGCTCGCGCGTGCAGGCGGTGTCGAACGAGTTGAACGGCGAGCGCATCGACATCGTGCTGTGGAATGAAAATCACGCGCAGTTCGTCATCAATGCAATGGCGCCGGCCGAAGTGCAGTCGATCATCGTCGACGAAGACAAACACTCGATGGACATCGCCGTGGCCGAAGACAAGCTCTCGCAGGCGATCGGCCGCGGTGGTCAGAACGTGCGTCTGGCATCCAAGCTCTCGGGCTGGCAGCTCAACGTGATGACTCAGGATCAGGTCGCGGCGAAATCCGAGGCCGAGCAAGTCGCGGCGCGCGAACTGTTTCAGGCGAAGCTCGAAGTCGATGCGGAAATCGCCGCGATTCTCGTCCAGGAAGGCTTCAGCACGGTCGAAGAAATCGCCTATGTGCCCACGGCGGAGTTGCTGGGCATCGAAGGGTTCGACGAGGACATCGTCGAAGAGTTGCGCGCGCGCGCGCGCGATGCACTGTTGACCGATGCGCTGGCGGTTGAAGAAGGCATCGATGATCACAAGCCGGCAGACGATTTGCTTGGTGTGCCGGGGATGGACGAGGCAACGGCGTTCGCGCTGGCGCAGCACAAGATCGTCTCGCGACAGGATCTGGCCGACCTCGCCACCGACGAGTTGGTCGAATTGGCCATCGATGGCATCGACGAACCGCATGCGTCGGCGCTGATCATGGCGGCAAGGCAGGCCGAGGTCGCGTAATCTTCGCGGCGTCGGATCAGGTGGGCGTGCCCATGAGTGCTTGAGAACAGCCGCTTCCGTATCCACGGAAACGGAAGCAGAGAGAAAGAAGACGGTGTGCGATTCGAGCGCACGGCGTTTCGAGGAGAAGCAGAGCCATGTCGGATGTAACGATCAAACAACTCGCCGGGGTGCTCGGCATGAGCGTGGACAAGCTGCTTGCGCAGCTTGATGGCGCCGGCATGAAGTTTTCCGATCCCGATCAGGTCGTCTCCAGTACGGAGAAGGTGAAATTGCTGGGCTTTCTGCGGCGCACGCACGGCAAGGGCGAGGCGGTCGCCACCGAGGATAGCGCGCCACGACAGGTGACGCTCAAACGTCGCACGGTCAGCGAATTGACGGTTAATCAAGGTACGACGCGCGGCAAGACAGTCAATGTCGAAGTGCGGCAGAAGCGCACCTATGTCAAGCGCAGCGAAATTCCGACCGAGCAGCGCCCCGATGCGGAGCGCGAAGACGCACTGAAAAAACTGGCCGACTCGCAGCTCAAGCGCGAGACCGAAGAAATCACGCGCCAGGATCAAGAGCGCCGTCGCCTCGAAGAAGAAGGCAAATTGCGTGCCGCCGAGGAAGCGCGTGCGCGTGCCGAAGCCGAAGCGCGCGAAGCGCAGGCCCGAATCGCGGCGGAAAAAACGTCGCAGCAGGTCGCCGCAGCGGTTTCGGAGAAACCCGCCGAGAGGGCGGCGAAATCGCCTGCTCCGGCTCCCGCGCCGGCGGGGCGCCCACGCCCTGCGCGCGGGGCGGAGGATGGGGCGGCCACGCCCAGCCGTCACAAAAAGCATGGCTCGCATCAGATGCGCGAAGGCGATGCGGGCGATGACGCCAGTCGCCGTTACTTCGGCGCCGAGCTTCACCTGTCCGATGAAGGCCATGCGCGTCGCGGTGCGGTCAAACGCAAACCGCGCCGGCAAATCGAGCCGACGCGTGCGTCGCCATCCGGCGGCCCGCACGGCTTCTCGCGTCCGACCTCGCCGCTCACGCGCGATGTGGCGATCGGCGATTCGATTCTGGTTTCAGACCTTGCCGCGAAGATGGCAGTCAAAGGCGCCGACGTCGTGCGTGCGTTGTTCAAGATGGGGGTGATGGCGACGATCAACCAACCGGTCGATCACGATACTGCGGTACTCGTTGTCGAAGAACTCGGTCATCGCGCCACGCGTCTGGAAGAGAACAACGCCGAGACCGAACTGGCCAAGGTCGAGATCGTCGGCGATCGCGAGGCGCGTCCGCCCGTGGTCACGATCATGGGACATGTCGATCATGGCAAGACGTCCCTGCTCGACTACATCCGCCGCACCAAGGTGGCCTCGGGCGAAGCGGGCGGCATTACCCAGCACATCGGCGCGTACCACGTCAAAACCGACAAGGGCGTGATCAGCTTCCTCGATACGCCGGGCCATGCGGCATTCAGCGCAATGCGCGCGCGCGGCGCGAAATTGACCGACATCGTCATTCTCGTCGTCGCCGCCGACGACGGTGTGATGCCGCAGACGATCGAGGCGATCAATCACGCGCGTGCCGCCAAAGTTCCGCTGATTGTGGCGATGAACAAGATGGACAAGCCGGAAGCGAATCCGGATCAAGTCAAGCAGGGACTCGTCCAGCACGAGGTCGTGCCCGAGGAATGGGGCGGCGACGTGCCGGTGGTGCCCGTATCGGCGAAGACCGGCGATGGCGTCGACCATCTGCTCGATTCGATTCTGTTGCAGGCCGAGGTCATGGAATTGACTGCGGTGAGGGACGGGCGTGCCTCGGGCATGGTTGTGGAGTCGAGTCTCGACAAGGGCCGTGGCCCGGTGGCGACCGTGCTTGTCCAGCAAGGGACGTTGAAGAAGGGCGATTTTATCGTCTGTGGCGTCGAATACGGTCGTGTGCGCGCGGTGTTCAACGAGAGCGGTCAGCAGGTCGAATCCGCCGGGCCGTCGATTCCGGTGCAGGTGCTTGGACTCTCCGGTGTGCCGGAAGCGGGCGACGATTTCATCGTCGTGCAGGACGAACGCCTGGCCAAGGACGTCGCGCTGGAAAGGCAGCACAAGCGCCGCGATGCCCGCCTGCTCAAGCAGGCCGGCAATCGCATGGAAGACATCATGGCGCAGATGGGGCAGGGCGAGGGCCAGCAGACGCTCAACCTCGTGGTCAAGGCCGACGTGCAAGGTTCCGCCGAGGCGTTGCGCGACTCGCTCACGCGCATCGGCAACGACAATGTCAAAGTCAACGTCATCGGCTCGGGCGTTGGCGGCATCACCGAATCCGATGCGACGCTTGCCGCCGCCTCGAAGGCCGTGATCATCGGTTTCAACGTGCGCGCCGATGCTTCCGCGCGCAAGATCATCGAAATGAACGGGCTGGATCTACGTTACTTCTCGATCATCTATGATGTGATCGATCAGGTGAAGCAGGTGGCTTCGGGGTTGCTCGGGGTCGAAATTCGCGAGGAGATCATCGGCGTTGCGCAGGTGCGCGACGTGTTCCGTTCGTCGAAATTCGGTGCGATCGCGGGCTGCATGGTCGTCGAGGGCACGGTCAAGCGCAACAAGCCGATCCGCGTGCTGCGCGACAACACGGTCATCTTCCAGGGCGAACTCGAATCGCTGCGCCGCTTCAAGGAGAACGTCGAGGAAGTGCGCAACGGCATGGAGTGCGGTATCGGCGTCAAGCAATACAACGATGTGAAGCCGGGCGACCAAATCGAATGCTTCGAACGCATCGAGGTGGCGCGGACACTTTGAACGAGATGGCTGCGCCGGTTTGTGCCGGCGCGGCGAATACGAACCCGACATCATGCCCTCGCGCTCTTTCAATCGATCCGATCGCCTTTCCGCCGAACTGCGCCGCCTGGTCGGCACGATGGTGCACGAGGCCGTGCGCGACAACGCGCTGCCATCGATGAGCGTATCCGATGTCGAGGTGACGAAGGATTTCGACGTCGCCACGATTTTCGTTACCGCCTTGCTGGCCGATACGGCCAAAGAAGGCGTCAAGGCGCTCAACGAACTCGCCAAGGACTTTCGGCGCGAACTGTCGCGCACGATGAGCATTCGTCGCGTACCGGAATTGCGGTTTCGTTACGACGATTCGCTCGATCGCAGCGAGCGCATCCAGCAACTCTTGCACGGCAAGCCCTAGGCGCTCCCTTTCCCGCGGGGAAAAGGGGAGGCGCGGCACCGATTTTGTGATTTCACGACGATCATTCCGCGATATCTCCGGCATTCTGCTGTTCGACAAACCGCTGGGTTTGAGTTCGAATCAGGCGCTGCAAAAAGCGCGGCATTTGTTCAAGGCGGAGAAGGCCGGCCACACTGGCAGCCTCGATCCGCTCGCGACCGGCTTGCTGCCGATCTGCTTTGGCGAGGCGACCAAGATTGCCGGTTATCTGCTCGGCGCGCGCAAGGCGTACACGGCGCAGTGCCGACTCGGGGTGACGACGACGACCGACGATGCCGAGGGCGACGTTCTCCAAACACGTCCCGTGCCGACGATCGATGCGGCGATGATCGGATCCGCACTGGCCGGATTTCGCGGTCGCATCGTGCAGATTCCACCCGCTTATTCGGCAATAAAGCAAGGTGGAGTGCCGCTGTACAAACGCGCGCGGCGGGGCGAGGCGGTCGAAGTGCCGGCGCGTGAGGTCGAGGTATTCGCCTTTGAATTCATCGAGCGCTGCGGCGATCTGCTCACCCTGCATGTCGAATGCGGCTCAGGCGCGTATGTACGCAGTCTCGCGCGCGATCTGGGCGAAAGGCTCGGCTGCGGCGCGCACTTGACGGCGTTGCGCCGGGAGTGGGTCGCGCCGTTCACGCAGCCGGCGATGTGGACATGGGAGCAACTCGAACGCATTCATGCCGAAGCGGGGTTGGCCGGCCTCGACGGGTTGCTGCTCTCGCTTGAGCAGGGCTTGACGGCGTTGCCCGTGCTGGCGCTTTCTTCGGAGCAGGCGATGGCGCTGCGTCACGGCAAACGCTTCAGGTTGCCTGATGCGAGCGAGACACCACTGTGCCGTGCGCTTGATCCCTACGACCGCCTCGTTGCGCTCGTGGAAATCGATCGTCTCGGCGAGGTGCGGGTATTGCGCGGATTCAAGCAAGCCGAGCCCC
>JAFEFR010000314.1 GCA_018240485.1 Pseudomonadota bacterium
AAGCGCCAGACCTACGACTGGCCGCGCATCCACGCGCTCGTGCGCAAGTTGCAACCGAACGCGGTGATGTTCTCCGACGCGGGACCCGACGTGCGCTGGTGCGGCAACGAGAAGGGCATGGCCGGTGATCCGAACTGGGCGATGATCGATCCCGCCGCGGTGCCGTATCCGGGCGCGGACAGCCCCGCGGTCACGCGCGCGCTGCTGCACGGCGATGCGCACGGCAGCGTGTGGCGTCCGGCCGAGGCCGACGTGTCGATCCGGCCGGGCTGGTTCCATCACGCGGCCGAGGATGACAAGGTCAAGAGTGTCGAGCAGTTGAATGACATCTGGTTCAACTCGGTCGGACACAACGCGAAACTGCTGCTCAACGTGCCGCCGACGCGCGCAGGGCTGTTTCACGCCAACGACGTCGCGCGCCTGCGCGAGTGGCGCAAGTCGCGCGATGCGCTGTTCGCGCACGATCTCGCGGCGGGCAAAAAGGTGGTGTGGAAAAAAACTGGTGAGCGCAGCGCCGTCGCCGAAATCGATCCCGGCGCCGCGCAGCCGATCGGCATCGTGCGCCTCGCCGAAGACATCGCGCAGGGTCAGCGCGTGGCGAAGTATGTCTTGCACGGCGCGGGCGATGGCGACTGGAAGGAACTCGCGCAGGGCTCGACCATCGGCGCCTGCAAGCTCGACCGCATTGCGCCGACGACGCTGCGCAAGCTGCGTGTGACTGTCCTCGATGCAATCGCACCGCCGTCGCCGCTGCGCGTCGCGGTCTATCCGGCCGGGGGCGACTGAGCGCGCGGTATACTCGGCGGCCGATGTCGAACAGCCCGCGCCGCAACATGACCGCCGAAGACGAGACCACCGCACCGGACGAGGCGCTCTCGAAACGCCTGAACAAATACATCGCCGAGACCGGCTACTGTTCGCGCCGCGAAGCCGATCGCCTGATCGCGGAAAAACGCGTGACTCTGAATGGCAAGCCCGGCGGCATCGGCAGCCAGGTCGGGGAAGGCGACGAAGTGCGGATCGACGGCCAGCCGCTGCTGCAGCGGCGCGCCGGCGCGCGCGGGCGCAAACACGTCTACATCGCGCTGAACAAGCCGGTCGGCATCACCTGCACGACCGAGCACGAGGTCAAGGGCAACATCGTCGACTTCGTCGATCACGCCGAGCGCATCTTCCCGATCGGCCGCCTCGACAAGGATTCCGAAGGCCTGATCCTGCTGACCAGCAACGGCGACATCGTCAACGAGATTTTGCGCGCCGAGAACAAGCACGAGAAGGAATACTTGGTCGGCGTGAACAAGGCGGTGAGCCCCGAGTTCCTCGCCGGCATGGCGCGCGGGGTGCGCGTGCACGGGCAGATGACCCGCCCGTGCAAGACCGCGCGCATCGCCAAGTTCGGCTTCCGCATCGTGTTGACGCAGGGGCTGAACCGGCAGATTCGCCTGATGAGCGAGGCGTTCGGCTACCGCGTGACCCAGTTGCGCCGCGTGCGCATCGTCAACGTCAAGCTCGGCGCGCTCAAAATCGGCCAGTGGCGCAACCTGACCGAGCAGGAATTGCGTGGGTTGTTACCCGGACGCACGCAGTGGTGAGCGGCGTGCGACGGAGGCGCGACAGCGCGGCGGCGAGCGGGCAACCGCGGGTGGCGATCAAAAGCTGACGAAGTAGCCGCCATTCACCGGGATGTTGGCGCCGGTGATGAAGCCGGACTCTTCGGCGGC
>JAFEFR010000315.1 GCA_018240485.1 Pseudomonadota bacterium
CGACGGCCATCTCCCGACATGAACCCGCCCAGCCTCCCGAATTTCCGCAGCCGGGAATTCCTGCTCGCGCACATCCGCCAGACGATGGCGTTCTACCATCCACGCTGCATCGACCCGACCGGCGGCTTCTTCCACTACTTCAAGGACGACGGCACGGTCTACGACCGCAGCCACCGCCATCTCGTGTCAAGCACGCGCTTCGTGTTCAACTACGCCATGGCGCTGGGCGAGTTCGGCAACGCGGAATACCACGACGCCGTGCGGCACGGCCTGCGTTATCTGCGCGAGGTGCATCGCGATCCGCGCACCGGCGGCTATGCTTGGACGCTGCGTGACGGCAAACCCGAGGATCGCTGGAACCATTGCTACGGCCTTGCTTTCGTCCTGCTCGCCTATGCCACCGCGTACAAGGCCGGCTTCCACGAAACCAAACCCTGGCTCGACGAAACCTGGGACCTGTTGCAGAAACATTTCTGGGAAGAAGCCTGGGGCCTGTATCGCGACGAGGCCGACGCCAACTGGAAGTTCACCGACTACCGCGGCCAGAACGCCAACATGCACATGTGCGAGGCGATGCTGGCCGCCTACGAGGCGACGAACGAATCGCGCTATCTCGAACGCGCGCTGCTGCTCGCCGACAACATGACCCGGCGCCAGGCGAAGCAGGGAAACGGCCTGGTCTGGGAGCACTACGACACGCAATGGCGCATCGACTGGGAGTACCACAAGGACGACCCCAAGCACCTGTTCCGCCCGTGGGGCTTCCAGCCGGGCCATCAGACCGAATGGGCCAAGCTGTTGCTCATCCTCGACCGCCATCGTCCGATCGATTGGCTGCTGCCGACCGCGAAACACCTGTTCGACACGGCGCTGACCCATTCCTGGGACATGGCGCGCGGCGGCATGGTCTACGGCTTCGCGCCCGACTACACCGTCTGCGATTCGGACAAGTACTTCTGGGTACAGGCCGAATCGCTCGCCGCCGCCGCCTTGCTCGCGCGCCGCACCGGCGAGGAAAAATACTGGACCTGGTACGACAAGCTCTGGGCCTACTCCTGGCAGCACCTCGTCGATCACCGCTACGGCGCCTGGTACCGCATCCTCGACGCCGACAACCGCAAATACAGCGACGAGAAAAGCCCCGCGGGCAAAACCGACTACCACACCATGGGCGCGTGCCACGAAGTGCTCCACGCCTTGCGCCGCGCCGCGTGAAGCCCACTGTGCCGATTGGACACCGTGCCGTCGGACTGTTTATCGCCGTCGCGATTGCGATCGCGCCGGCGCTCTCAAAGGCTGATGATTCCGGACACATTCCTGCCTACAAGGACGCGAAGGTTGGCGTCGATGCGCGCGTCGCCGATCTGCTCGCGCGCATGACCCCGGAGGAAAAGTTCTGGCAGTTGTTCATGGTCCCCGGCGAGGTCACGCCGGCGAATCGCGCGCAATTCCGCCACGGCATCTTCGGCCTGCAGGTCGGCGCCGACGCGCAAGGCGGCGCCGACCAACAGATGCTGAGCTACGACACCCACGAAAACGCCGCGTCGTTGGCGCACCGGATCAACGCCATGCAGCGCTACTTCGTCGACGAGACCCGGCTCGGCATTCCGATGCTGCCGTTCGACGAGGCCTTGCACGGCCTCGTGCGCGGCGATGCCACCGCGTTCCCGCAGGCGATCGGCCTCGGCGCGAGTTTCGACGCGAACCTGGTCGGCGCGGTCGGCAAGGCCATCGCCGTCGAAGCGAAGGCGCGCGGCCTGCGCGATCTGCTCGGGCCGGTCGTCAACATTGCCGACGACGTGCGCTGGGGCCGGGTCGAGGAAACCTACGGCGAAGATGCGTACCTGACCACGCTGCTCGGCAGCGCCTTCATGCGGGCGATCGAAAGCGAAAACGTCATCGCCACGCCCAAACACTTCATCGCCAACGTCGGCGACGGCGGCCGCGACAGCTACCCGATCGAGAAAAGCGCGCGCTGGCTCGACGAAGTGCAGTTCCCGCCGTTCAAGGCGGCCGTGGAGCAGGCGCACGTGCGCTCGCTGATGACCGCGTACAACAGCGTCGACGGCACGCCGGCGAGCGCGAGCCCGTGGCTGCTCACGCAGACGCTGAAGGACGAGTGGAAATTCCGCGGCTTCGTCATCTCCGATGCCGGCGCGGTCGGCGGCGCCAACGTGCTGCACCACACCGCGCGCGATTACGCGCAGGCGACCGCCATGGCGATCGGTGCCGGCCTCGATGTCATCTTCCAGACCCAGGTCGAGCAGGCGGAATTGTTCCTGCCGCCGTTTCTCGACGGCTCGATCGCGCAGGCGCGCATCGACGATGCCGTCGCGCGCGTGCTGCGCGCGAAATTCGAGCTGGGCCTGTTCGATCATCCTTACGTCGATGAAAACGCGGCACGCCGCCCGCTGCAGAATGGCGCGCATCGCGAACTGGCGCGGCAGGCGGCGCTGCAATCGTTCGTGCTGCTCAAGAATCGCCACGGCGCACTGCCGTTCGCAAATCCGAAAACCCTACTCGTGCTCGGCGAGGACGCCAGCGAGGCCCGCCTCGGCGGCTACAGCGGCAAGGGCATCGGCACGATCAGCATTCTCGACGGCTTGAAGCAGCGCGCGGGCAAGGCGACGAAGATCCTCTACGCCCAGGGCAGTGCACGCAACACGGATGATTACCTGACCATCGATGCCGCGCACCTGCGCCACGACGGCGCGCCGGGGCTGCAGGCCGCCATTTTCGATTCCGCCGAGCTGTCCGGCGTGCCGGTGGCGCAACGCGTCGATCCCGTCGTCGACTTCCACTGGATGCTGGCACCTCCCGATGCCAGGGCGGCGGCAGACAATTATTCGTTGCGCTGGCGCGGCGAGCTGCTCGCTCCGGGCGCGGGGCGCTATCGCGTCGGCCTCGAAGGCAACGACGGCTTTCGCCTCTATCTCGACGGTAAGCTCGTCATCGATCGCTGGACCAAGGCATCGTTCCATCGCGATCTCGTCGATGTCGATTTCAGCGATGGTGGCCACCATCCGATCATCGTCGAATTCCGCGAAATGCGCGGCGGCGGTCGCATCCGCCTGCTGTGGAACGCCGGCGCGCGCGACGACGGCGAGGCGCGGCGCGCGCAGGCGCGCGCACTCGCGCGCGAGGCGGACGCGATCGTCGTCGTCGCCGGCATCCGCGAAGGCGAGTTCCGCGATCGCGCGAGCCTCGACCTGCCCGGCGACCAAGAAGCGTTGATCCATGCCATGCACGCGACCGGCAAGCCGCTGATCGTCGTTCTCGTCGGCGGCAGCGCAGTGACGATGCAACACTGGGACGCCGAGGCGGACGCCATCCTTGCCGTCTGGTATCCCGGCGAGGCCGGCGGCGAGGCGGTCGCGCAAACGCTGTTCGGCGATGCCAATCCCGGCGGCCGCCTGCCGATCACCTGGCCGCTGTCCACGGCGCAACTGCCGCTGGTCTACAACCACAAGCCGGGCGGGCGCGGCGACGACTACGACAACCTCAGCGGCGAGGCGCAGTTTCCGTTCGGCTACGGACTGAGCTACACGACGTTCGCCTACTCGAACGCGGTGCTGGACCGGGCGCAGATCAAACCGGGCGAGGCGGCGACGCTGCGCGTCACCGTGCAGAACACCGGCGCGCGCGACGGCGACGAAGTCGTGCAACTGTACGTGCGGCCGATGCAGTCGACTCTCGCCCAGCCCGTGCTCGCGCTGCGCGGCGTGCAGCGCGTTCATCTCAAGCGCGGCGAGCGGCGCACGCTCGCGTTTGCCATCGGCCCGCAGGTGCTCGCGACGCTCGACCGCGACCGACGCTGGACAGTCGAACCAGGCGCCTACCGCCTTATGGTCGGCGCATCGAGCCGCGAGCTCCCGCTCAAGCAGACATTGACCGTGGTACGAGCAATAGGTAGCGCACGCCCGATCGCATCGGCTCGTCCAGCCGGCCCCGTCGATTTCGATCGCACACCCCATCGCTGACGAAATACGTTTTCCCATCATGTCGGGCTTTGACACGGTGCTGCAATGCGGAATGCACAAATGTTAAAAAAACAGTATAGTGATTTCAGTTTGGATCGATCCAAATACCGTCAATCGCGCAACGAGGAACAAAAATGGCTACTCAGATGGTCCGCAAGACATTGGTCAACAGCATCGCCTTTGCCCTGTTCCTCTCGGCCGGGGCCCACGCCCAGTCCGGACAGAGCGCGCAAGGCACACAGAACGACGGCAAGTCGACAAAAATGGAGACAATCCTCGTCACCGGTTCGCGCATCGCGCGCAGCGAGGTCGAGGGGCCCGCGCCGGTGACGGTGATTACCGGTGCCGAAATCAAGGCGGAGGGTTTCAATACGGTATTCGAACTGGTCGGCTCGCTGAGCCAATCGTTTCCGGTCGAAACACCGCCCAGTTGGGGCAGCACCAGCGTCAACGCGCGCCAGGCCAACCTGCGCGGACTTGGCGCCAACCGCACACTGATTTTGGTCGACGGTCGCCGTATCGACGATTATCCGCAGCCGGCCGGTGCCAGCCGCAGCTTCCAGAACCTCAACAACATCCCCACCGGCATGATCGACCGCGTGGAGATTCTCGCGACCGGCGCCTCGGCGATTTACGGATCCGATGCGATCTCCGGCGTGATCAACATCATTCTCAAGCACAATTACGACGGCTACCAGATCGACGTGACTGCCGGCCGCTCCGAACGCGGCCAGCGCAACTTCGGCGACTTCAATTTCACCGGTGGCAACAGCGGCGACAACTGGCACATCGTCTACAATTTTGAGCGCGCCCATCGCAGTGCGTTGTTCGGGCGCGACCGCCCGTACACCGAACACGAATCCGACGCCGGCTACGGCACCTGGGGCCAAGTCGCGCGCCAATATGGTTATCAATCGACCGCCGGCGCGCAGCTTACGGACAGTAACGGCAACTATATCGCTCCGCCGAGCGGCGCTTGTTCCCAGAGCGCATTCCAGAATCAGTGGCGCGTGCAGAACAGCCCGGGCGGCCCCTACTGCGCGCAAAACGCCGTATTCAAGGACTGGGTGCTGACCCCGGGTCGCGACGACAAGAATGGTTACATCTACGGCGAGTACAACTTCGGCAACGGCATTCAGGCCTACGGCGCACTCGGGCTGTGGCGCACGACCGGCATTGGCAACACCGAACTGCCGTACTTGTACAACTACAATGGTGCTGCCTTTTACGACCAAGCCTCGGGCAGCGTCATCAACAACTACTTTCGGCAGTTGAGCATCCCCGAGATCGGCGGGGCAGGCAACACTTACGACCGTGAGCAGGACTGGGATATCCACGCCGGCCTGAAAGGCACCGTTCTCGACGGTCGGTTCAGCTGGGATGCCAATATTGGCCGTTCGGTCTACTGGGTGCACGAATCCTGGACCGGTCTCAACGAACAGGGCATGTTCAATTATTTCTTCGGCCAGCAACTCGGCACCGATGCTGCCAGCGGATTGCCGATCTATAATTCCACCAACTTCTGGAAAGCGATCACGCCGGCCCAGTATCAGACCTTCGGCGTTGCCGGACAAAACGATTCGCTCACCTCGATGAATCAGGCGCAGCTGACCTTGACCGGCGACCTGTTCAACCTCCCGGCCGGGCCGCTTGGATTCGCCAGCGTGCTCGAAGCCAACAAGCAAACTTTCGCCCTGCACCCGGATCCGCGCACCAATCCCGCCATCAACAACGGCTGGTCGTTCGCCGATCCGTTCTTCGACTACAACACCGGCAGCGGCAGTCGCACGCGCTACTCCGGCGGCGTGGAATTCAGCATACCGATCCTGTCGACCTTTACGGCGTCGTTGGCCGGTCGCGCCGATCGCTACGA
>JAFEFR010000316.1 GCA_018240485.1 Pseudomonadota bacterium
AGCACGAAACCGAGCGGCGTCATCGCGCCGAGTCCCGCATCGCCGCGCGCGAACGCGGGAACGTTCAGCCGCAAGATGTCGTGATCCCCGCGCAGGCGACTGGAAAGCTCGATCGCGCTGATCTGGTCGCGCTGCGGCAGGCTCGCACCGAGCAAGCTCTCGGCGCAGACGCGTTCGGCGGGATCCGGATCGAGCAGATCGAGCCAGATCGGCGTTGCGGCGGGTCGTGTCATGCCTGGATGCCAGACGATACACGATGACGGGTTCTCGGTATGGATCGTCAGCATCGGATTTCCTCTACCATTGCAGAGTGCGGGTCACGCATGGCCAGCGGCGACCGAAGATTTTCATATTTCATCACGGGTTCCAATGATCACGACACTTTCGATTATCGCCATCACCTGCGGCATTTCCTTTCTCGGATTCAACAATGCGCAGTGGATCAACAAGCTGATTTTCTGGCCGCCGGCGATCAGGCGCGGCGAATACTACCGCTTTCTCAGTCATGCATTGATCCACGCAGACGGCATGCATCTTTTGTTCAACATGATGACGCTGTATTTCTTCGGCAGGATATTGGAGGGATTCTACGAGCATGTCCTTGGGCCGTTCGGGTTTGCCCTGTTCTATGCCGGTGGTGTGGTCGTTGCGATTGTGCCCAGTTATTTCGCCAACAAGGACAACCCCGGCTATCGCAGCCTTGGCGCATCCGGCGGGGTGTCGGCCGTGTTGTTCGCGTTTATCTTGTTGAGTCCGTGGTCGCGAATCTATGTGTGGTTTTTGCCGATGCCGGCGATTCTCTATGCCGTCGCCTACGTGGCCTACTCGATTTACATGGAAAGGCAGGGGCACGACAATATCAACCACAGTGCGCATCTGTGGGGTGCGGCCTATGGCGTCATTTTCACCTTGCTGGCGGAGCCCCGCGTATTGCCGGCGTTTCTCGAGCAGATATCGCAGCCGAGGTTTTGACTCTTGATACCATTTTCCCTGCAACAGGAAGCTTTCCATGAACCCCAAACATATTGCCGTCCTCGTTGGTAGTCTGCGCGAAAATTCGTTCAGCCAAAAAATCGCCCATGCCTTGGCGGAGCAGGCACCGGCCTCGCTTCAACTCGATGTTGTCGAAATCGGCGATCTTCCGCTCTACAACCCTGATCTGGAAACCGATGCGCCGCCCGCGCCTTGGCAACGCTTTCGCGAGCAGATGAAATTGGCGCAGGGGGTGATATTCGTGACACCGGAATACAATCGATCGATGCCCGCGGCGGTGAAAAATGCGCTGGATGTCGGTTCTCGCCCTTATGGGAAGAACGTGTTTGGTGGCAAGCCCGGCGCAATCGTGTCGTCTTCGCCCGGGGCCATCGGAGGTTTCGGGGCGAATCATCATCTTCGGCAATCCCTGGTTTTTCTCGATGTGTTGCCCATGCAGCAGCCCGAAGCGTATTTGAGTGGGGTCGACAAACTGCTCGCCGCCGATGGCCGATTCGTTCCGGCGACCGCAGAATTTCTCGGCAAGTTCATGACGGCATTTTCCACCTGGGTGGACAGGGTCGCGCGCGGCTGAGTGAAATTTTGTGAGCACTGCCGCTAAGGTCTCATTCAACCCGGCGCGAGTATGTTCTCAACACCGTTTCCAGTGAGGGTTTTGCCATGAAATCGGCGATCAAATGCAGCGCGCTGGTCATGCTTGTCGCGGCAAGTCTTGGCCTTGGCGGTTGTGTCTACTATCCGGTACGCAGTGGCGTTGCCTATGACGGCGGCAACGGCAATGCCGTCGTCGACTACGACGACAGCTATCACGGCGACTATTACGCGGCTCCTGGATACGAAGGCTACTACTACGGGCCTTATTCGTACGGTCCAGGCTGGTACGGTTGGGGTTATCCGGCAGTCAGTCTCGGCTTCTACGGAAGCTATTGGCACGGACATGGTTATCG
>JAFEFR010000317.1 GCA_018240485.1 Pseudomonadota bacterium
AAGCCGGGCGGATCAAAGGCGGCGAAACACCAGTGAGCCGTTGGTGCCGCCGAAGCCGAACGAGTTCGACACCGCGACGTCGATGTGCGCATCGCGCGCCACGTTCGCCACGAAGTCGAGGTCGCAGCCTTCGCCGGGTTCGTCGAGGTTGATCGTCGGCGGCAACACGCCGTCGCGCAAGGCGAGCACGGTGAAAATCGCCTCGACGCCACCGGCCGCGCCCAGAAGATGGCCGGTCATCGATTTGGTCGAGCTGATCGCCAATTTATGCGCATGTTCGCCGAACACGGTTTTTGCCGCGAGCACTTCGCCGACGTCGCCGAGCGGCGTCGATGTACCGTGCGCGTTGATGTATTGCACGTCGGTGGCGGCAACGCCACTGTCGGCGAGCGCATTGCGCATGCAGCGCGCCGCGCCCTCGCCGCCCTCGCTCGGTGCGGTGATGTGATAGGCATCGCCGGACATTCCGAAACCGACGATCTCGCAGTAGATTTTCGCGCCACGCTTCCTCGCGTGTTCGTATTCTTCGAGCACGAGCACGCCGGCACCGTCGGCCAGCACGAAACCGTCGCGATCCTTGTCCCAGGGGCGGCTGGCTTTGGTCGGCTCGTCGTTGCGCGTGGACATCGCGCGCGCCGAGCAGAATCCGCCCATTGCCGTGCCGCAGGTCGCGTATTCGGCACCGCCGGCAACCATCGCATCGGCATCGCCGTATTGGATCATGCGCATGGCGAGGCCGATGTTGTGCGTCGCCGTCGTGCAGGCGGTGACGCAGGCGATGTTCGGCCCTTTCAGACCGAGCATGATCGACAGGTTGCCTGCCGCCATGTTGATGATCGAACTCGGCACGAAGAACGGCGAAATCTTGCGCGGCCCGCTTTCGTGATAGGTGATGGCAGTCTTTTCGATCGTGTGGATGCCGCCGATGCCGGCGCCAACGGCGACGCCGATCCGTTCGGCGTCGTGCTCGTGGGTGGACAAGCCCGCGTCGGCCAACGCCTGGATCGAAGCGGCGATGCCGTAATGGATGAACGGATCCATCTTCTTCACGTCTTTCGCCGCAACGTACAAGGTCGGATCGAAATCGCGCACTTCGCCGGCGATGCGCGTCGGGAACGCGCTCGCATCGAAGTGCGTGACCGGGCCGATGCCGCTCACGCCTTCACGGATGTTTTTCCATGCCGTCGTCACCTCGTTGCCAACCGGACTGACGATGCCGAGGCCGGTAACCACTACGCGTCGCTTGCTCATGACGTTGCCTTTGCGTTCCTGCTTGATAGCGAGAGTCGAGCAGCCGCCATCCGCAACGGCCACGTTCGATGAAATCCGCCACGGAACGCTGCGTTTTCAAACGCCCGTTCTGCGGAGACAAAAACGCAAACTGCGCCACTTGGGCGCAGTTCACGACATCCGATTCGACGCAATCAGGCTTTGACGTGCGCCTTGATGTAGTCCACCGCTTGCTGCACGGTGGTGATTTTCTCGGCTTCCTCATCCGGAATTTCGCATTCGAATTCTTCTTCGAGCGCCATGACGAGCTCGACGGTATCGAGCGAATCGGCACCGAGGTCGTCCACGAAGGACGCGTTCTGCGTCACCGCATCTTCTTTGACGCCCAGTTGTTCGACGACGATTTTCTTGACCCGCTCTTCGATGGTGCTCATGGAATTGCCTGACCTCTGTTGAGAGTGATACGGACACCGACAAGGGTGCGGATTGTAGTGGATGCGCCGCAACAGCGCCAGCGCCGGCGAAGGGCCGCGGTCGACGGCGGCAACGTGCGTCGAAACGACGATGCCGCTGCGGAAGATCGCACCGGAATACAAAAAGGTGGCAGTCCCGTCAGCCGCATCCCGGCACCCGAATCATTCACTACCGTTGCTGCCTTCCGGCCCTGGCGGGGTTTGCAAACTATCGTCGCGAGAGAACCAACGGGACCGCCATGGACGGACGATGCCGGCGCGTACCGGCGTCGATTTCGAATATGGCGGAGAGAGCGGGATTCGAACCCGCGAAGCGGGTATAAGCCGCTTACACACTTTCCAGGCGTGCTCCTTCAACCACTCGGACATCTCTCCGCATGCAACGACCGGATCATTCCGCAGAGTCCGGCTGTTGAAGGCCGCGCAGGATACAGGACGCGCGCATGGCAAACAAGCAACATCCGTCCCGTCGCGCGGCATTCGAGCACAAACCGCGGCGCGGCTCCGCATCTGGCAAGACAGCGCATCTTGCCGGGGTCGGCAAGACTGTCGAATCCGAAGCGGGCGTGAGAACATCCGCGCGGGGAAAGCAGACGATTTCGGGGCAAACATGACGAACGACATTCTTCTCGGTAAAAGCCAATTGGCGAAGAGCCAGACGCCGGATATTTTCCTGCGCGCGAAATACGGCAATCGTCACGGCATGATCGCAGGCGCGACCGGTACGGGTAAATCGGTCTCGCTGATGGTGATGGCCGAAGGTTTCTCCAAACTCGGCGTGCCGGTGTTTCTCGCCGATGTGAAGGGCGATCTGGCCGGCATGTCGCAGGCCGCCGTCGTCAACGACAAGCTGCAAGCGCGGCTGGACAAACTCGGCGTCGCCACCTTCGCGCCGAGCGCGAATCCGGTCATCTTCTGGGACATCTACGGCAAGCTCGGGCACCCCGTGCGCGCGACTGTGAGCGAGATGGGGCCGACCCTGTTCGCGCGCCTGCTCGAACTCAACGATGTGCAGTCCGGCGTGCTCGAAATCGTGTTCAAGGCCGCCGACGACCATGGCTGGCTGCTGCTCGATCTCAAGGACCTGCGCGCGATGCTCAATTTCGCCGCAGACAAGGAGCATGCGAAGGAACTGTCCGCGCAATACGGCCTCATCAGCCCGACCTCGATCGCCGCGATCCAGCGCGCCCTGCTGCAACTGGAGAATGCCGGCGGCGATGCGTTCTTTGGCGAGCCGGCGCTCGATCTCGCCGACTTCATGCGCGTGGGGCTCGACGGGCGCGGCATCGTCAATATTCTCGCGGCGGATCAATTGATCCTGAAGCCGATGTTGTACTCGACGTTTCTGCTGTGGCTGTTGTCCGAGCTGTTCGAGAAACTGCCCGAAGTCGGCGATCTGGACGTGCCCAAGCTCGTGTTCTTCTTCGACGAAGCGCACCTGTTGTTCGACGACTGCCCGCCGGCGCTGCAAAAGCGCGTCGAACAGGTCGTGCGTCTGATTCGCTCCAAAGGCGTCGGCGTGTACTTCTGTTCGCAAAATCCGGACGATGCGCCCGACGTCATCCTCGGCCAACTCGGCAATCGCGTGCAGCACGCGCTGCGCGCGTTCACCCCGCGCGATCAAAAAGCGGTCAACGCCGCCGCGCAAACCTTTGCGCCGAATCCGCTCGTGGGCGATATCACCCAAGTCATCTCCCAACTCGGCGTCGGCGAAGCGCTCGTATCCACGCTGCAAGAAGGTGGCGTGCCGCTGCCGGTGGAGCGCGCGCTGATCGTGCCGCCGACTTGCCGCATCGGCACGATCAGCGACGCCGAACGCGCGACGATCCGCTCTCGCTCGCCGGTTGGCGGCAAGTACGACACCGCGATCGATCGCGAGTCGGCTTACGAGATTCTGACCCAGCGCACCGGTTCCACCGCATCCGTGCCCTCGATCGACAATCGCGCAGGCGGCACCAGCCCCGCGCAACAACCAGCGGCGAGTTCCGGTTGGAGCAAAGCCATCAGCGATGCTGTCTTCGGCACCACCCGCCGCCAAGGCATGATCGAAACCATGGCCAAATCCGCCATCCGCAGCGGCGGCAGCCGCATTGGCACGTCGCTGGTGCGCGGCGTGCTCGGCTCGCTGCTGCGCAAGTGATCTGTCACGCAGGCCCATGACCCGCTGGCGCGCCGCGCAAGCCGCATCGACCGCGATCATCACGGCTGCGGGGCAGGCGCGGCTCAAGGCGGAACTCGACGAACTCTGGCGCGTGCGCCGGCCCGAGGTGGTCAAGGCGCTGGCTGCGGCGGCGGCCGAGGGTGATCGCTCGGAGAATGCCGAGTATACGTATCGCAAAAAGCAACTCGGCGAAATCGACCGGCGCGTACGCTATCTGAGCAAGCGCTTGCCGGAGTTGAAAGTCGCCGATGCCGCGCCAAGTGACTGCGGCGCGATTTTTTTTGGCGCATGGTTCGCCATCGAAGACGAGGACGGCCGCGTTCAGCGCCTGCGCATCGTCGGCCCGGATGAAACCGATGCCAAGCTCGGCTGGATCAGCATCGATTCGCCACTCGCGCGTGCGGCGCTGAAGAAACGCATCGACGACCAATTTGATGCGCCGTTGCCAGCGGGCAACAAACGCTTCGTCGTGATCGACATCGACTACGCACCACGCATCTAGGTCAGGCTATAGGCCTCACGCCCAATCCAAATCCGGCTTTACGTGCCACGACGGCACGTGTCGGGCGCAACGCGGCAAAGTGCCGGTTGCGCCCGATTGGTCGCGCTCAGACGCGCTGTCGCGTGCGGCGCAAGCCTAGGAAGGTTCCGGCCAACAGCGCGCCAAGCAGCAGGAGCAAGCCGCCTCGCGTCAACGTCGGCGCGGGCGCCGCCGGCACGTACACGAGCACGTTCAGCGTTTGCGTCGCCGCAGGCTGGGCGCCATTGCTCGCCGTGATCGTCAGCGGATACGTGCCAGTCGTGCCCACGGCGGCCGTGCCGCTCAATGTCGCCGTGCCGTTGCCGTTGTCCACGAAGGTCAGGCCCGCAGGCAACGCACCCGTTTCACTCACCGCAGGTGTCGGGGTTCCCGTCGTCGTGAGGGTGAAACTGCCGGGGCTGCCGACCACGAAGTAGGCCGTGCTCGGACTCGTGATCGTCGGCGCCTGATTCACGGTCAAGGTGAAAGTTTGCGTGGCGTTCGGTGACACGCCGTTGTTCGCGGTGAATGTCAGCGGATAATTGCCGACGGTTCCCGCCGCCGGCGTGCCGGCCAGCGTCGCCGTGCCGTTGCCGTTGTTGGTGAACGTCACGCCGTTGGGCAGTGCGCCGGTCTGGCTCAACGCGGCATTGGTCGGGAA
>JAFEFR010000318.1 GCA_018240485.1 Pseudomonadota bacterium
AGCCGATTACACTCGCATTCTCATCGCCGTGACGAAGCGGAGCCTCGACGACATGGATTTTCTGGATGCACTGCGCGCCGTGGTTGGCGCGACCAATGTCGTGACGGGTGAGGATGCGCTGCCGTACACGACGGATTGGCGTGGCCGTTTTCAAGGTCGTGCGCTGGCGGTGGTGCGGCCGGGTTCGAGTGCCGACGTCGCCGCCGTGGTTCGCCTGTGCGCGCAGGCCGACGTGCCGGTCGTGCCGCAAGGCGGCAACACGGGGTTGTGCGGCGGAGCGACGCCCGACGATTCGGGGCGCGCCGTGGTGCTGTCTTTGTTGCGCATGAATCGTATCCGTGCCATCGATACCGACAACGACACGATGGAAGTCGAAGCGGGGTGCATCCTGCAAACGGTGCAGAACGCCGCGCGCGACGTTGGCCGTCTGTTCGCGCTGAGTCTTGGGGCCGAAGGCAGCTGCACGATTGGCGGCAATCTGGCAACCAATGCCGGCGGAACCCAGGTGCTGCGCTACGGCAGCATGCGTGAATTGACCCTGGGGCTGGAGGTGGTCACTGCCGATGGCGAGATTTGGCACGGCCTGCGCGGTTTGCGCAAGGACAATACCGGCTACGACTTGCGCGATGTGTTCATCGGCAGCGAAGGCACGCTCGGCACGATCACGGCGGCGACGTTGAAACTGCATCCGCTGCCTGCCGCGCGCTGCACCGCCTTGCTGGCGCTGGATTCGATCGCGGCGGCGATCGCCATGCTTGCGCGTACGCGCGCCGGTTTTGGCGACGCATTGACCGGATTCGAGTTGATGGCAGGCGAATGCCTGCATGACGTAACGCATTGTTTTCCGTCGCAGCACGTGCCCTTCGATGCGGCGACAGCGGCCATGCCGTGGTTCGTGTTGCTGGAGTTGTCGGACAGCGAATCCGAAGCGCACGCGCGCGAACGTTTCGAAGCGGTGCTGGGGTCGGCGATCGACGCCGGCTTCGTCGCCGATGCCGTGATCGCGCAATCGACGATGCAGAGCCGTGCCCTGTGGCATCTGCGCGAAAGCATTCCTCTGGCGGAGAAGGCGACGGGCAAGAGCGTCAAGCACGATATTTCGATCCCGCTGTCGCGCATGACGGCGTTCGTGCGCGACACGCAGGCGGCGCTGCAAGCGGCCTTTCCCGGCACCCGACAAATCATCTTCGGTCATCTGGGCGACGGCAATCTGCACTACAACGTGGCCTGCGGCGC
>JAFEFR010000319.1 GCA_018240485.1 Pseudomonadota bacterium
CCGGAGCCGCCGAAGAAGCCGCCTCCGAAGATCGTCGAGAAGATCAAACCGCCGCCGACACCGCCGCCGCCGGCACCGCCGCCCGTGGTGACGCAGGAAGCGACGCCGATGTCGACGCCAGCGGCACCGCCGGCGCCACCGGCGCCACCGGCGGCTCCGGTGGATATCGCGCCAAGCGAGGACATCAGCTATCGCAAGATGCGTCCACCGAAGTATCCGCCTCAGGCTGTGCGCGAACATCACACCGGCAAGGTCATCCTCAAGGTGCTGATCGCCACGAACGGCTCGCCCAAGGAAGTCACGGTGGAGAAATCCTCCGGGTATCGCGAACTTGATCAGGCTGCGATTGCGGCGGCGAAGACTTGGATGTTTAATCCGGGAAGCAAGGGCGGTGTGCCGTACGAGGGTTATGCGTTGATTCCGGTGGATTTCACCTTGGCAGATTGATTGTTGTGACGATTGCCGGCGCTTCCGGCGGAATTCCAGAACCACAAACTTAAGGGTAAGGTCATGTTACAAGAAGCAGCTTCCGCACCAGTCGCCGGGCAAGGCAATGCCGCCGCCTTGCAACAGATGGGTTTCGAACATCTGCTGCATAACTCCGATGCCTTGGGCTATATCGTCTTCGTCACCTTGGTGATCATGTCGATCGGTTCCGTCGTGTTCATCATCTTGAATGCCTGGCGTACGTTCAGCATTCGTGGACGCGGCAACAAGGTTCGCGAACAATTCTTCGAAACCAAGTCGCTCACGGATGCCAAGCGTCATCTCGAAGAGCAGCCCGGTTGGGAACCGTTCTCGAAGATCGCACTCGATGTCACCACCGCCGTGGAGCAGCACAGCACCGCGCAGGGCAGCCGTCTTGCGGAGTCGCTGAATCGCTCCGAGTACGTCGATCGCGCATTGCGTCAGGGCGTCGCTCGCGAAAGCGGCCGCCTTGAAACTGGCCTGACCTGGCTGGCCACGACTGGTTCGACCGCCCCCTTTGTCGGTCTGCTCGGTACCGTGTGGGGCATTTA
>JAFEFR010000031.1 GCA_018240485.1 Pseudomonadota bacterium
ACCCTGCTTGCGCAGCCACTCGGCGGCGCTATCGATGTTGCCCTGGTTCTCGGTGAGCGCTTTCTTGCACTCCATCATGCCGGCGCCGGTGCGCTCGCGCAGTTCCTTGACCAGGGTTGCGGTGATTTCCATTGTCGTACCTCGAATTGGTGTGGGCGTGATTCTGCGGATCGCGCGTGACAGGATTTTTTCTTCCCTTCTCCCATCGGGAGAAGGTGCCCGAAGGGCGGATGAGGGAAAGGCGCATCGATATACGATGTGCTTTCAAGCGCCGCGAGGCTCTTCCCTCATCCGGCGCTTCGCGCCACCTTCCCCCGGTGGGGGAAGGGAAGCGGTGATTTAGACCGCCGCGTCCTTGTCGGCCGCTTCGTTCTCGGCGACTTCGGCTCCGGCGCGGGCGACACCGGCTGCGTCGTTTTCGCCAGCCTTCTTTGCCGCCGGAGCGGGGCCGCGGCGTTGACCGGTCGGGGCCTTCTTCGGCGCCGGCTTGCCGCGCGGCGGCTTGCGGCGGTCGTCGCGGTCGTCGGCGCGCTTCTTCGTCACCGGGTTGCCGTCGGCGTCGAGTTCGACGAATTCGTCCTTGGCGGCGGCGACGTAGGCCGGCGCGGCGGCCTTGCCTTCGAGCACCGAGTCGGCCGCGGCGCGCGCGTAGAGCTGCACGGCGCGGATCGCATCGTCGTTGCCCGGAATCGCGTAATCGACCAAGGTTGGGTCGTAGTTGGTGTCGACCACGGCGATGACCGGAATGCCGAGCTTCTTGGCTTCCTTGATCGCGATGTCTTCATGACCGATGTCGATCACGAACAGCGCGTCGGGCAGGGCGTTCATGTTCTTGATGCCGCCGAGCGACTTGTCGAGTTTTTCCTTCTCACGCACCAGGCCCAGCACTTCGTGCTTGACCAGTTTCTCGAAGCGACCGTCGGTGGACATCGCCTCGATTTCCTTCAGCCGACCGACCGACTGCTTGACCGTGCGGAAGTTGGTCAGCATGCCGCCGAGCCAGCGCTGGCTGATGTAGGGCATGCCGCAGCGCGTGGCTTCTTCCTTGATCGTGTCGCGCGCCGAGCGCTTGGTGCCGACGAACAACACGGTACCGCGCTTCTGCGCGATCGCCGAGAGAAAATTCATCGCGTCGGTGAACAGCGGCAGGGTTTTTTCGAGGTTGACGATGTGGATCTTGCCGCGCGCGCCGAAGATGTACGGCGCCATGCGGGGATTCCAGTAGCGGGTTTGATGACCGAAATGCACGCCGGCTTCGAGCATCTGGCGCATGGTGACTTGAGACATGGGATGACACTCCATAAATGGACGCGACCGCTGTCGAAAGCGGCGAGTCCGGGGTTGGGAACCTCCACGCCTGCAACGTTGGCGACCTCGCGGGAAGACGGCGTAGCGTCTTGCCGGAAGCACCCCGACAACGGTATCCAGGCGTGTGCGGATTTGCCCCCGAGATGGGGCGGGCGCGGATTCTACAGGGTTTTCAAGTCACTGCAAAGCATAAACCCGACCGCGAGGCCGGGTTTATGCGGGGGCGGCGGATCAAACGCGGCGGCGTGCTGCCAAGGTGCCGACTGCCAGCGTCGCCAGCCCGGCAAGCAGCAACAGACGCATGCTCGCCGACAGCGCGGGCGCGGCAACGGCTGGCGGGGAAGTTTGCAGACTGAAGTTGCGCACTTCCTGGGTGGCCCTGTTGAGGCCTTCGGATGCGGAGAATCCGAAGCGCACGTTACTCGGCAAACCGGCGACGGCGACGTTGTTGAGAGCCGTTGTCGTCACGCCGCCCGCTTGCATGGTGACCGTGACGGCCATCTGACCGGGAGTGCCGTTCGGAATCATCAGAATGTGTACGTGGCGGTAGTTTGGGTCTGCCGAGGTCAATCCGCGTGCGCCGGAATAGGGTTTGGGCGAGAGCGCGGCGCTGTCGGCGATCAAGGGATAGTTGCCTGTCTGCGCTCCGCGAAGCGCGATGGAGTCGGCGACGCCATTGACGAAGTAGCTCGGATATCCTGCGGAAATACCGATGGCCAGTGCGCCGCCGGCCAAACCATCTGCCGTCGTGCATGTCGGGGCGCTGCAGAGATAACCGAATGCACCGCCGCCAGCGCCACCCGAGAATGTTGCCGTGGCGCTGTCGAAGAGGAAAAAAGTCAGGCCATCTGCGGGGGGGGCGCCAACGCCGGCCGAGAGGGCAAAATCGAAGTCGACGGTGATGACGTTCGACGTTGGAAGTACTTGGGAATGGTAAGCGAACCCTGGAGCCTGGCCGCTGGAGTTGATCAAACGCAGCCAACCGTTGGGGGCCGTGTCGATCGAGGGCGCGGTCAACAGGGCGCTGCCGGCGAACGTCCAATTCGGTGCGCTGGCATTGCCGAAGGATTCGGTTATGGTGGCGCCCCAGGCGGCAGTTGTGGCCAGCAGGGAGGCGGCGCCGACGAGCGCGAATTTACGAAACCGCAGTTTGCAAATGAACACGGATTCCCTCCAAGCGTTTTGTGGAGCCGTGACTCTACTTGAAAATAACGATTTTCCGCTACGGGTCGCACGATGCTTCATGCCGTGTCGGCGGGGGCGGGGCGCTTGGTATACTGCGCGACCGGATTGCTGCCGTTTTCATCATGCCCGTTACCGTCAAAACCCCCGAACAGATCGAAAAAATGCGCATCGCCGGTCGCCTTGCCGCCGAAGTGCTGGAAATGATCGCGCCGCACGTGAAGCCGGGGGTGACGACCGATGAGCTCGACGCGATCTGTCACGATCACATCGTCAACGTGCAAAAGGCGATTGCGGCCAACGTCGGTTACAAGGGTTTTCCGAAGACGGTGTGCACTTCGGTCAATCATGTTATCTGCCACGGCATTCCGAGCCCGGCGAAGGTGCTCAAGGACGGCGACATCGTCAACATCGACGTGGCCGTGATCCGCGATGGCTGGTACGGCGACACCAGCCGCATGTATTACGTCGGCAAGCCCGACGTGCGTGCGCAGCGCCTGTGTACGGTCACCTTCGAGGCGATGATGCTCGGCATCGAGCAGGTGCGGCCCGGCGCCACCCTCGGCGACATCGGTCACGCGATTCAGAAGCACGTCGAAGCGGCTGGATTTTCCGTCGTGCGCGAGTACTGCGGACACGGCATCGGTCAGGTGTATCACGACGATCCGCAGGTGTTGCACTACGGCCACCGCGGTCAGGGTCTGCGTCTGGAAAAGGGTATGACCTTCACCGTCGAGCCGATGGTCAACGCCGGTCGGCGTGAAACGCGTCTCTTGCCCGATGGCTGGACGGTAGTGACGCGCGATCACTCCTTGTCGGCGCAATGGGAGCACATGGTGGCAGTCACCGACGATGGCTTTGAAATATTGACGCCTTGGCCCACGGCGGCGTAGGGGGTTTCCCATGCCCGACAGGGCGGCGTCATTCGCGTTCGATCCGTCTTCGAGCCTGCCGCGCCTGCCCCGGAGCGTGCCGCGCGCGGGCGTTTCCGAGCAGGCGCGGCTTGCGTTGAAGCAACTGCTGGGCGACACCGACCGCGTGTTGGCCGACGCGTTTTCCGCCATCGACCGCGATCGGCATGATGCCGGCACGACCGAGTTGATCCGCACGCGGTCGCGCGCGGTCCAGCGCATCGTCGAGCATGTCTGGATCGCCTGCGTGGGCGAAACCGAATCGTTGACGTTGTTCGCCGTCGGCGGTTTCGGTCGCGAGGAAATGTTTCCGTATTCCGACGTCGACCTGCTCGTGCTCACGGTCGAACGGCCCGCGCCTGCTGCGGTGCGTGCGTTGGAATCGTTTTTCGCCTGCCTGTGGGACATCGGCCTGAAACCCGGACATGCGGTGCGCACGCTGACGCAATGCCGCGAACTGGCCGCCGCCGACGCGGTGATCTACACCAGCTTGCTCGATGCGCGCGTATTGTCAGGCGCCAGTGCGCTCGTGGACGAGTTCGAGCGATTGATGGCCGACGCGTCCCTGTGGCCGCCTGCGCACTATTTCGCCGCCAAGCGCGACGAGGAAGAACGCCGTCGCGCCAAGTTCAACGATACCGCTTACAACCTCGAACCCAACATCAAGGACGGCCCCGGTGGATTGCGCGCGCTGCAATTGATTCCGTGGCTGGGCAAGCGCTTGTTCGCCGCGCCGACGCTGGTCGATCTGGTCGGTTGCGACATGTTGTCGGCCGCGGAAGTCGAAGCGCTCGACGTCGCGGGGGCGCGTTTGCAGCACATCCGCTACGCGTTGCATCTCGCCGCAGGGCGACCGGAGGAGCGCCTGCTGTTCGACTACCAGCGCGAGCTGGCCAGGCGTCTGGGCTACAGCGATGAGCACGCGCAGAACCTCGGCGTCGAGCAGTTCATGCAGAGTTTTTATCGTGCGGCGATCGTGGTCGCGCGACTCAGCGAGCAATTTCTGCAACGTTGCGAAGAAGCGCTCGACGACGCTGCCGGCGCGGCGGAGCCGCAACGCTTGAGCCTCGACTTCGTCAGCCGCGGTGGGCGGCTGGATTGCGACTCGCCGGATTTGTTCCTGCGCCGGCCGGCGGCGTTGATCGATCTGTTCCGCGTCTGGATCGAGCATCCGAACATCAAGGGGCTGAGGGCCGAGATGGTCAGCCGCGTCAACGAGGCGCTGCTTCGCGTCGGGCGCAACCTCGCCACCGACGATGCCGCCAATGCCGCATTTGCGCGCCTGCTGCGCCGCGGCGCGCCGGCGGTTCACGCGCTCGTGCGCATGAATCGTTACGGCGTCCTTGCGCAGTACCTGCCCGCGTTCGGGCGCGTCGTCGGACGCATGCAGTACGACCTGTTCCACGTCTACACGGTCGATGAACACACCATGCGCGTACTGCGCAACGTGGCGAAGTTCGCCGACGCCGACGCGAGCCGCGAATTCGCGCTTGCGCACGAACTGTTCGACCGATTGGCTAAACCCGAACTGCTGATTCTTGCCGCGCTGTTCCACGATATCGCCAAGGGGAGAGGTGGCGATCATTCCGAACTGGGCGAGAAAGACGCGCGCGAATTCTGCGCGATGCTCGGCCTGTCGAGCGCCGACATCGACCTCGTCGCCTGGCTGGTGCGCTGGCATCTGCACATGAGCGTCACCGCCCAGCGTCAGGACATCAACGACCCCGAGGTCGTGCATCGTTTCGCAGTGTCGGTTGGCGACTCCGAGCGCCTGGACTATCTGTATCTGCTCACCTGCGCCGACATCGCCGGTACCAGCGCGAAGCTGTGGAATTCGTGGAAAGACAAACTTCTCGCCGACCTCTGTACCAGCGCGCGCTATGTGCTGCGCAGTGGCCTCGAACGCCCGCCGCATGCCGCTGAGCGCGTGCGCGAGGCCCAGGCCAGGGCCTACGAAGACCTCGCCGAGCTGGGGTTGTCGGCGCAGTCCGTCGGTCGCATCTGGTCGGATTTTCCCGAAGAAACTTTCCTGCGCTTCAAGCCGAACCTGATCGCGTGGCAGACCGCCGGCATTGCCAACGTCGCCGACATGCGCGCGCCACTGGTATTGGTCGACCCGCAAGGCCCGCGCGGCGGTAGCGAGGTGTTCGTCCATGCCCCCGACGGCGACGGCCTGTTCGCCGCGGTGACGGCGGTGTTCGAGCGCCTGCGCCTGTCCGTGCTCGATGCACGCATCGTCACCTCGAAAAGTGGCATGGGCATGGATCACTTTCTCGTGCTCGACGCCAATTCGCGGGTGCTCGATGCGGTCACGGTCGTGCGCCTGCGCGCGGCGCTCGAAGAAACGCTGCGGCAGAAACCGTATCCGGTTTCGATCGGGGTGCAACGCTCGCCGAGCCGGCTCAAGCATTTCAGCATTCCGATGCGCATCGAATTGCGCGACGATGCGCAGAGCGGTCGCACCCAGCTTGCGCTCGTGTGTTCGGATCGCCCGGGCTTGCTTGCCGCCGTGGCGCAGGTGTTTCACGTGCGCAAGTTGCGCGTCCACGACGCGCGCATCGCCACATTCGGCGAGCGAGTCGAGGATTTTTTCCAACTCACCGACGCCCGCAATCGCAAGCTGGATCCAAGGGAAGGCGAGGCGCTGCGTGCGGCGCTCGCCGAACGACTCGCGCCGCAACCTGCGGCAAACACCAACGCAACGGAGACCTATGTCCTCTCTTGAAGACACGATCGATTCGGCC
>JAFEFR010000320.1 GCA_018240485.1 Pseudomonadota bacterium
TCAGTAGCGCGCCGGCGCCGCCTGCTTGCACGCGGCCACCTGCACGCGCGCCTGCTCGGCGCCAAGCGCATCGCCGAGGGCGCTGCGCACCTCAACCAGCGTTTGTTGGTTGCGTGCGCACAGGGCGCCGACTTTCGGCCCGCCATCCCAGGCTCGCTGGGCGACATCCCCGGCCTGGCGCCATTCGCGCAACTCGACCAGCAGCTCGGCTTCGAACTGGGAAATATCCGGTGCCGCGCCGGCGATTTTTTCTGCGTGCCGCACGGCATCCAGCGCTTGCGCATATTGCGCCTTCAGCTCGAAGGTGTGCGCCTGATTGAGCCACCCGTCTACGGCGGGATCGCGCAGGGGTTTCACCTCGACGGCAGATTCGAGTTTGGCGCCGGCCGCACGAATCGCGGCGACTGCCGCCGCGGGGTCGCGATCCGGCTTGGCCGCGGCTTTTGCCGGTGGCGCGGGCTGGGTGCAGGCACAGAGCAATGCCGCGCAAACCATGGCGAGCATCGCGAATCGAAAAAATTTCATCTGTTTCCTCGAACGTTTCAACAATGGCGGGCGACTTCCTCGTTCCGACAGCGCCGGCCCAACAAGTATTGCCGCCTAGTTTACGGCGTTCCCTCAAAAACCGAACGGATTTCTTGCATCACGCAATGATCGGTCGCGGTCGGCGCGAAGCCGGCCATGAACGGCAATTGCCGCGCGCCGGCACATTGCGCGTCGGTGCGCTCGCCCGTTTGCGGATTGATCGCGACCATGTCGATGCCCTCCATCGGCACATCCAGCGGCGCACTCGGCAGTTTTTTGAACAACCCGATCCACGCGGCGACGCCGCCAGACCAACTCCACAACCCGGTGACCTTGTTGTCGTCGCGGCCCACCCAAGCGACGGCGAGGTGCGATCCGGTAAACCCGGCAAACCACGAGTCGCGTTGCGAGTCGCTGGTGCCGGTCTTGCCCGCGGCATGCAACCCATCCAGGCCCTGATCGGCGATCGAATGCGCGGTGCCGTGCGCGACCACGTCCTGCATGGCGAACGTGACCAATCGCGCCGGTTGAATGTAATTGCCGGCACCGGGCTTCACGCCGTAGCGCGCGAGCGGTTTGCCCTGCGCATCGACCACGCCCCGCAGCGCACGCAGCGGCAAGGCATGCCCGTCGGCCGCAAAATACTGATACATCTGCGCGACTTGAAACGGCGACAGATCGACCGCGCCGAGCAACAACGAAGGATTCGGGTTGATCTGCGCATCCAAACCGAACGATTCGAGCAAGCCGCGGATTTTCGGCAAACCGAGCGCAAGCCCCAAGTGTACCGTAGCCAGGTTGTACGAATGCGCGAGCGCGTCGATGAGCGCAACCTGGCCATGCGCGATGCGATCGTCGTTCTGCGGCGTCCAGCGCGAACCGTTCGGCATCGCCATGTCGACCGGCGAATCGTCGAGCAGGGTCGCGAGCGAGTATTTGTCCGGCTGCGCCAGCGCCACCAGATCGATGAAAGGTTTGACCAGCGAGCCGATCGGTCGGCGCGCGTCGAGCGCACGATCGAACCCGGGGTCGGTCGGATCGCGCCCGCCGATGAGCGCCTGCACTTCGCCATCGCGCGCGCCGGTCACGATCATCGCGCCCTGCGTCTCGGCCTGTTTTTTACCGAGGCCATCGAGCGTTTTGATCAATGCCTGCTCGGCCAAAATCTGCGTCGACGGCGCCAACGTGGTGTAAACGACCAGCCCCGCACGCTGGAGTTGTGCGTCGGGATAGTCGCGCGCGAGTTGCGTTCGCACCAAATCGAGAAACGCCGGATAGCGATTGCGCGGCAGGCCCGGCGTATCGGCCACGCCGAGCGCCGCGGCACGCGCGGACTTGAGCGTGTCGGCATCGATCAACCCGGTCTCGAACAGCGAATTGAGCACCACATTGCGCCGCGTGCGCGCACGCTCGGGATTGCGGCGCGGATCGTACAGACTCGGCCCCTGCACCATGCCGATGAGCAAGGCGATTTCGCTCGGCTTCAGATCTTTCATGTCGCGGCCGAAATAAAATTCGGCGGCCGCGGCAAACCCGTGCACGGCCTGCCCGCCCTGCTGACCGAGAAACACTTCGTTGCAGTAGGTTTCGAGAATGCGATGTTTGTCGTAGCGCGCCTCGATCAGCAACGCGAGAATCGCTTCGTTGAACTTGCGCGTGAATTTCCGGCTGCTGTCGAGAAAAAGGTTCTTGACCAATTGCTGGGTCAGGGTGCTGCCGCCCTGCACCGCATGGCCGGCGAACAGATTGGCCAGCATCGCCCGCACGATGGCGAAGGTGTTGATGCCATGGTGGTGCTTGAATTCGCGATCCTCGACGGCCTGCAATCCGGCCACCAGCAATGGCGGCAGTTGTTCGAGCTTGACCACGCGTCGCTCTTCCTGATCGGCGCCGTACAAGGTAGCGATGCGCGCGGGATCCAGGCGCGCGTGATCGAGGGTCGCGCCCGTATCCGCATCGGCGATGCTCGCAACCGCGCTCGCCGCCAGGGTGAGCGCTATACGGCGTGATTTCTGGGCCCCTTCCGCATCGACAAAAGTGCGCCGCGCGATGACGAACTTCGTCCCATTGCGCGCAAACGTACCGGGAACCCGAGCCGTCGCATCGGCCTCGTAGCGTGCGGCATCGAGTT
Organism: Pseudomonadota bacterium; assembly: GCA_018240485.1. Lineage (GTDB taxonomy): Bacteria > Pseudomonadota > Gammaproteobacteria > Xanthomonadales > Rhodanobacteraceae > Rudaea. The sequence continues at coordinate 2,657 of JAFEFR010000320.1, forward strand.
CGAGCAACAACACGTCGGCCGACATCGGCATGCCCACGCGCAGTTCAAGTGGGCGCGCGTAGACGCGACTGGGCACGTCCCAGGAAAAATCGTCGAAGCGGCTGCGCAGTTGTGCATCGAGGTTCTGCACGTACAACGGCAAGAAGCCGACTGCGAAGCCGAAACCGATCCAGAAAGGCGCACGCACGAAACGCCAGACGTAGCCAAGCGTGTGCAGCGATGCGGAGAAAAAGGACAAAGCGCGGTTCGACCAGAAATGACAACGCGGCGAAGTCTACCGGATCGGCCTGAACGCCACGGCATCACGATGACTTTGTACGCCGCATCCGCGATAATTTCGCCGTTTTGCCACAATCGGCCACGGAATTTGCAGATGCTCCCAAGGCAGTATCGTCACATTGCGGCACGCGGCGACCGCGCCACCGCCGACATGGCGAGGAATGCGCCTGGTGCGACGACGCCGGGTGTGCGCAGGCCCGCCTCCCTCACTGCTTCACGCCACGGATTTCGTCTTGACTGAACTCACTCGCCAATCCCGACCACGTCTGTGCGTGTTCGGCACCGAAGTCGCTGCCTCATCCTGGCTCGAACACGTGCGTGCGGCCTCATCCGCCAACCTTGCCTTGTTCGGCGCCAGCGCCACCGACAGCACTCATCCTGATCGCACCCCAATCGACGGCAACGACGCACTTGCCGTGTTGCGCGCCGCCATGCGTACCTGGCCGGGCGAGGATCTGATCCTGCTGCGCGCCAATACGATGCTTCCCCCGCA
>JAFEFR010000321.1 GCA_018240485.1 Pseudomonadota bacterium
GCCGAATGTCTGCTCAAGGCGCGCTATTTCACGGCGCTGCGGCGGCCATTGCGGCTGATCGAAACCTTGCGGTGCGAGGCCGGGGTCTTGATTCGCTGGGATCTGCATCGTGCGCGCCTGCTTCGCAGCGCACATCGGTTCGACATCGATTTCGATCTCGGCGCGTTGCAGCAGGCATTGCTTGACGTGGCACGCGGCACCAGCGGCACCTTGCGTCTGCGCGTCATCCTCGACGAGGCAGGGCAGTTCGATATTGCGCGCGAACCGTTGGCCGCCGCGCCGGAATTCTGGCGCTTTGCGATTTCCCCCTTGACGCTGGATAGCGCGGATGAACTACTGCGCTACAAAACCGATTGGCGTGAATTCCACGACGGCGAACTGGCGCGTCTGCGCGCCTTACACGGTTGCGATGAGGTGCTGTTTCGCAACGAACGCGGCGAGTTGTGCGAAGGCTCGCGCAGCAACCTCTTTCTGCGCATCGGCAGGGAATGGTGGACTCCGGCGGCATCGTGCGGGCTGCTCGATGGTTGCCTGCGCCGCGAGATGCTGGCGCAGGGCGTCTGCCGCGAAGCGGTACTCACCGACACCGACCTCTTGCGCGCCGAAGAAATTCATTTCGGAAATTCTTTGCGCGGGCTGATCCGCGCCGTGCCGTGGTCGCCGACGGATGCAAGTCGGTGATATCGTTGACGGCGCACGGGCTTTTTCGTCTGCCGAATTCTGAAACCCGGGAATGGAACGCATGCCAAAGCACGATCCGCGCGTTGACGCTTACATCGCCCAATCGGCCGATTTCGCGCAGCCGATACTCGCGTATCTGCGCGAACTGATTCACGGTGCCTGCCCGGAAACCGAGGAGGCGATCAAGTGGGGCATGCCGGCATTTCTCTATCGCGGCAAGATTCTCTGTGGCATCGCCGCGTTCAAACGGCACTGTGCGCTGGGCTTCTGGGGCGGACGTGGACTCATCGGCAACGAGGACAAGCGCGGTGACGCCATGGGCCAGTTTGGACGCATCGCCTCGCTGAAGGATTTGCCATCGAAGAAAATGTTGATCGACAACATCCAGCAAGCGATGAAGTTCAGCGAGGAACGCGCCATGGCTCCTGTCACACCGCGAAAGCCGCCAAAGCCGGTGCCAGCCACACCGGATGATCTCGCTGCCGCGCTGAAGAAGAGCAAAAAAGCGCAGACGACGTTCGATGCGTTCAGCCCAAGCTGCAAACGCGAATACGTCGAATGGATATGCGACGCCAAACGCGAGGAAACGCGGGCAAAGCGCATCGCGCAGGCGATCGAATGGATGATCGAAGGCAAGCAGCGTAACTGGCGGTATTTGTAAGGAAGGCCCGTACGCCTCGCCCGAAAGGCCGGCAGTCCGTGCCGAAGCCGAAGCAAGCCCGGGCTCGGGGCAGCCCGGGCCACGGAACTGCTGAAATGCCGCCCACCCGCGCCGATGCATGACTTTTGGGATTGTGCAGGTGCCGCGCACCTCGGCAGAATCGGCGTGATACCGATCCGAATCCGAGGGTACCCCGATGCGCAACCTCTGCTCCGTTCTGGCCCTGGCCACCGTGCTGTTGTTTTCGTCCACCGCCTTCGCCGACGATGCCCCGGCCAAAGATGCCAAAGGCGATGCGAAAAAGGAGTCGTCGGTCGATGCCAAAACCAAGCTTGCAGCCAAGCAGTCCGAGACCACGGGTAGTGTCACCATCGGCGGCAAGACGATCGACTACAAAGCCGTTGCCGGCACGCTGATCCTCGACGACAAGAAAGGCGAGGGTACCGCGAGCATTTTCTATGCGGCCTATTTCAAGCTGGGCGCTGCCGCCGCGCAGCGACCGATCATGTTCATCTACAACGGCGGCCCCGGTTCGTCGACCGTTTGGCTGCATATGGGCGCGTTCGGGCCCAAGCGTGTCGTCACAGCGGACAACGAGCGCACGCCGGCCGCGCCGTTTGGCCTCGTCAACAACGAGTACAGCCTGCTCGATGTGGCCGATCTCGTATTCATCGATGCGCCGGGGGCGGGATTCTCCACCTTTGCCGACAAGGAGAAAGGGCCGAAGGAGTATTTCGGTGTGGATCTCGACGCCCAAGCATTCGCCCAGTTCATCGGCAAATTTCTGTCGCAGTACGGACGCTGGAATTCACCCAAGTATCTGTGCGGTGAAAGCTACGGCACCACGCGCTCGGCGCTGCTCGCGAACATTCTGCAAAACGAGAAGGCGATCGACATCAATGGCGTGGTGCTGATCTCGCAGGTATTGAACATGGCGATGCTGATCGACTTTCCGCAGATCAATCCCGGGGTCGATCTGTCCTATCAACTCGTGCTGCCGAGCTACGCGGCGACGGCGTGGTATCACAAGAAATTGCCGAATCCGCCCGCCGATTTGCAGGCTCTGCTGCGCGAAGTCGAAGGTTTTGCGATGGGCGAGTATGCACAGGCCCTCGCCGCCGGCACCGCACTCGATGCCGCGCGCAAGCATGCGGTGGCGGAAAAATTGCACATGTATACGGGTTTGCCGGTTGACTACATCGAGCGCGCCGATCTGCGCGTGAATGGTGGCGAGTTCGAGCACACCTTGCAGATCGACCGGGGGCTGACCACGGGTCGCCTCGATTCGCGATTCTCGGGCCCGGCGATGGATACGCTCAATCAGGCGGCCGCTTACGATCCACAATCGGCAGCGATTTCTTCGGCTTACTACGGCGCCTTCAACGACTACGTGCGCAAGCAACTCAAGTTCGGTCAGGATCAAACCTACAACCTGTTTGCCGAAGGCGCTTTCCCCGGCTGGAAGTTCGAGCACCGGCAGCCCGGCGGGGATTTCGCCGTGCCAGGATTTCCGAATGTCATGCCCGACCTCGCCGCGGCGATGAAGCAGAACCCACGTCTGCACGTGATGCTCAACTCGGGCTATTACGATCTCGCAACGCCCTACTACACGGCCGACTACGAAATGCGCCACCTGCCGATTCCGGCCAATCTTGCCACAAACATCGAGACGCACTATTACGAATCGGGACACATGGTTTACGCGCACTTGCCGTCACTGGAGAAGCTGCACGCCAATGTCGCCGCGTTCGTGCGCAGTACCGACAATCTCGGCAAGCAATAGCAGGTAAGTGATCGCGGGATGCGTGCGGCGGCTCCCGCGATGGCATCAGAACCATTTTCGCCATTTGAAAATGACCAGCGGCACGACAACGCTGACGATCATGGCGGTCAGCGCCATCGCATAGCCGTGCGGCCAGTCGTATTCGCCGATGGATTTGAAGTTCATGCCCCAGATGCCGGCCAGCGTCATTGGCCCGATGGTCACGACCGAGACGATGGTCAGCACCTTCATGATGTCGTTCTGGTTGTTGTTGATGAATCCGAGCACCGCATCGAGCAGGAATTGCAGCCGGTCGGAGAGTTGTTGATCGAATTCGGCGAGTGCGCCGATGTCGAC
>JAFEFR010000322.1 GCA_018240485.1 Pseudomonadota bacterium
GCCTTCAGATAGCTGCGCTGGCTGTCGGTTTCCTGCGCGCTGCGCACGAGCCGCGAACTGGCGCGTTGCAGTTCGCCCTGCATCTGGTTGAACGAATAGGTAAGAAAACCGAGTTCGTCGTCGCTGGCGATCGGCAACGGCGTGTCGTAGCGACCGGCACCGACGGCGCGCGTGGCCGCGGCGAGGCGCGCGATCGGGGCGGTCAGGCGACGCGCCACGCCGAAGGCCGTGAGCACGCCGAACAGGGCGGACAGCAGCAGCACGAAGGTCAGAATCAAGGTGAAGGTCAGCTTGAGCGAATCGCGCAGGAATTTCAGGCGCTGGAAGTCGTAGCCGGCCTGCTCCACCGTGGCCATCAATGGCTGCATCTGTTCGGGTACCGGATATAGCGCTTGCAACAGGCGCGTCGCGCCGGGCGTACTGCCGCCGAACGGTACGACCACGCGCAACTTGAGCACGTTCGCCTCACCGATCGGCTCGGCGATCGCAAAGCGCCCGGCGCTCTTGATCTGGATCAGCGCGTTCGCGTCCGGATACGCCGCGTCGAGAAAGCGCGGATCCGCCCCGGCATTGGCGAGCACCTGATGCTCTTCGCCGAAAACGACCAGCTGCGTAATCGGCTGTGCATCGAGCACGCCATCCAGACGTTTTTGCAAATCCGCATCCGGCGCATCGGCGAGATCGCGCGCGATCGTCTGCGCACTTTCCTGCGCAGCCTGCAAGCGTTCGTCCAGATAGGTCTTGCCGATGCCGAGCGCAGCGGACAGGCCTTGCTCCAGGCGCGCATTGAACCAGGTGTCGATCGTTGCATTGAGGAAATACAGCGAGAAGCCGTAGACCACAAGTACCGGCGGCACGGCCAGCGCAATCAGCATGAGCAGCCAGCGCCGGGTCAGGCGTGCGCCCGGCACCGCACTGGACAATTCGCGCGACAAACGGACCAGTCGCTGCACGATGATCGCGAGAAGCACGACCAATGCCAACGCCGAGGCGCCGAGAATCCATGGATAGAATCGACCGAGTCGATTGCCTTCGACGGCCGCATCGCGCGCAAGCAGCAATGCCGCCGCCAGCAGTGCGGCGATCGCCAGGGCGGGCAGGACGCGCCGCGCGATGAAACTCAGCCCGCCCCGGATCGCGCCTGCCATGTGTGGTTCCCGGTGGAAAGGTGCCAGTTTGCATCGAACAGGGCGGGCAGCCGCAAGGCACCCGGCAAGGCATCGCGATCGAGATCGATGCGCAACACATAGCGCTGCGCTGGCGCGGCGAGCAACGCGGGATCGAGCGGCAGGCGCAAGTCGGCGAGCGCGGCGATGACCAGCGCGCGCACCGAATAACTGCGCACCGGGCCGCGGCGCGCCGAATTCCCTTCGCGCAGTTGATATTGGCGCGTCAGTGGAAAATACCGCAACTCGCGACGCCAGCGCTGCGCGGCCACGGTCCTCTCGCGCCCGAGCAAACCCGGAGCCTGCGCCGACAGATCGATATCGAACACCAGCGGTATGCCGTGATCGAGCCCGTCGAGCAGGGCTTCGTTCGGCTGCCAGTCGAGCCGCACACTGAGCGCGCCATCTGCGATCGCCGCGTCGCGCACGGCGAAGTGCGCGTCGCCCGCACGCCACGCGCAGGCGGACGACGCCAGCGCGCTTGCGATGCAACAAAATACACTAATGGATTTTTTCCAATTGTGCATAATAAAACCCGTCCATGTCGTGCTCGCCGGGCAGATTCTGTGCGCCGCCGCCTGGCGGACGGTGCCATTGTGCCGGCGTGGCGGCGCCGATGCGCGCATCGGCGTGGCGAGCGAGAAACCCCGCGATCTGGCGGGAATTCTCGTGCGCCAACACCGAACACGTTGCATAGACTAAGCGCCCGCCCGCGCCAAGCAAAGGCCAGAGCGCATCGAGGATGCGCGATTGGGTCGCGGCGAGTTGCGCGATGTCGGTCGCACGGCGATGCAGCTTGATGTCCGGCTGACGGCGCACGATGCCGGTCGCCGAACACGGCGCATCGATGAGAATGCGATCGAATGGCTTGCCATCCCACCACGCCGCAGGCGCGCCCGCATCGCCCACGCGCACGGCGGCAGTGAGGCCCAGACGCGTGAGATTTTCTTCGATGCGCAGCAAGCGCCGCGGGTCGCGATCGAGCGCGATCAAGCGCACGTTGGCGGTTTCCAGGATGTGCGCCGATTTGCCGCCCGGCGCGGCACAGGCGTCGAGCACGCGTTGGCCATCGTGCAGGCCGAGCAGTGGCGCGGTGAACTGGGCAGCACCGTCCTGCACGGAAAACAGGCCCTCGGCATAACCGGGCAGGCGCATCACGTCCGCACTCTGGGCAAGCACGATGGCGTGATCGAGTCGGGCATCGGCACGCGCGTCGATGCCTGCCGCCGCGAATCGTTCGAGCACCTCCTCGCGACGTGCGCGACGCGCATTGACCCGCAACCACAGCGGCGCCTGCAGGTTGTTCGCGGCGACGACAGCGCTTGCCGCATCGCCCCAATCACGCGCAAGCGTGTCGAGCAACCAGGCCGGATGCGCGCTGCGTGTCGTCGGTTCGGCATCGAGGCGGGCGATCAGGCTTTCCCGCTCGCGCAGCCAGCGGCGCAGCAACGCGTTGATCAAGCCGGCGAATTTCGGCTTGCGCAATGCGCGCGCCGCTTCGACCGTGGCGGCCACGGCGGCATAGTCGGGCAGGTGCAGCACGTCGAGCTGGACGAGGCCGAGCACGGCCAGCGCATGCACATCGGCCTCGCGCTCGCGCAGAGGGCGTTCGAGCAGCCGATCCAGCGCCGCGTCGTAGCGCAGCCACCACCGCGCGCCTTCGTGCAGCAAGCTGGACACCAAGGCGCGATCGCGCGCATCGGCCAAACGAGGCGAGACGGCGGCGAAGACGGTACGCAGCGATTCCCCCCTCACGATGCGTGCCAGCGCTTGCGCAGCGAGCGCGCGCACGTCGTCGATTTGGCGCGCGGCGACGGTCATGACGGGGTGCGTTTCAATTCCGGTCGCGCGTTGAGATAGTCGGCAACCGCGATGCGTCTGCCGCCGGCACGCTGCACGTCGATCAGACGCAATGCGCCATCGCCACAGGCGATGTCGATGCCCGCGCGCGTGGCCGCCAGAATGGCTCCGGGAGGTGCGGGGCAAGCCGCAA
>JAFEFR010000323.1 GCA_018240485.1 Pseudomonadota bacterium
GCGAACGTGTCGATGTAAAGCGCGTGAATCGATGACCATTCGTGTGCGGCGATTTCGTCGCCGTGTCGAAGCTCGCAAACGATGCCGGCATTCGCAACTTGAGCGCGCTCGGCACGGATGTTCTTGCGTTTCTTGTGTTTTAGTGCGGCGAGAAATTCTTCGAACGTGCGCCATCGCCTTGGATCGTCGGTCGGATTCTTCCAGTGGAATTGCCAATCGAATCGCGCCAACCATCCGGCCTGATCGAGCGCTTGCGCATCGGTTTCGTCGACGAAATTGATGTGTGCAGACGAAAGATCGCGATGCGCGACGTCGTTGACGATCGCTTCGATCAACATGGTGCGCAATGCATTCGCATCGTCGCGATTGCGCACCAGCAGGCGAGCGCCGGTCACGGGGGAGTAGGGCACGCCGCCGAGCAATTTCGGATAGTAAGCGTGCCCGGCGCGCGCATAGGCATCGGCCCACGCCCAGTCGAAGACGAATTCGCCGTGCGAGTTGGCTTTCAGGTACAGCGGTGCGGCGGCCACCAATTCGCCGCCGTCATGCAACGTCAGATGGTGCGCGCGCCAGCCGTATTCCGCGCGCAGGCTGCCGCTGGTTTCGAGGCCGCAGAGAAATTCATGTCGCAAAAACGGATTGTCGTCGACGAGCAACGCATTCCACGCCGTGGCATCGATGTCGGCAAGGCGGGGGTGGAACGCGGTACGAAACATGTCGAGCGAAGCGGCATGAGCGATGCGCTCAGTCGGCGTGCTCCAGCTTGTCGAGATACTTTTCTGCATCGAGTGCCGCCATGCAGCCGAAACCGGCCGAGGTGACGGCCTGGCGATAGACCTGATCGGCCACGTCGCCGGCGGCGAATACGCCGGGGAGGCTCGTCGCCGTTGCGCCGCCTTCGATGCCGGTTTTGATCGCGATGTAGCCATTCTTCATGTCGAGCTGGCCGGCAAACAACTCCGTGTTCGGCGCATGGCCGATCGCGACGAACATGCCGTGCACGGTCAAATCGCGCGTGCTGCCGTCGTTGACGCGCTTGATGCGCACGCCGGTTACGCCCTGGTCGTCGCCGAGCACCTCGTCGACTGCGTGATTCCAGACGATTTCCACTTTTCCGGCTTTCTCTTTCGCAAACAACTTGTCTTGCAGAATCTTCTCGCCACGGAACTTGTCGCGACGATGCACGACGATCACCTTACGCGCGATATTCGACAGATACAATGCTTCTTCGACGGCCGTGTTGCCGCCGCCAATCACCGCGACGTCTTGATCGCGATAAAAAAATCCATCGCAGGTCGCGCAGGCGGATACGCCCTTGCCCTTGAAACTTTCCTCGGAAGGGATGCCCAGATACTTCGCCGTAGCCCCCGTGGCGATGATCAGCGCGTCGCAGGTGTACTCGCCGCTGTCACCGACGAGGCGAATCGGTCGGGATTTCAAATCGGCCGTGTGGATGTGGTCGAAAACGATCCGGGTGTCGAAGCGCTCGGCGTGTTTTTGCATGCGCTCCATCAACGCGGGGCCCTGCAGACCTTCGATGTCACCGGGCCAATTGTCGACATCGGTCGTCGTCATCAACTGGCCGCCTTGCTGAAGGCCGGTGATCAGTACGGGCTTGAGATTCGCGCGTGCCGCATAGACGGCGGCGGTGTAGCCGGCCGGGCCGGAACCGAGAATGATCAGGCGGCTGTGCTTTGGGGACGTCATGTATAATTCTCGCTACGTGGTCAGGCATGAAAAAGAATCTTCCGTCTGCGAAGGATGGGGGGCGTTGCTGGCCGAATCAAGTCGGCACGATGAAACGGGGACGACCCCTCGCGCACGCGGGATCGCGATCGAATCGATCGCCATGAAGCGGGCATGAAAACAAACGGTTAACGGACTGACACAAGGTAGAATCCTGCGGTGGCGCGCGAATCACGAAACTCCTCCGGCAACAAACCCCAACGCAACGATGCGCCGCTGATTCAGCGTGTCGTGCGCGAGGTCGCGATCATCGTCCTGCTGACCGTAGTCGTGTACCTGTTTGCCTGCCTGGCCAGTTATAGCGCGCAAGATCCGGCGTGGTCGCATGCGACGTCGGATACCGCCAAATTGCACAATATCGGCGGACGAATCGGCGCCTATCTCGCCGATGTCACGTTCTGGTTCTTCGGCTATCTCGCTTATGCGTTTCCGTTGTTGCTGCTCGGCATGGGCTGGGTATGGTTCCGCGATCGCGACGGCGAATCGGACTCTGCGCTCGTACCGGCATTGCGGTTGATCGGTGGGGTCGCGTTCTTCATTGGCGGCACCGGTCTGGCTTTTTTGCATTTCGGCGATGCCACAGCGAAGTTGCCGGCGGGCGCCGGTGGCATTCTTGGTGTGGGTATCGCCAGCCCTTTGATGCGCGGCTTTTCGTTTCCCGGCGCGACATTGTTTCTGCTTGCCCTGTTTTTGATCGCGATCACGCTGGCGACGGGGTTGTCGTGGTTCAAGGTCATGGATGCGATCGGTCGCGGTATTTTCAATGCGCTCGATTGGCTCGGCGCGAGCGCGAAGAAGGTCGAAGACGTGCGCGTGGCGCGCGCGGCACGTGTCGAACGCGAAGAAGTGCGCAAAATCGAAACGGTCAAGCAGGCCCGACGCGAGCCCGTGCGCATCGAAGCGCGCGACCCCGCGCCCATCGAGCGCAGCAAGCGCGCCGAGGCCGAAGCACAGATTCCGTTGTTCGCCGGCGGCGCCAATCAGGCATTGCCGCCGATGTCGCTGCTCGACCGACCCAAGCAGCAGGTCAAGGGCTATTCGGAAGAAACGCTCGAAGCGCTGTCGCGCCAGGTTGAATTCAAGCTCAAGGATTTTCGCATCGACGCGCAAGTGGTCGGCGTCTATCCCGGCCCGGTGATCACGCGCTTCGAGTTGCAACCCGCGCCGGGCATCAAGGGCAGCCAGATTTCCAACCTCGACAAAGACATCGCGCGCGGCTTGTCGGTAACGAGCGTGCGCGTGGTGGATGTGATTCCCGGCAAGTCGGTCATCGGGCTTGAGATTCCCAATCAATCCAAGGAGATCGTGTATCTCTCGGAAATTCTGAGTTCGGAAAAATACGATCAGGTGAAGTCGCCGCTGGCGCTCGCGCTGGGCAAGGACATCGGCGGTCGTGCGGTTGTTGCTGACCTCGCCAAGATGCCGCATCTGCTGGTCGCCGGCACCACCGGTTCGGGCAAGTCGGTCGCGGTCAATGCGATGGTGCTGAGCCTGTTGTACAAGGCCACCGCCAAGGAAGTGCGGCTGTTGATGGTCGATCCGAAGATGCTGGAGCTGTCGGTGTACGAGGGCATTCCGCACCTGCTCACGCCGGTCATCACCGACATGAAGGATGCCGCCAACGGCCTGCGCTGGTGCGTGGCCGAAATGGAGCGGCGCTACAAGCTCATGTCCGCGGTCGGCGTGCGCAATCTCGCCGGGTTCAACAAGAA
>JAFEFR010000324.1 GCA_018240485.1 Pseudomonadota bacterium
CGGAAATCTGCGGCCGCTGCATCGAAAATCTGCCGGACGGCCCGGGCGAGCAACGGCAATTCTTCTGATGGACGCACAGGTACCGTGGAAACGTAGCGCGCTGCCTTGGCTGGCGTTGTCGCTCACAATCATCGTGCTCGATCAGCTGGTCAAAGCCATCGTGCTTGAGCGTTTCGTGCCGTATGTGCCGCATACGGTGATTCCTGACCTGCTCAATTGGACGCTGGCGTTCAACACCGGTGCGGCTTTCAGCTTTTTGGATGTCGGTCCGGGGCCGCAGCGCTGGCTGTTCAGCGGGTTGGCGATCATCGTCAGCAGCGTGCTCGTGCGTTGGCTGGCGACGATTCCGCGCCGCGACTGGCGCAACGCATTGCCGCTGTCGCTGGTGATCGGCGGCGCACTTGGCAACCTGATCGATCGCCTGCGTTTCGGCCAGGTCACCGACTTCATCGATGTTTACCTGGGCGACGTGCATTTCCCCGCATTCAACATCGCTGATTCGGCGATCACGATTGGGGCCGTGTTGCTGATCGGATTCGGAATCTTCGCCGCGAAGAAGCGGTAGGTTTCCCTTCTCCCGGCGGGAGAAGGTGGCGCGAAGCGCCGGATGAGGGAAGAGCCCCACATCGTTGCCAATTCGTCGAGTATTGCAGCGTCTTTCCCTCATCCGCCCTTCGGGTACCTTCTCCCGTGGGGAAAGCGAGAAAATGCGATAATTTCTCCATGCAAATCCTTCTCGCCAACCCTCGCGGATTCTGCGCCGGCGTCGACCGCGCGATCGAGATCGTCGAGCGTGCGCTCGAAGCATTCGGCGCGCCGATCTACGTGCGCCACGAGGTTGTGCACAACAAATTCGTGGTCGACGGCTTGCGCGCGCGGGGGGCGGTTTTCGTCGACGAACTGGTCGAGGTGCCTGACGGGGCGACCGTAATTTTCAGCGCGCACGGGGTTTCGCAAAAAGTGCGCGCCGAGGCCGCGGCGCGCGATCTGCGCGTGTTCGATGCGACCTGTCCGCTGGTGACCAAAGTCCACATCGAAGTCGCGCGCTACGCCAAGTCCGGCTTCGACGTCGTCCTGATCGGCCACGCCGGCCACCCCGAAGTCGAAGGCACGCTCGGGCAGTGGGACAAGGCGGGTGCGAGTGGCGAAATTCATCTCGTCGAAACGCCGCAGGACGTGGCGAAACTCACGCCGAAAAATCCGGAGCAGATGGCGTACGTCACCCAGACGACGTTGTCGGTCGACGATACGCGCGTTGTCATCGAGGCGTTGCGCAGGCATTTTCCCGCCATTGCTGGCCCCCGGCACGACGACATCTGCTACGCCACGCAAAATCGCCAGGATGCCGTGCGCAAACTTGGCCAGCAGTGCGACGTCGTTCTTGTCGTGGGTTCGCCGAACAGCTCCAATTCCAACCGCTTGCGCGAACTCGCGCAGAAGCAGGGCGTGCCGGCCTATCTGATCGACGGTGCCGGCGACATCGATCGCGCCTGGCTCGACGGCAAATCGCGCGTCGGCGTGACGGCGGGCGCCTCGGCGCCGGAAAGCCTGGTTCAAGGCGTCGTCGCGCAGCTGCGCGAGTGGGGGGGCGTCGAGGCAATGGAACTGGCGGGCGACCCGGAAAACATGACCTTCGCCTTGCCGAAGGAATTGCGTATCCAACTCGTCGGTTGACGCCGCAAAGGCTACCCTGCGCATGCCGCTCGTCGGCTGTTTCCCGCCGTACAACCGCAAGCGATTGAGTCCCGTTTCAAAGCCTCGTTAGGCTCCCGTCGGCAATCGTTGCCGCATGGGGTTCGGATGAACATGACTTGTCGTCGCAACAGGCGTTCGTTTCGTGAGCGGGCGCGAGGCGCAGGATTCACCTTGGTCGAACTGCTGGTCGCGATCGGCATCGCGGCCATTCTGGTGAGCCTTGCGTTGCCGAGCTTCCGCCAGATCAGCATGAAGATGAAAGTGACCGCCAACACCAACACGCTGTTGGGGGCGATCATCATGGCGCGCGCCGAGGCGGTCAAACGCGGTGTGCCCGTGGCCGTCGTCGCCAATGCCGGCGCCAGTGCGACGGCGTGGGGCATCACCGGTTGGTATGTGCAGGCTGGCAACCCCGTGGCCGGGCCGCCTGCGAGCATCGCTTTCACAGGGGGCGCAACCTACCTGTTGCGCAACTATGCCGGGCTCGGTGCGGGTTACGGCGTGACATCCAACGTCACCGCGACGCCGTGTTCTGGCGCGTGTACGTCGGCCGGCCAGATCGTGTTCGATTCCACCGGCGCCTTGCTGGGGGCCAGCGGCGCGACCTTGAACGTCTGCCAGCCGGATCAAAACCCGGCACTGGAAAATCGCATCGTCATCCAGGCGACGGGCGAGGCGGGCTCGTTCGCCAATGCCACCGGCTCGCCGGCGCCGGCGTGCTGAGGAGAAAATGATGCGTCGGAAATTCACTACCGGATTCACCCTGCTCGAAGTGCTGATCGCGCTGCTGGTTTTCAGCTTCGGTCTGCTCGGCATGGCCAAGCTGCTGGTCATTTCGGCGCAGACCAATCGCGGCGCGTACTTGCGCACGCAAGCGAGCTTCCTCGCCCAATCCATGGCCGACCGCATGCGCGCCAATTCCAATTGGGCGCTGTGGAGCAATTTGTACAACTACCCGCCGGCCACGGCGGGCAGTCCCGGCAGTTGTCAGGGCAGTGGTGCGGCGTGCGGCTACGCGGCGATCGCCTCGCGCGATCTCGGCGTGTGGGCGGCGCAGCTCGCGCGTTTTCTGCCCGGCGGCACGGGGGCGATCAATTGCGTGGCGGGCGCCTCGGTGCCGACCTCCACGTACAACATGCTGCCGCCCTACAGCGGCCTGTGCACGATCACGATCACCTGGTCGGAATCCGCCGGCACGATTTACAACGCCGCCACGGCAGCGGCGCAAACGCAAACCTTCGCTTGGGATTTCCAGCCATGAGGATCGGTCGTATTCGTCTCCGCCGCGCTTCTGCCGCGTGGCGCAGCGCAGGATTCAGTTTGATCGAAATCCTCGTGGCCATCACGCTCGGCTTGCTGGTCAGCGTCGGCCTTGCCACGTTGTTTCAGTCGACCAGCGCCAGCAGCAAGGTCGAAACCGCGTTCCAGCACCTGCAGGAAAACGGGCGCTATGCGATCACCCGCCTCAATACCGATGTGCGCATGACCGGCGCGCCGTATTGCAGCAATTCCTCCGGGCCGGCAACGGTGACGACCAATGGCGCGACCGATTTGCCGATCGCAACGTCGATCTATGCGCCGAGCCTGACCTTGCCGGATGTGCCGAGCGGCTTGGCCGCGATGGCGGCTGCGCCGACGGGTTGGCCGACGGGCGCCGGTGCGTTGCCGTATCCGCTCAGCCCGAGCGTCAATCTCCAGGGGTACGAATGCGATCTGGGTGGCACGAGTTGCGCGTCGCCCGCGCCCAGTTTTCTGCCGGCGCAAGGCATCACGGCGGGCCTACGCGTGCCGGGTACCGATGCGCTGACCATCCGCTATCTGCAAGGCACCGGTTGGCCGCTGACCGCCTCGTCCGTGCCGGTGGCCGGTACCTGCGCGATCACGGCCACGCGCAGCGACCCGGATCCTGCATTCAACTTCGCCGCCGGCAACAACGTGTTCATCGGCATTTGCAACAATCCGCTGGTGGCGGCGGCACCCGCAGGTGTCGCGATCAGCGGCAACACGGCGACCGCCACGTTGACGGGCCTCACCGCCAACAGCGCCGGCTGTGCCGGTTGGCCGGTCAACGTCACGCGCGTCTACAACTACTCGACGGATTTCGTCGCCGCCACCTATTACCTGCAATACAACACCGATCCGAACACGCCGGGACGCGTGGTGCCGGGTCTGGTCCGCCGCGTCAACGGCGTGGACAGCGTGATCGCCAGCGGCGTGGAGAAACTGGATTTTCTCTACGGGGTCGCCGATGCGAACGGCAACGTCGCCTACATGACTGCGGACAAGGTGAATACCCGCAACGGTGGCGCCATCGCCTGCCCGGCGCCGTCGGTGCAGTTCACCAATGGCGGCGTCACCCTGCCGGATCAAACCGGCTGTCTGTGGCGGGCGGTGAAGTCGATCGAAGTACACATGCTCGTCGACACCGTCAACAACGTCTATCCGATCGGCAGCGACGACAAGATGTATTGCTACAGCATCGATCCGACGACCAGCCTGGCCACGGTCGATTGCACCGACAAAACCAAATTCACCGCGCCACCCGCGACCGACGCCGGTGGCTTGCCGTCGAGCATGATGCGGCGCGAGTTCGTTTCGCTGATCGGCGTGCGCCGCGCGGCACTTTGAAACCCGGAGCGTAATCATGAATCCTCGTTCCCTTCGCTTTCCCACTCGTCGCGCGCAGCGTGGCGCAGTGCTGTTCGTGGCGCTGATTTTTCTCGTGCTGCTCACCTTGCTCGGCCTCACCGCCTCGGGCAGCTCCATGCTGCAGGAGCGCATGACCGGCGGCATGCGCAACGGCGAGATGGCCTTGATGGGCGCCGAAAGCGGGCAGCGTGGCGCAGAATTCAATCTGTGGATCGCCGCTCAGACGTCGGCGGCGAACAGCTCGCTGTCGTTGTATTGCACCTACAACGGCGACGGCGGTTGTTTTCTGCCCGACGCGACGAACCAATACGCAGCAAGCATCGGCACGTTCGCCACGACGACGACCTGGCCCAGCGCGCCAGCCCCAACGGGGGTTACCACCTACGCAACGACGCTGACCGGCCTCACGGGCGCGAGCCAATCGGCCTCGCTCGCCGCGCAGCCGCAATCCATCGTCAAGCTGGTCGGGCCGGACCTGCCGCCCGGCAGCATCGGCCATGCCGGCGGCTCGTTGCTGCAACAGGATGGCGGCCCGAACAATTCGACCAAGTACATCTACGACATCGTCGCGCGCAGCCCGGGCGGTTCGGCCAACACGATGCGCGCGGTCGAATCCACCTTCGCCAGCGTCAAGGCGAGTTACTGAGGAATCCGCCATGCGCTCACGTCTGCATTCCCGCTTGCACGGTTTGGTTTTGACGGCGACCGTCGTTGTCGCAGCCGGCATCGCATCGCCCACGCGGGCCGGCACGGTCGATCTCGGCGCCGCACCGCCGAACCTGACCACCTCGGTGGCGCCGAACATCGCCATCACGTTTGACGATTCCGGCTCGATGCAGTGGGATTTTCTCAGCGATCGACCGCCGTTTACGGTCGATAAGTATGGCAATCGTGTCTACAACTACGGCTGGTCGAATATCGATGCCGATACCGGCGACAACGTGACGGGCGGGCCGTGGTATTGCGCGGGCGTGATCGATCCGCGTTCGTCGGCGAGCGGCATTCTCACGCATGTGATGAACGGCGTGTATTACAACCCGACCATCGTTTATAACCCGCCGTTGCGGGCCGATGGTTCGTCGTTTCCGAATGCGGATGCCACGCTCAAAAGCGTGTGGAACGACGGTGTGAGCTGGAATCGGCCGCTCGGTGCGGACACGAGTTTCGGTACGACGAATTTCAACAACACGGGGAGCGGAAGAAGCACGCAATACTGGGAGTGTCCCTTCGACAACGGCAACTACGTGAACGGCGATGGCAACGGAAATACCCTGGGTTATTACGTTCCCACGCCGGGCAATTCCAACACGTTCAATGCGAACGGGGGGACCAGCCCCGTGTCCGGGTTGGGCGGTGGCCCTTACTACTACTACTACAGTGGGCCGACGCCTGCCGTGGATCAATACGGCAACCCGACCGCCTCCGGCGTGGCGGCGCTGTACAAGGCGAGCAACTGGAAAGCCGTGAAAGTCGGCGCATTGGGTATCGCGACCGACACCAAGCAAAACTGGGCCAACTGGTGGGCCTACTATCGCACGCATAATCAGGCCGCGCGCACCGCGTTGTCGCGCGTGTTCGGCGATCCGAGTCTGGCGACCACGCAGTCCGATGGGTCGTATGGCAATACCTTGCGCGTTGCCTGGCAGAATTTCTACAACGGGCTGTGGAACATCACCGATCAATTTCTGCTGCAGAGCAGTACCATCATCACCGCGTTGATCGACCAGCCGGGCTGTGTTGCCGGCAATGTTTCCCTGGGGTCGCAATCGCTCATCAGCGGCACGCAGAAGACGCCGCCAAAGTGCTATCGCACCGATTTCTACAACTGGATTTTCCAGGTGCCGACGCAAAGCAGTAC
Organism: Pseudomonadota bacterium; assembly: GCA_018240485.1. Taxonomy (GTDB): domain Bacteria; phylum Pseudomonadota; class Gammaproteobacteria; order Xanthomonadales; family Rhodanobacteraceae; genus Rudaea. The sequence continues at coordinate 6,203 of JAFEFR010000324.1, forward strand.
GCCGACGCGCGGCGCGATGGTGCGTGCGGGTCAATTTTTCCAGCGCGGCAATGGCAATACCGGCGCGACCGGCGACCTGCACGATCCGTACTGGCAACCGCCGCAATCCGGTACCGGCAGTGGCAACGAGTTGTATTGCCGGCAGAACTACCATCTATTGCTCACCGACGGTTTGTGGAACGCCGATGGCACCTTGCCCGCCATCTCGGCCTTGGTTCGCCCCGGGGGGACAACCCTGCCCGACGGCGTAGCGTTTCCGACGACGTCGTCGGGATTGGGCAGTATCTATGCGCCGCAGGATGACAACAACGGTGGCAACGGTACGGCGGTCTCGCTGTCGGATATCGCATTCAATTATTGGGCGACCAATCTGCGCCCGGATCTGTACAAACCCACGAACAATCCACCACAGATCGTTCCGCCGTATTTGCCGGATCAGACGACCACGGTGTTCGGCACCACCGGCACCGTGTCGTCCAACGCGACGGCGACCCAGATCAATCCGGAAATTTATTTCAATCCGAACAACGACCCGGCCACCTGGCCGCATGTGGATCAATTCCTGGTCGGCATGGGCGTGGCCGGTAATCTCAATTTTTCGAGCAATACCGATTGCACCGACACGACCACCCCGGCGTTGCAGGACGCCTGTGCTCTGCGCAAAAGAATGAAAAATTCGCAGGGCCTCTTCGGTTGGCCGACGCCGGACAGCGGCGCAGCGAACGGCAACGGCTCGCCCGCCAACATCGACGACACCTGGCACGCCGCACTGGCGGGGCGAGGCGGCTTTTTCAGCGCCGCCAATCCGCAAACGCTGATTACCTCGCTGACCTCGTTTCTGGCCAATATCACCGCGCGCTCCGGCTCGGCCGTGGCCTTGACCACGACCAACCCCGTGGCGACGGCCAGCACGGCCAGCTTCGTGGGCGGCTACAACGCCGACTGGTCCGGCAACCTGGCCGAGTACGGCATCAGCCCGGCGACCGGGCAAACCTTGCAGCCGCCCGTGCTTGATGCCGCCTGCGTGTTGACCGGATCGACCAGCACGAACCCCTGCCCCTCGACGGGCCAGACCAACATCACCCAAGCCCCCGCCTACGACACACGGGCCGTCTACACCTACGGTACGTTGGCGACGCCGACGCAAGCGTTCACCACAACGGGCTTCAGCAGCTTGAGTGCGTGGGATCAATGCAAACTCAACAACGGCACCTGGAATGCCGGTACGTCCGCCTGCACGGGCGCCGACGCCAACGGCACCAAGCGCGTCGCCTATTTGCGCGGCGACCGCACTTACGAAGCGGCGGGTTCGACGCCGCAGTTCCGTTCGCGCAAGTCGCTGCTCGGCGCCATCGTCGATTCACAACCCTTGTACGTGGGCTCGCCGACCGGTGGATTCACCGACAGTTGGCCCGCGGGTTCGCCGGAGGCGGCGGGAACGGCGCAGACCTATTCCGCCTTCGTGAAAGCCATGAACGGGCGCGCAACCACCCTCTACGCCGCCGCCAACGACGGCATGCTGCATGCCTTCAGCGTGGGCAAGGTGGCGATCAGTGCAAGCAACGCGGTGAGCTTGAGCTCGACCGGTGGCGTGGAACAGTGGGCCTACGTGCCGCAGACGGTGATCCAGAACGGCATGGCGACCGCTTACGTCAATTCCTCGGGCGGGCTCATTCCGACCGTCGACGGCGGCATGACTGAACAGGACGTATTTTTCACCAGCGACCAGAAATGGCACACCATTCTCGTCGGCTCGCTGCGTCTGGGCGGGCGCGGCATCTACGCCTTGGACGTGACCAATCCCGCCGCACCGACCGTGCTCTGGGAGTTCAGCAACACCTCCTCGGGTGGTGCCGATCTGGGCTATACCTTCGCCACGCCGAACATTGCGCGCATCAGCTATAACACGGGCACCTGGGTCGTGTTGTTGTCCAGCGGTTACATGCCGACCGGTTCGTCGAATACCGATCCGGCTACCAGCACCGAATCGCTGTTCGTGCTCGACGCGCGCACCGGCACGCTCATCAAGGAACTCAAAACCAGTGCGATCGATTCCAAAGCCTATGGCCTCGCCACGCCAGGCGTGTGGTCGTATGGCACGGCCAGCCAGGTCGACAACATCGCCGCGGCCGGCGATCTGATGGGCAACCTCTGGCGTTTCGATCTGACCGATGCCAACCCGGGCAACTGGAAGATCGACAAGATGTTCCAGACGCCGAACGTGCCCGCGACGACGCCGGCCCAGCAGCCGATCACGGTGCAGCCCAACGTGTTTTCCGATGTGGTCGGCAACGGCGGCAACCCGATCTGGATTTTCGGCACCGGCAAGTATCTGGCCCCCGCCGACAACACCTCCACGAGCGCGCCGACCCAAGCGTATTACGGCATCCGCGATTACGGCACGGGGTCGAGCAAGTACCCGATTTCGGTGGCCAGTCTGGTGACGCAAACCTTGAGCGAAGGGGGCGGCATTCGCGCCTTGACCCAGTGTCCGACGACCGGTTGCGGTGGGGCCGGCAGCTCGGTCGCGCCGGGGTGGACCTTCAACATGATCGATTCCGGCGAGCGCGATGTGGCGGTGGGCTCACCTTTGTACAGCAACGGCCAGGTCATTTTGAGTTCGCTGATTCCTTCCAACAACAATCCCTGCCAGCCCGGTTTGACCGGCGCCGTCATGCTGATCGATGTATCCACCGGCGGCGCACCGAGCGGGCCGGCGCCGACGACGGGCGGCGGCTACACGCCGCCCACGGGCAGCAAGATCGTCGGCGTGACCGGATTGCCGAACGCGCCGACTTCGGGCAGCGGCATTTCGCCCGTGATTCCTCTGGGCGGCGGACGCGTGCTGATTCCGGGCCTGCCGGGGTTCAGCATTTCGGACAGCTTCTGGCACCGCCGCTCGTGGCGTGAGTTGCTCAACGGCCAATGAGGCGAAGGCGTGCGGTCATGAAACGAGGACGGGCAATGCACAAGCACAGAAATTTCGGCTTCACCTTGATCGAGATGGTGATCGTGGTGGCGATCATCGCGATTCTGTCGATCGTGGCGTATCCGTCTTATGCCAAGCACACCTATCGCTCGCGACGCTCCGACGGCCAGAATTTTCTGATGCAGGTGGCCTCGGCGGAAGAGCGCTACTACACCAATTTCAACACCTACACCACGAACCTCACAGGCTCAGGCGCCACCGGCTTGGGCATGGCGGCGGCGACCTCGTCCGCCGGGTACTACACCGTCACCGTTGTCGCCGCAGGGGCGGGTATCGGCAGCGGTTTCAGTGCAACCGCAACGCCGCAGGGCTTGCAGGCGGGCGACAAGTGGTGCGCAACCCTGACCATCGACAGTGCCGGGAACAAAACCTCGACGTCGACAGCGGGCGATAGCAACGGCTCCTGCTGGTAGCAGAACGCCCATTCCTTCGCCGCCTTGGGCGGCAATTCCTTCGATTTCGACCGTTCGTCGGGCGATTGCCGCCGAGTGTCGCCTGAATTTGCGTTTGTCAGTAACGTTAACTATGTTTTCGATATCTTTCATAATTGCAAGATTACGGGGTCTCGGGGTAAAACATGCTGGCTTTTCATCGACGGGCGACGCAGGGGTGCGTTCGCGCCGAGCGTGGGTTCACGCTGCTTGAATTGATCGTCACCATCGCCATTGCGGCGATCCTGCTGGGCATCGCCTTGCCGAGCTTTCGTGGCCCACTCGACAACAATCGCGTCGCCGGAAAAGCCAGCGAGTTGGCCGGCGCCTTGTCCGTCGCGCGTGCGGAAGCCTTGTCGCGCGGGCGCACGGTCAGCGTCTGCGCCAGTGCGGATGGCACATCGTGCAGCGCATCGACCGCGTGGGGCGCAGGCTGGATCGTGTTCGTCGATGGCAGCGTCATCGGCAAGGTCGACGGTACCGACGTCGTGCTGCGCGTCTCGCCAGCCATCGATGCGAAGGACGCGCTGAACGCCTCCGTCAGTGCGGTGAGCTTCAGTGCACAAGGCATGGCCGGCGCCACCACGTTCACGTTGAAGCCGCAATCGTGCTCGGCGAACCAGCGTCGCGACATCGTTGTGGCGGCCACGGGCAAGGTGTCGTTGCGGCAGGTGGCGTGCTGACCATGAAAAGGACTATCGACATGAATCGACCGCGCCCTGCGGCGCCCGTGCATTCGGCGGGGTTCACCCTGCTCGAAGTGCTGATTTCCTTGCTCGTCTTCAGTTTCGGCTTGCTCGGCATGGCCGGATTGACGGCGCTGTCGGTCAAGACCAATCACTCGGCGTATCTGCGCACTCAGGCGAACTTCATTGCCGGGGCCATGGCGGATCGGATGCGCGGCAACATTGCCGGTGTGTGGGGTGGCAACTACACGGCCAGCTACCCGAGTGGCGCAACGAGCTTGCCTTGCAACACGACGGCCGGTTGCTCGCCGGCGCAGGTCGCGCAGCGCGATCAAGCAGCGTTCGATAGCCAACTGGCGCAGTTCCTGCCGAATGGCAGCGGGACCATCGCCTGCACGAAATCGCCCGGCGTGGCCACGACCTCGGGCGATTTGTTGCGCCGTCGCCCCTATCACGGCACCTGCGTGATGAATCTCGCCTGGAACGAGGCTCAGCTCGAAGCCGGCACCGAGTCCAAGGCGTACAAGTTGACGTGGGCGTTTCAGCCATGAACACGTCGAAATCGATGACAGCGAGCTTGAGTCATGCGGCAAATCGTTGCGGTAGCCGCGGCTTCAGCTTGATCGAAGTGATGATCGCCATGACGCTGGGCTTGTTGCTGGCGATCGGCATCATCAGCCTGTTCGGCAACGTCGGTCGGGTCAATCAGGCACAGAACGCCTTGGCGCGGCTGCAGGAGAATGGGCGTGCCGCCATGACGCGCATCGTCGACGACCTGCGTGCGGCGAACGGTCAGTACTGCACCAATTCGGGCGGTGCCGGCCAATTGGCCAGCGGCTCGGCACATTCGTATCAGGACACATTGCGCGCGCCAATGGTGTACGCCAAGACGCTCACCCTGCCGGACTGGGGTACGCCATTGCCGCCCACCGGCTGGAGCGCGAACACGCCATACCCACTCACGCCGCGCTATTTCCTGCAGGGATACGAATGCCCGGCGAACACCTGCACGCCGACGATCCCTGCCGCCGCATCGCTACCCGCGATCGGGACCAGCAACAATCAACGCGCGGCAGCCGCCGACGTGTTGACCGTGCGTGCGGTGCGGGCGCAGGGCTGGTCGATCACCAATCAAGTACGCAATGGCAATTATCTCGCCTCGCTCGATGTCGCCGTTCCTGCGTCCAATCCGCTCAATTTCGGCAATGGCGACCTGGCCTTGCTGGCGGATTGCTCGAGTTCGCGCATCGTGGCCGGAACGGTGTTGGCGGGAAGCGGCACGGCCACGTTCACGCCCGCGAACAATTTCGACGACACCAAAGTCGCTGCCCTCGATGCGACGGGCGATGCGCGCTTGTTCAACTTCACCCGGGATTTCCGCACCGTCACCTACTATCTCGCGATTCAGGACGACCCGGTGAAACCCGGTCGCAAGCTCAGTTCGCTGATACGGCGCGTCAACGGTGGGGCGGCCGGCATTGGCACGACGGATGCGATCGTCGATGGCGTCGAACGCCTGGATTTTCGCTATGGCGTCGAAGCCATGAGCGGCGCGACTTATTTCCTTGCCGCCGACGAAGTCAACAACAACACGCTCGGGCTGACATGCCCGCCCGCGCCGCCGGGGTTCGATCAGGCGGCCACGGTCGAGGCCGGTTGTCTGTGGCGTGCCGTCAAGAGCATCGAAGTGTTTCTTCTGCTCAATACCGTCGACGACTTGGGCGTCAGCGCTGAAGAAGAAAAATTTTTCTACAGCCTGTCCGGCACGACCGCGCAGACGCCGACAGCGACGCTGCCTTCGGGGTTGCCGAAGGGCAGCATGTTCCGGCGCGAATTTCGTGCGCTCGTGACCGTGCGCAATTACCTTCCCTGATCGAGGCGTATCGTCATGTTTGCACCTTCCCGTTTGCCGAATCCGATCGCCGCGTGGCGTGCGCGTGGCGCGGTGCTGTTCGTCTCGCTGGTGTTTCTGATCCTGCTCACGGTGATTGCGTTGGCGGCCATCGGCTCGTCGATCCAGCAGGAGCGCATGACCGGCGGCATGCGCAGCGCGCACTTGGCGCATGGCGGTGCGGAAAGCGCCTTGCGCGAAGGCGAGACGCGATTGTGGGATGCGAGCGAAGCCAACCTGCCGTTCAACGTTTGCGGCACGGCGGGCCTGTTCAACTGCTATTCGTTCAATCCGAAAAGCCCGATCGCGAAAGTTGAAGCGTTCCGCAATGCGACGAGTTGGGTTACGGATGGCGCGCAGACGTACGCCACCAAGGATTTGACCGCACTCGGCAGCGGCAGCGAAAGTGGCAATCTGAGCCGCAATCCGGTGTACCTGATCGAGGATGTCGGCATCGAGCGCCCGCCGGGCGCGGGCAGCTTCACCCAGATCGGCATCGACGCCGACGAGGGAGCCGGGGCCGGCAACGTCACCAAGCATTTGTATCGCATCACGGCGCGCAGCGTCGGCGGCAGCGATGCGGCGATGCGTGCGATCGAAAGCACGTTTGCGTCAAAGAGCAACTGAGGAAGGAGGCGTAACATGCCCATTCGATCATTCATTCGTCGCGGATTCGCGCGCATCGCCATCGCCGCATCGGTTACTGTTTTGGCGGGGATATCGCCTGCAGTAGCCGATCCGGTCGATTTGAGTCAGACGCCGGTCGTCAACAGCACCTCGGTCGCACCGAACGTCATGCTGACCTTCGACGATTCCGGTTCGATGGCATCGACCTCGCTGCCGGATGGCTTGTATGCCAACTACACGAACCAGTACTACTACTCGTCGACGACCAACAAAGTCTATTTCGATCCGAGCAAGGATTATCCACCGCCACCGAAGCCGGATGGCTCCCTGTTCCCGAATTCCAACTACGTATCGGCGTGGGGCGACGGTTTTTGTGCGAATTGGCCATCCTCTGCCAGCCCTTCTTGCAGCTCACCTCGTCAGGTCAATCTGAGCAACGCGTTTTGCTCGGGTTTCGTCGTTGACGACAACAGCGGTACGCCGCCGACGGCAAATCAGGCGGGCAACAAAAGCGCCGCCAATTGTCCGCCAACCAACGAGGGCTTCTGGTACGAATGCCCACTCGCGAACAGCAACACCGGTTGCGTGCGGAAAACCGTCGGTAGCGACACGGCACTGCGGCAAAAATTCGCCAACTGGTATTCGTACTACCGCACACGCAATTTGATGGCGCGCACCTCGGTGGCGATGGCCTTCGTCCAGGTCGGGGACAAAATCCGCATCGCCTGGCAGAATTTCAATCAGAACCAGTTGGGCGATTCGACCAAGATAGCCACGTTTACAGGGACGCAGCGCGCCAGCTTCTTCGACTGGCTGTACAAAATGCCGACGGCCAATTCGACGCCAACGATTGAATCCGTACAACGCGTCGGCAAGTTCTTCAGCAGCGGGTATTCGAACGGCAAGGGCACCGGCACGAACGGCGTCTACAATCCGTATTGGGAACCGATCGCAAGCATGGCAGGTGGCGGCATGGAACTGGCTTGCCGGCAGAACTACAGCATGGTCGTGACCGACGGCTATTGGACCAACACCGTCGCCGCGCCGTTGTCGACGCCCAACACGGGAACGAGCGGGGCGCTTCCACTCGACGATTCGGGTGCGTCGCCCGTGGCCACGCGCACCTACGATCCGAACAAGAGCTACGCCAACGTCTACAAACCAAAGCTCGACAGCTCGTTGGCGGCAACGGCGTTTTATTACTGGGCGACCGATTTGCGTCCGGATTTGAAAAACCGCGTGCCGCCTTATCTCGCCGATACGACTACCGGGGTGACCGATACGACCGTGCGTGCGTTGCCGTTGAATCCCTTCGACGATGACGAGGTCTACTTCAACCCGGCAAACGATCCGGCGATTTGGCAGCACCTGGTCCAGTACATGGTCGGTCTCGGCGTTTCCGGCACCTTGCCGTTCAGCGATGCGACCCTGCTCGGTTTGCGTACCGGTGCCAACGCGTGGCCGGCGATCGGCACGGCCGCAACCAAGGCCGACGACAGTTGGCACGCGGCTGTCAACAGCCGTGGCGACTACTTCAGTGCGCAAAATCCGCAAGAACTCGTCAAAGCGCTGTCGGACATCCTCAACTCCATTTCGTTGCGACGCAATTCGTCCTCGGCGATGAGCGTCAGCTCCAGCGTGATGACGGCCGGGTCCTTGGCGTACAGCACCGGCTACGACACGTCGAACTGGATGGGTAATGTCGTTGCAAAGAAGCCGCTCGCCAATGGCACGCTCGGTACCGCGCTATGGGATGCAGGGTGCATTCTGACCGGTGGAAATTGTGCGTCGACGGGCACTAACGCCGGCACGGGTCGTACCCCGGCCTCACGCCAGATTCTCACGTCGAGTTCGGCATCCGGCACCGGCGTACCCTTTGCATGGGGTTCCTTGTCGAATCAGCAGCAGGTGTGGCTGAACCAGAATCCCGCTTCCGGTACGGCGTGCGCAAGCCCGTCGGGAACGACCGGCGGTTGCGACGGTTCGGGCTCCAAGCGACTGGATTACATCCGCGGCGATCGAACCCAGGAGGCGGCGGGTTCCACGCCGCAGTTCCGTGCGCGCACCTCGTTGCTCGGCGCCGTCATCAACTCGTCGGCGATCTACCATTCGTTGCCGTCGTCGGGCTATCGCGACATTTTTCCCGCCAGTTCGCCGGAAGCCACCGCTGCCGCGGCGGGTAATACCTATGAGAAGTTCGCCTCCGACAACCGCAACAATCGTGCCGTGCTGTACGTCGGTGCGAACGACGGCATGCTGCACGCCTTCGATGCGAACAACGGCAACGAGTTATGGGCGTATGTGCCGTATGCGGTGTCGCAGAACCTCAACAAGCTGACGGCCTCGCCTTACAAGTTCCAATCCTTCGTCGACAACTCGCCGGAAATTCAGGATGTCTTCACTGGCGGGCAGTGGCGCACGCTGCTGGTGGGAACCTTGCGCATGGGCGGGCGTGGCGTCTATGCGCTCGACGTGACCGATCCGGATGCCGTCAACGAAAACACGGCAGGTACGCGCGTGAAGTGGGAGTTTTCGAATTACGTCGGCTCGAGCGCCAACAACCTCGGTTATACCTTCGGCCAGCCCAACATCGTGCGCCTGCGCAACGGCAAGTGGGTAGTGCTGGTGCCGGCCGGTTATTTTCAGGATCCGAGCACCGACAACACCGATCCGACCAGTTCGCTGCCTGCGGCGAGCCTGAAAGTCAGTTCGTTGTTCGTGCTCGATGCCGGCAACGGTTCGGTCATTGCGGAGCTCAAGACGCCCGCCAGCATCACGAGCTACGGGCTGTCGACCGCATCCGTCGGCAGCTATGGTCGCGATCAGATGGCGGATTTCGCGATCGCGGGCGATTTGGTCGGCAACCTGTGGCGCTTCGATCTGACCGACCTGAGCACGGTCGATCAAATCTTCTCCCCCGCAACCAATGGCGCGCAGCCGATCACGTCGATGCCTCAGATATTTCCGGACACGGCGACGCAGGGCGTGATCGTCGTGTTCGGCACGGGCAAGTATCTCGGCGCCAAGGATCGCGATATCGCCTCGATGCCCACACAGACGTATTACGGCATTCGCGAATTCGGCAAAAAAGCGTCGAACTACCCGGCCAAAGTTGCCGATCTGGTCAAGCAGACGTTGACGATCGATGCGGCGACCAACAATCGCAGCCTCACGGGCAACCCGGTGCCGGTCGCCAACAAGGGATGGTACTTCAATCTCGACAAGGTTCCGGGCGAGCGCAATGTGCTGCGCGCCGGGCGATTGATCAACTCGAATCGCGCGGTGCTGACGTCGCTGATTCCGGCCGGCAACGATCCCTGCGACCCGTCCATCAAGGGCGGGGTGATGATCGTCGATGCGGCCAGCGGTGGGCCGCCGGCGGGCCCGCCGCCGGTTGGTGGTGGATCGCCTTTGCCGGGAGGCTCGACGCAAGTGGTGGGCACGCAGGTCAACTCGCCGCCGACCACGGGTGCGCCGTCGATGATGACGGTGGCAGGCGGAGGGTCTGTGATCGTGCCGGGAATTGGCAACCTCGTCATCAGCGATGCGTACTGGCGCCGCCGCGCATGGCGCACGACGACCGATGCATTGTGATCGAACGACAGCACCCGCACCGGTTCGCGCGCTGTCATTTTGGCGAGGAATTGCGATGAAGCACACACGGAGCAACGGATTCACCTTGATCGAGATGATGATCGTCGTGGCGATCATCGCGATTCTGGCGACGATCGCCTATCCGAGTTACGTCAAGCAAATCCAGCGCACGCGGCGTGCGGATGGTCGCGAGCTGCTGATGCGGGTGTCTGCGGGCGAGGAGCGCTACTTCACGACATTCAACAAATACACGACATCTCTCGCCGATCTCGGGCTCAGTTCGAGCGCATCGGAGAAGGGCTACTACAACGTAGCGCTTGCCAACGGGGCAACAGGTAGCACGCAAAGCTACAAGCTGAGCGCCACGCCGGTTGGCACGCAGGCCAGCGATGCATGTCTGATTCTCAGCATCGACAATACCGGCAAGAAAGACTACACCGGCGGCGCCAGCAACGGCTCCTGCTGGTAGCGCCGGCATGCGACGTCATGCCTGAACCCCGCGCGCGCCGACGTGAAACGGCGAGCGGGCAAACGAACGATCGATCGATCGCGGGGTGCGGAGCCACGTTCGCCGCACTCTCGCTCTCGGTAAGCTACGGCGCGATCTTGCGCTTGAGCGCCTGCGCCATCGCACGTGGCAGATGCGGCAGTGAGCGCAGCAGCCAAGGCAGCATTTTGCGCTTGGCGCCGCTGAGCGATTCGGGCACCAGCGCTTCGATCAGGTGCGGGCCGGGGTTGGCAAGCGCGTATTCCAGCGCTTGGGTGAATTCTTCCGCCGTGCTGGCGCGCACGGCGTGTACGCCCATGCCTTGTGCCAAGCGCGCGAAATTCAGGCGCGGGCCGTCCAGATCGAGTTGCGCGTGCGCCTTGGGCCCGCCTGCGCCCGCACCCACGCGCTCAAGCTCGACGTTGAGCACCGAGTAGCTCGCGTTGTTGAAAATGATGCTGGTGACGTTGAGTTTTTCGCGCGCCATGCTCCACAAGGCTTGCAGGGTATACATGGCGGTGCCGTCGCCAATCAGCGCGATCACCGGGCGATCCGGGCAGGCGATGGCCGCGCCAACGGCGTTGGGCAGGCCCTGGCCGATGGCGCCGCCGGTCAAGGTGATGAGGTCATGGCGCGGGCAACCGGCGGTCATCGCGCCGAGCATCAGGCCGGAGGTGATGGCCTCGTCGATCACGATGGCGTTGTTTGGCAGCAGATGGCCGACGGCCTTGCAGACCTTGGGTGCGGTGAGCCGCCCGCGCGGGCGAGTGGGGCGCACGGGTGGCTGAAATTGCGGCGTGGTGTGCGTGGCGCTCAAGGCTGTGGCGAGTTTTTCCAGGCTCGCCAGCGCGTCGTGTTCGGGTGCAGCCAGCGTATGCACGGCGCAGCCTTCGGGTACGAGGTAACTCGGCTTGCCGGGGTAGGCGAAAAAGGACACCGGAGCCTTGGCATCGACAAGAATGAGATGCGTGATGTCGGCCAATTGCAGGCTGGCCATTTCGGCCAAGTAGGCGATGCGCTCGACCTGTGGCAGCCCGGCGCCGCGCGTCAAACGAGTGGGAAAAACCTCGGCCAGCAACTTCACGCCGGAGTGCGCGGCAATGCGCGCTGCCTCCAGCAGCGCCGCCTCGCGCAGCGCCTGCCCGCCGAGCAGCAGCGCCACCTTGCCGCCGCGGCGGATGACCTCGGCGATGGCGTGAACCGCAGCGTCATCGGCGGCGGGCGCCGATGCGTAAACGGGAGCAGGGCAGGGCTGTGCGCCTTCGCCCCAGGATACGTCCGCCGGCAGAATCAGCGTGGCCACTTGCCCCGGCAGCCCGCGTGCCGCCTGCACGGCGTCGATGGCATCGCGGCTTAATTGCGCGGTGCTGGTGCTGGTGCGCACGAAGCCGGGCGAAACGTTGCGCGCGACGGTTTCGATGTCGGATTGGAGTTGCGCATCGTAGCGCGTGTGCGTGGTGGCGTGATCGCCGACAATGTTGACGATCGGCACCTTGCCCTTGCGCGCGTTGTGCAAGTTGGCAAGGCCGTTGCCCAAGCCGCAGCCAAGATGCAGCAAGGTCGCAGCGGGTTTGTCGGCCATGCGCGCGTAGCCATCGGCGGCGCCGGTGGCGACGCCCTCGAACAGAGCGAGCACGGCGCGCATGCGTGGCTCGCTGTCGAGCGCGGCGACGAAGTGCATCTCGCTGGTGCCGGGGTTGGTGAAGCAGACCTCGACGCCCGCGTCGGCCAAGGTGCGCAGCAGCGCCTGAGCGCCGTTCATGCGCTCACCTGCGCGAGTGCGGCGGAAGTGTGGGCAGATGAATGCGTGGGCGACATGGCGTGTCCTTGAAAATCAGTTGCGCAGCAGATCGGCGCATTTCTCGCCGATCATGATGCTGGGCGCATTGGTGTTGCCGGTGGTGATGCGCGGCATGATGGACGCATCGGCCACGCGTAGGCCCTCGACGCCGTGCACGCGCAAGTCCGCGCCGACGACGGCGGCGGGGTTGCTGGCGGGCCCCATGCGACAGGTGCCGACGGGGTGGTATTCGGTATCGGCGCTGCGGCGAAGTTCCTGCTCGATGCCTTGCGGATCGTCCGCACGGATGGGCGAGAGCATCCTGCCGCGCCACGGCGCAAGCGCGTCGTCGTTCATGATCGCGAGCGATTTTTGCACGCCCTTGACCAGCCGCGGCATGTCGTCCGCGTCGCTGAAATAGCGCGGATCGATGGCGAGCGATTCGCGCGCATCGGCGCAGGTCAAGCGCACCTCGCCGCGACTGCGCGGCTGCGCCAGGGTCACGTGGACGCCGAAGCCGTGGCCCCAGTGCATTTTTCGGCTGTGATCTTCGACGATGGCGACGATGAATTCCAGTTCAATGTCGCTTGAGTGCAAATTCGCATCGGTGCGCAGAAACGCACCGGCTTCGGCGACGTTGCTGGTGATGCAGCCAGTGCGATGCGCGCGCCACTCGCGAATGCCGCGCAGCAAGGCCATGCCGCCGGAAGGGCACAGACCAAATCCGGCATCGCTGCGCGTGCCTTTCCAGTTGAGTGAGGCGGTGATGTGGTCTTGTAAATTCTGGCCGACGCCCGGCAGGTGCTGCACCACGGGGATACCCAACGCCTGCAACGGCTCGCCCGCGCCCACGCCCGAGCACATCAACAGTTGCGGCGAGCCGTAGGCGCCGCCGCAGAGAATGATCTCGCGGCGCGCACTCACGAGGCTGGTCTGTCCGCCGCGCACGATGTGTACGCCGCTCGCGCGTTTTCCCTGCCATTCCAGGCGCAAACACTGCGCGCGGGTGAGGATGGTGAGATTGCTGCGCTGCAGATTCGGCGTGAGATACGCACGCGCAGCGCTGCATCGCTCGCCGTTGCGTTGCGTGACCTGCGCGGGCCAGCAGCCTTCCTGCTGCGCGCCGTTGTAATCGGGCGTGGGTGCAATGCCTTGCGCCGCACACGCGCGCAAGAATGCCTGCGAGGAGGGAAACGGACTGCGCAAATACGACACCCCCAGCGGGCCGCCGCGACCGTGGTAGTCGGTGGCGCCAAAGCACTCGCTGTCTTCGGCTTTTTTGAAATAAGGCAGAACGCTGGCGTAGTCCCAACCCGGATTGCCCTCGGCGGCCCAGCCATCGTAGTCACTGCGATGGCCACGGCAGTAAACCATTGCGTTGATCGCGCTGCTGCCGCCGAGCACCTGACCGCGCGGCTGAAACCCCTTGCGGCCATTCAAGCTCGGCTGCGGCACGGTGTGGTAGTGCACGGCATTCATCTTAACCGTGGCACCGGCGGCGAAACCGAGTGGGGCGCGGATGAACACGCTGTCGTCCGGGCCACCGGCTTCGAGCAGGCAGACGCGCACGTCGGGATTCTCGCTCAGACGGCTGGCGACCACGCAGCCTGCGGAGCCTGCGCCAACGACGATGTAGTCGAATTCCATAACTGAGCCCTCAGTTGCCGGTAATGATGGAGCGCGCAGCGGCACGCGCGGTGAGGATACAACCCGGAAGGAACGTGCCCTCGAGCGAGCGCTTGCCGCTGGCGCCGCCACCGCCGAAACCCGCCGCCTCGCCGACGCAATACAAGCCGTCCAGCGCGCGGCCATGCGCGCCGAGCACGCGGCTTTGCAGGTCGGTCTGCAAGCCGCCCAGACTCTTGCGCGTGATGAGCTGCATGTGGATGGCGATGAACGGCCCGGCACCGCGTTGCTGCAACGGCGCGGGCTTGCAGGTGCGCAAGCGATCCGGCCCCCACTGGCGCGCGTGTCGGATGCGGCGAATTTGATCGTCGTTTTCCAACGTCTCGCCGCGCGCGAAGTTGGCGTCGAACGCATCTGCCGTGGCTTGCAGTTGTGCTGCGTCGATGTCGAGTGAGGCCGTAAGCGCATTCATCTTCGCGGCCAATTCGTTGAAATCGTCGGCGACGAGAAAATACGGACTCTCGCTTTGCATCTGCCGCACCAGCCGATGATTGCCCAGCAGCGTTTCCTTCAGGAACGCAGGGAACTGTTTGTCGCGAATGCGCTGGTTGTGCTCGGCGCCGGAGATGGCGAACTCTTTGGCAGCGATGCGCCAGTTGAGCAAGTGCCACGTCCACGGTTTTTCCTGCTGGGCGACGCGCTGACACAACCAGTGCGTATCGAAGCCGGTCACCAGCGGCTCCGGGCCGATGCGGCGGCCGCTGTGATCCAGCCACAATGCGGACTTGCATGGGATGGTCGACAGGCCGTGGCCATCAAAGTGTGGGTAAGGGTGGGGGAAGCCTGCCGCGTAGTTCCACATCTCGCCGACGTGAGTGAGACTCGCGCCGAGGTGATCGGCCGCCCAATGATGCAGGCGACCATCGGCGAAGGGATGCGCGCCGTTGAGCATGGCTGCCGGCATGGGGCGATCCTTCGGCCAGTTGGCGCGCACTTGCGCATGACTGCCGTTGTTGCCTCCCATCGCCAGCACCACCACCGGCGCGTGGATGCGCACGTCGGCGCCGCAGGTTTCATCTACCGCAAGCACGCCGTCCAGACGGCCATTGCTGTACTCCAGTGCGGTCACACGGTGGCGATGCAACAGCGTGAGGCGGCCATCGGCGCCCGCCAAACGCAATGCGGAAATCAGGCGTTGCGTCATGTCGCGCGAGGTGCCCCAAATCACGTGGTAGCGCGGAACGCTGTTGCCCTCGCCCCAGCGGCCACGCTCGACCCAGTTCACCGCAGGCAGGAACTTCACGCCTTCATGCAGTAGCCAGTCGTAGACCTCGGTGCGTGATCGCTCGACGTAGTGTCGTGCCCAGGCCTGCGGCCACGCATCCTCGCTCGCCAGTTCGCCGAAGCGCCGCCAATCGGCCAGCGCGCGCTCGGGCGTGTCGGAGATTTTCATCCGCGCCTGCAACGGCGTGCCCACCAACGCCATGCCGCCAAAGGCCCACAAGGCCAGTCCGCCGAAACGTTCCGGCGTGTCGCGATCAATCACGGCGACCCGCTTGCCGGCGCGCAACAGCTCCAGCGCGGTGACGATGCCCGCAAGTCCACCACCCACCACCAATGCATCGGCCTGCAACGCAGCCACTGGTTCATCTCCCGGGAAGACCACCGAACGCTCTGTCGATCGCTGTTTGGTTGGTGCCAACGATAGCTGATAGCATCGATATCGAATTGACTTCATGAGCCAAATAAATTGATTTTACAGGCCACTGTTGCCATCAGTTGGGTGAACACCGTGCTGGCGGCAGCGCAGCAGCAGGGTGTGGCGCGCGAGATGTTGCTGGCTCACGCCGGCATCGCCGACAGGGAGCTGCATGCCGAGCGCTGGCCCATCGATCACATCACCCGACTGTGGCACGCAGCCATACAGTGCACGCGGGATGCGAGTTTTGGTCTCAAGGCTGGCGCGAGCGTGGGGCCGGCGAGTTTCAACGTGGTGAGCTACCTGCTGCAGTCGGCATCGACGTTGCGGCAGGCTTTGATTCTCGTGCAGCAGTATCAGCGACTGATCAGCGACGGAGGGCGGTTTCAGACGATCGCTGGCCCCGATGCCTGCTGGGTGATCTACCACCCGCGTCAAGGAATGCTGGCCTTCAGCCCTCACCAGATCGAAGCGGTATTGGCTGCGGTAGTGGTATTCGCACGTTGGGTTACGGGCGCTGCGTTGCGACCACAGTCGGTGCAGTTCAGTCAGGCTCGCGTAGGGCCACCTGCAGGTTATCGCGAGGTGTTTCGATGTCCCGTGGAGTTCGAACAGGCTTTCAGCGGAGTGCTGCTGCCCAACGCGTTGCTCGACGCACCTCTACCCCAGGCCGATGCATTGCTGGCGCAAGCACACCACGAGCACGCTCGTGCGCGCCTGATGGCCCTGTCAACACGGATGGAGTTGGTGCAAGTGCTGCGCGACTGGATGGTGACTCAGTTGCAGAGCCAACTGCCGAGTCGTGCCCTAGCGGCGCGTGCACTGGGGTTGACGGAGCGCACTTTGGCGCGACGAATGCAAGCTCAGGGTTTGAGTTTTTCGGGGTTGCTCGATGAAGTGCGGCGTACGGCGGCACTGAGCGCACTGGGGCAGACGGACCGGCCCTTGGCCGAGATCAGTCAAGCGCTCGGTTATGCTGAACCCAGCGTATTCAATCGAGCTGTACGGCGCTGGACGGGCAGTACGCCAAACGCCTGGCGTCTGGCGCAACAGTCGATCCGGGCTGCGTAGGTCACACCCGCTTCTTGCCGTTGGCGATCGAGTTACCCGGGCAGGGTCAGCCGAGGTTGCTCGCCGCGAACTCCCAATTGACCAGATTCCAGAACGCTTCGACGTATTTCGGACGCGCGTTGCGATAGTCGACGTAGTAGGCGTGTTCCCACACATCGCATGTCAGGAGCGGGCGGTCGCTGCCGGTGATCGGCGTCGCCGCGTTGCTGGTCGAAACCAGACCAAGGCTGCCGTCCGCGCGCTGCACCAGCCACGCCCAGCCAGAGCCGAAGGTGCCGACGGCGGTTTTGGTGAATTCTTCCTTGAACTGGGCGACGCTGCCGAAGGCCTTGACGATGGCATCGGCGAGCTTGCCGGACGGTTCGCCGCCGCCCTTGGGCGAGAGCGAATTCCAGTAGAAGGTGTGATTCCACACCTGGGCTGCGTTGTTGAACACGCCACCCTGGGATTTCTTCACGATGGTTTCGAGGTCGGCGTTCTCGAATTCAGTACCCTTGATCAGATTGTTGAGATTGGTGACGTAGGCCTGATGATGCTTGCCGTAGTGGTAATCCAGCGTTTCCGCGGAAATGTGCGGCGCGAGCGCGTCGCGTGCGTAGGGCAGGGCGGGAAGTTCGATGGTCATGCGCAGCTCCTGGCGGTGGGCTTGAGGGGTGGCGAGTATAAGCCAAACGCAACCTCGCTAGGCCACGCGCGCGCTGCTGTTACAATGACGCATTGCGCCGCGGCGCCATCGTTTTCATCAAGGCAACATCGTCATGGACATTGAAGAACGCATTCGTCACACCATCCATAACCATCCCATCGTGTTGTTCATGAAAGGAACACCGCAGTTTCCAATGTGCGGGTTTTCGCAGCGCACGGCGCAGGCGTTGAAATCCTGTGGTGCGCAGTTCGCGTCGGTCAATGTGCTGGAAGATCCGGACATCCGCGCCAACCTTCCGCGTTACTCGAACTGGCCCACGTTTCCGCAATTGTTCATCAACGGGGAGTTGATCGGCGGTTGCGACATCACGCTCGAATTGCAGGAAAGCGGCGAACTCGAACGCATGGTCAAGGAAACCCAGAAGCCGGCATGAGGATCGATCCGGACGACATCGTGCGCTTGCCGAAGAATTGGCAGGCGCGTCCCGATGCCTTGCGCGACCGCGTCGTGCTGATCGTCGGCGCCGCTGGCGCGCTTGGCAGTGCGAGCGCGAAAGCCGCGGCGCAGGCGGGTGCGAAGGTCGTCCTGCTCGGGCGCAAGGTGCGGCCGCTGGAAAAACTTTACGACGACATCGAAGCGATCCGCAGCGATGCCGCGTCGATCTATCCGCTCGACCTCAGCGGCGCATCGCCCGGCGACTATGCCGATCTCGCCGCGAGCATCGAACGCGAATTCGGTCGTTTGGATGGCATCGTGTTTGCCGCCGCCCAGTTCGACGGGTTGCAGCCGGCGCTCGATACCGCGCCGCAAAAGTGGGCGAATGCGATTCACGTCAACGCCACGGCCCCGTTTTTGATCGTGCAGGCCTGCGCGACATTGCTGACGACGCCTGCAGTCGGCGCGCCGCAGGCCAGCCTTGTTTTCGTGCTCGACGATCCGGCGCGCATCGGCCGCGCGTTCTGGGGCGGCTATGGCGTCGCCAAGCATGCGTTGATCGGGTTGATTTCGATCCTGCACCAGGAATGGGAAAGCGATCGCGTGCGCGTGCATGCGCTGCTGCCCGCGCCGATGCGCAGTGCGCTGCGGCGCATGGCCTACTTCGGCGAGAACACGCTGGAATTGCCCACTGCCGACGGCACCGCGCAAGCAGTGGCATATCTGCTTGGCGATGAGGGCGTGGCGGCCCGCGGCAAGGTGCTGGATTTGCGCTGAGGGCTCTTTCCTCGGCACGCTTGGTGCGGAGGCGGCTTCAAGAAAATCGGTGAGCGGCTATTTCGGGGGCGACATGGGCAACAGCATCACCACGCTATCGGCAGGGATCATGTTGTTCCTGATCCTCGATCCGCTCGGCAACATTCCGATTTTCTTGAGCCTGCTCAAAAACGTTGCGCCGCAGCGCAGGCGGCGCGTGCTCGTGCGCGAGTTGCTGATTGCCCTCGTCGTGTTGTTCATCATCCTGTTCTGCGGCAGCAGCGTGCTCAAACTGATGCAACTGCGTGTGGAGTCGGTCAGCATCGCCGGCGGCATCGTGCTGTTTCTGATCGGCGTGCGCATGGTGTTTCCCCGCGAAGGCGGCGTATTCGGCAATGCCGAGGGCGGCGAGCCGTTTATCGTGCCGATGGCGATTCCCGGCGTGGCCGGCCCGTCGGCGATGGCGGCGCTGATGTTGATGGCCAACTCGCAGCCGGGGCGTACGGCCGACTGGAGCATTGCGCTGTTCTGCGCGTGGCTGGCCACGGCGCTGATCCTGTTTGCCTCGACCTGGCTGTTTCGACTGCTCGGCAAGAGCGTGCTCGATGCGATCGAGCGCCTCGTCGGCATGCTGCTCGTGGCTTTATCGGTGCAAATGTTCCTCGACGGCATCGCCGCGTACATGAAATTGAGTTGATCTCGCTTTCCGCTCTCCGGGCGGAAGTTCGGAAGCAGACTTCGCCGGTTTGTAACAAACCGCCGCTAGCGTGTCGCCAATGAAAGAGGGCGACACCATGATCAGCGTCGAGCACAGTTTTTTCGAGAAGTTTCCACGACTGGCGACTGGGCTGGCACGCAACTTTTCTCGACCTGTCGTCGAGTTGTTGCGCCGCATTGCCTGCGAGGATCGGGTCAATCGGGCACTCGTCGAGTTTGCGTCGTCAGCAGGATTCGATTTCATCGAACGCGTGCTGGAAAAGTTCGATGTTGGTTATCGCCTCTCGCATGTCGAACGCGAGAACATTCCGGTGCAGGGGCGCGTGGTGCTTGTCGCCAATCACCCGCTCGGCGCATTCGATGCACTTGCGCTTCTGCACCTGGTCGGCAGCGTGCGTCGCGACGTGCGCGTGCTCGGCAATGACGTGCTTGCGCAGTTTCCGCAATTGGATTCATTGCTGCTTCCGATCAACGTTTTCGGCGGAGCCGGTGCGTCGACCGCGCGGTTGCGCGAAGCGTATCGCGCACTCGAGCTCGAGCAGGCGTTGATTGTGTTTCCTGCTGGCGAAGTCTCGCGTATTTGCCCGATCGGTGTGCGCGACAGGCGTTGGTCAACGGGATTCGTGCGCATGGCGCGGCGCACGGGATCGCCCGTGTTGCCCGTGCATATCGCCGCACACAATTCGCCGACGTTCTATGGGGTGTCGATGCTGGCCAAGCCGCTGTCCTCGCTGCTGCTGGCACGCGAGATGCTCGCTCCTCAAGCTCAGTTGGATATTCGTGTCGGCGAGCCGGTCGCTGCGGCAGAGTTGGGTTTGGTCGATGCCGATCCCGATCCGGTTGCGCAAGCGATGCGTCGCCACGTCTACCAGCTCGCGCGACGGCGACCGACAGTGTTCACGACATCGCGCACTATCGCCCACCCCGAATCGCCACTGGCAATCCGTCAGGCGCTGAAGCGTGCGCAGGAACTCGGCACGACCCAGGATGGCAAGCGTGTCCTGCTGCTCGATGCACAACCTGATTGTCCCGTGTTGCGCGAGATCGGTCGCTTGCGGGAGTTGTCGTTCCGACGCGTCGGCGAAGGTTCGGGTAGGCGCCGTGATATCGATCGCTTCGACATGCACTATCGGCACCTCGTGCTTTGGGACGAGCCGTCGCTGGCGATCATCGGTGCGTATCGTTTGGGCGAGGGGGCACGCATCCTCGCCGAACAGGGCGTCGCCGGATTATATTCATCGACACTGTTCGACTATGCCTCGCAGGCGCGGGAGTTCATTGCGCAAGGCGTCGAACTGGGCCGTAGCTTCATCCGGCCCGAGTATTGGAACTCTCGTAGCCTCGAATGCCTCTGGCAAGGTATCGGTGCATACTTGCGACACCGCCCGGATTTGCGCTATCTGTTCGGCCCGGTGTCGATCAGTGCAACGCTGCCGCCGATCGCGCGTGAATGGATCGTGCACTGCCATCGGCATTATTTCGGCGATCGCGAGAGCCTTGCTGTCGCGCGCACACCAGTGGGCATCTCTGCGCAGGTCGATGCCGTTGCCACTCAGGCTTGGGTGAACAAGGACGCCAGGACCGGCCTGCTGCATCTCAAGCGCCAGCTCGCATCGTTGGATGTCTGCATACCACCGTTGTACAAGCACTACGTGGATCTCTGCGAGCCCGAGGGTGTGCGTTTTCTCACCTTCGGCACGGACCCCGGATTCGGTCACTGTGTCGATGGATTGATCCGACTCGACCTGGGTTTTCTGCGAGCATCCAAACGTGCCCGTTATCTCCAGGTGGCTTGACCGAATTCATGTTTGTAAATTCGGCGCGGGAACTGGCAAACGCAAGAAAACTGTCATAAAGTGTCGTTAAGCTCACCTTAACACGCTTTGCGCGCGTCGCAAGCGGGGGTTCAAGCATCGAACTGGCCGAGCGCCAGTTCCAAGTCGGGGGTTGCGTAATCGTCAGTCGCGAGCACATCCGTGCGTCGCGGTGAATTGTTTCGAAATTCAAAAATACAAATGCAAAACGGTCAGGAGAGAACGAACGTGACGAAAAATCCATTGAAGATCAAGTTGCTCGCGGGCGTGATCGCCTCCGTGCTGGCGGTGTCGGTACCCGTTTATGCGCAGGACACCAGTTCGGCCGTCGCCGGTCGAGTGGTGGACGCCAAGGGCGCGCCCGTTGCCGGCGCCAAGATCAAGATCGTGCACGTTCCCTCGGGCACAACGTCTACCGCCATTACCGATGAGAGCGGCCGCTATCAGGCGCGCGGCTTGCGCGTCGGCGGGCCGTATCACATCGAGGCACAGGGCGCGGGCATTAAAGAGGTCGACTCCAACAACGTGTTCCTCACCTTGGGTGAAACCTCGACCGTCAATCTGAATGAAGCCGCCACCACCGCCGCCGAATTGCAAGGCGTGACCGTGACCGCCAATGCCGCGCAAGTGGCCGTGTTCAACTCTGACAACAAAGGCTTGTCGACCAACATCTCGCATACCCAGCTTGAAGCCGCGGTCAATGCCGATGGATCGTTTCAGAACATCGCGCGCATGGATCCGCGCATCTCGGTGACCGACCGCGACAGTGGCCAGATTTCCGCCAACGGCAAGAATTTCCGCTACAACTGCACCACGGTAGATCAGGTCAATGCGGGTGACCCGTTCGGGCTCGAAGCGAACGGTCTGCAATCGGGCACCACGCCGATTTCGCAGGAGACAATCGACTCCTACCAGCTCAGCACGACCAATTTCGATGTCTCCACGCGCGGTTGCGTCGGCGCCAACATCAATGCGGTGACCAAGAGCGGCACCAACGAATTCCACGGCTCGGTCTATTACAAGTACCGTAGCGCCGATACCGATTTCATGGGCGAAATCCAGCAGATCGGTGCGACCACCGACACGCCTTACGGCGGCTGGAAGCGCGAGTGGACGGCAGGATTCACGCTCGGTGGCCCGATCGTCAAGGACACGCTGTTCTTCTTCCTTGCCTACGAAAAAGCCAATCGCATCGGCATCGGTTCGGTGTCGCAGCCGAGCGACGGCGGTGGTGCGGGCGCGTTGGTCACGGGCATCAACAGCGCATTCTTCAATCAGGCGCTCGCCACGGCCAAGCAAGTCGGCATGAACCCGGGCAGCCTTGCCTCAGGGGCGAACCTGACCGCCAAGCGTTACCTGGCCAAAATCGACTGGAACATCAACGACCAACATCGCGCCGTGTTCCGTTACAACGAAATCAAGGAATCGCAGCCGATTCCGACCGGCAGCGCCAACGCGGTCACTTCGAACTCCAACTGGTACTACAAGAATCGCGACCCGAAGAACTATCTGCTCCAGTTGTTCAGCGATTGGTCCGATGTGTTCTCGACTGAAGCCAATCTTCAGTACACCCATTACACGCAGCTGCGTGGGCCGCTCGAAGGCGGGTTTCAGCCGACGGTGCAGGTCGCCAATACGACGGCGGGTTTTCAGCCTAGCGCCACCTTGGGTACGGAATATTCCAGTCAGGTCAACGCGCTCGATATCAAGAGCACCTACGGGTATTTTGCCGGCACGTGGCATTTGGGCGAGCACACCGTCAAGGCGGGTGTGACGGCGCAGCAGGACAAGGTCTATAACGCCTTCTTGCAGTATGCAGTGGGTCAGTACACCTACAACAATTCGGCGGGCGCGAACGCCAATGGTGCGCTCCAGAATTTCGCGGCCGGCAATTGGTATCAGTATCAATTCCGCATGCCGGCGCCGGGATTGTCGCTCAACGATGCCGTGGCGGTATTCAAAAAACAGCAGTGGGGCGTGTATGTGCAAGACACTTGGCAGGCGACCGATCGCCTTTCGCTCAACTACGGGTTGCGTTACGACGCACCGCGATTCCCGAATTCGCCACGGTTGAACCCGTGCTTTGCCGCACAGCCGGGCGTGGCGTTCACGGCGCTGGGGGCAAACGGCAAGCCGGTCTGCGGCACCAACGTCAAGACGGTGAACGGTCGCGTCGTTGGCGGCGGTTTTGGTTACGCGAACAACGCCACCACCAACGGCAACGGCACGTTCGGCCCACGCGTATCGTTCAATTACGATTTTGATACCGAGTACAAGACCCAGCTGCGCGGCGGTGCCGGCATCTTCGTCTCCGACGTGCCGACCGTGTGGTACTCGAACTCGTTTGGCGGTACGGGCCTGACCCAGGTGGGTTACAGCATCACCGATGCGAGCAACAGCGCGCCGGGTACCTTGCTCTACAGCTGCAACGGTTCCAGCTTCAGCGCGACCAAGCCCTCTGCCTCGCAGTGTGCGACGCCGATCACCTACGTGAAACAGGCGCCGTCGTACAGCGGCACGAATCCGCTCGTGCCGACGCTCGGCGCGACGGTGCCGGGGTTGGGCGCGTCGATGAACGTCGATACGGTCGATCCGAATTTCCAGATGCCGAGCACGATGCAGTTCGCGCTTGGTCTGGATCGCGAGTTGCCGTGGATGGGCCTGATCAGTTCATTGGAATTCAACTATTCCAAGACGCTGCACGACATCCAGTACAAGAGTCTGAACATGGGCGCGCCGACCTATACCGGCCCGGATGGACGCCAATACTTCTGCGACCCCAGCAAACTGCAAAGCTGCTCGACCAACTCGCGCTACTACTCCAATCCGTCGTTTGGCACGGTTACGCTGCTGACCAACTCGCGTCAAGGTCAGGCGAACACCCTGACGCTGATGTTGCGCAAACCCATGTCGGACGACTGGAGCGCAAGCCTCGGCTTTCGCGTTGGCCACGCGACCGATGTAAATCCCGGTACGTCGAGCGTGGCGTCGTCGAACTTCAACGGTAACGTCTGGGTCAATCCGAACAGCGATGTGGCGACGACGTCCAACTACAACGTCGCCCGTCGCGTGATCGGCAGCTTGACCTGGCAACATCGGTTCTTCGGCAACTACCTGACTCAAGTCAGCGCGTTCATGGACCTGCACGACGGTGCGCCGTACAGCTGGATTTCCGGCAACAACACGGACGGCTCGGGCGTCGCACGCGATCTCATCTACATTCCGAAGTCGGCCGACGATGTGCTCTGGGCGGCCAACAACACGGCGTTGCAGAAACAGCAGTTCATGAGCTACATCCAGAACAACCCGTATCTGCGTGAGCACATGGGCCAGATCGCCGGACGCAACGCATTGCGCACGGCGTGGGTGAACCAGATCGACTTGTCGTTCCGTCAGCAGATTCCGGGCCTCTTCGAGGGCAACAAGGGCGAACTGCGCTTCGACTTCTTCAATTTCGGCAACCTGCTGAATTCGAAGTGGGGCGTGGAGAAGCGGGCACCATTCCCGTTGACCCGCGCGCTGGCCAACGTCAATGGCTTCGACCCGACCACGGGCAAGTACGTGTTCGACGTCAACCAGGCGGCGTTCAAGGACGCGAACGGCAACTATCGTCCGCAGAACCTGCAAATCAACGAAGGCCAGTCGGGCGTTCCGAATCCGAGCCAGCGCTGGTCGGTGTTGATGACGGCGAAATACACGTTCTGATCGTCCGCGCGAAAGCGCAGACAAATGACGATATCGAACCGGCGTCCGCGAGGGCGCCGGTTTTTTTGTTTCGCGGAGCTTGCGTGGAGGTTGTTGCGGTCGGATACTCCAATGTCGTTCGCGAAGACGAACTCGAATGCGTAGCGCATCGACCGCATGGCCAAAATACAGCGAGTGAGGAAAAGTATACAATGACGCAAAATACCGTAAATGCGCGAATTGCGCCGGTTGCCGGCATGGACGTGCTTTCGCGCGACGAGGTCACGCGCTTGCGCGATGCGAGTCAAGGCGGTTTGCATACGCTGCTGCAGCGTTGCGCACTGGCGGTGCTCGTGTCGGGCGAGGCGATTGGCGATGATCCGCGCAGCATTTTCGAGCGCTATCCCGATTTCGACATCCAGGTGCTTCAGCAGGATCGCGGCGCCAAGCTTGAATTAAAGAACGCTCCGGCGCGCGCTTTCGTCGAAGGCAAGATCATTCGCGGCATCAACGAGCTGCTGTTCGCGGTCGTTCGCGACATCGCCTATGTAGCGACGCAGATGGACGCAGGGCGTTTCCATCTGGACGACTCCAACGGCATCACCCATGCCGTATTCGACATTCTGCGCAATGCGCGGGCATTGAAGTCGAATACCGATCCAAATCTCGTCGTCTGCTGGGGGGGGCATTCGATCGACCGCACCGAATACAAGTACACCAAGTTCGTCGGCTACGAACTCGGCTTGCGCGGGCTCGACATCTGCACCGGCTGCGGGCCTGGGGCAATGAAGGGGCCGATGAAGGGCGCGACGATCGCGCACGACAAGCAACGGCAGCGCACCAAGCGCTACATCGGCATCACCGAGCCCGGCATCATCGCCTCGGAGTCGCCGAACCCGATCGTCAACCAGCTCGTGATCATGCCGGATATCGAGAAGCGACTGGAGGCGTTCGTGCGCCTTGGCCACGGCATTGTTGTGTTTCCCGGCGGCGTCGGTACGGCAGAAGAGATTCTCTATCTGCTCGGTATTCTTTTGCATCCGCAGAACGCGGGCGTGCCGTTTCCGCTGGTGTTTGCGGGGCCGAAGGAATCGGCGGCGTACTTCGGGCAGATCGACGCGTTTCTGCGCCTGGCGCTCGGCGATGAGGTGGCCCAACGCTATCGCATCGTCATCGAAAACCCGCTGGAAACGGCCAAGGTCGTTCACCGCGGTATCGAAAAGGTGCGCGAGTACCGGATCGAAAGTCAGGATGCGTTCTTTTTCAATTGGGGGCTGCACATCGAATTGCCTTTCCAGCAGCCGTTCAAGCCCACACATGCCAACATGGCGGCGTTGAATCTGCATCGCGATCAGCCCAAGCATCTGCTGGCCGCCGACTTGCGCCGCGCGTTCTCCGGCATCGTCGCCGGCAACGTCAAGGAAGAAGGCATGCGCGCGATCGCCGAGCAGGGTCCGTTTGTGATCGACGGCGATCCGGACATCATGCGCGCACTCGACAAGATGCTGGCGAGTTTCGTCGAGCAGCAGCGCATGAAGCTGCCCGGCACGGCGTATGTGCCGTGTTATCGAGTGAAGACCTGAGGCAAGAGTTCGATGGCGGCAACACACGCGCACACCGGCGATTTGCGGGTACGGGCGGTTCCCGGAGAATTGCCTGCGGAGTCGGCCCTGGAAAACATCCCGCGGCTTGTCACGGCGTATTTCACTGTGAAGCCGGATCCGAAAGAGCCGACGCAGCGCGTCGCCTTTGGCACGTCCGGGCATCGTGGGTCGAGCCTGCGCGGCAGCTTCAACGAAGCGCACATTCTCGCGGTCACTCAGGCGGTGTGCGCGTATCGTCGTGCGCACGGCATCGATGGGCCATTGTTTCTCGGCATCGACACCCACGCCTTGTCCGAGCCGGCGTTTGCGAGTGCGCTTGAAGTGCTGGCCGCAAATGGGGTCGAGACGCGAATCGCGCAGGGCGACGAATTCACCCCGACGCCGGCCGTGTCGCACGCAATTCTGGTCCACAACCGCGGGCGCACGCGCGGTTTGGCCGACGGCATCGTCATCACGCCCTCGCACAATCCGCCCGAGGACGGTGGCTTCAAATACAACCCGCCCAATGGCGGCCCGGCCGATACCGACGCCACCGGCTGGATCGAAAAAGAAGCCAATCGTTTGATCGAAGGCGAGCTCGCCGAGGTTGCGCGCATGCCGTTCGCACGCGCACGCGCAGCCGGCACCACGCGCGAGCACGATTTTCTCGGCAACTATGTCGAGGACCTCGGCAACGCGATCGACTTCGACGCCATTCGCGGCGCGGGGTTGAAGCTGGGCGTGGATCCGCTCGGCGGCGCTGGCGCCCGCTACTGGGCGCGCATCGC
>JAFEFR010000325.1 GCA_018240485.1 Pseudomonadota bacterium
CGCAACGTGTTCCAAGCCCTTCCATGACGACCCCGTAGGCCAAACGGCACATGCTTTTCACTGCATTTGAACAGTACGCTGCGCGTTTGCCGCATCCGCGGCAAGCCGTTTTTGCTTCCCCCGCATCCTTGCCCGGAGAAATTCCGCCATGCTTCGCCTCCGCCCGATCGCGCTCGCCATGAGCATCGCCCTTGCTGCCTGCGCGCAAGTGCCGCAGAAATCTGCGCCCTCGACCCAAACCGCGCAGGCGGCCAAGGTGGTCAATCCGTTTTTCGCTGCCAGTTCGTTGCCGTTCCAGGCGCCGCCGTTCGACAAGATTCACGATGCCGACTACGCACCTGCGTTCGATGAGGGTATGAAAGAGCAGCTCGCCGAGGTCGAAAAAATCGCCGATCAGGCCGCCGCCCCCACGTTCGACAACACCATCGTGGCGCTGGAGAAAACCGGCGCGACGCTGACCCGGGTGTCGAAAGCGTTTTTCGCACTGGCGCAGGCAAATACCAATGACGACATGCAGAAAATCCAGGAGATCTACGCGCCCAGACTCGCCGCACATCAGGACGCCATCTTCCTCAACACCAAACTGTACGCGCGGGTGAAGACGCTGTACGACGAGCGCACCACGCTGGGTCTGGATGCCGAATCCGCGCGTCTTCTCGATCGTTACCATTTATCCTTCGTGCGCGCCGGCGCGGAACTTTCCACGGCCGATCAAGCCAAGTTGAAGGGTCTGAACAAGGAAGAATCTTCGCTTCAGACCGCGTTCCAGCAAAAACTTCTGGCCGCAACCAAAGTCGGCGCGCTCATCGTCGACGACAAGGCCGAGCTCGCCGGTTTGAGCGACGGCGACCTTGCCGCGGCGCTCGAAGCGGGCAAGAGCCGCAAGCTCGATGGCAAGTACGTCGTCGCCCTGCAAAACACGACACAGCAGCCGGAACAGGATTCGCTGAGCGATCGCGCCACGCGCAAGAAATTGTTCGAAGCGTCGGTCGATCGCGCCGAACACGGCGATGCCAACGACACGCGCGCAACGATCCTGCGCCTGGCCGAACTGCGCGCACAAAAAGCCCGCCTGCTCGGCTACAAGACCTGGGCCGACTACAGCCTTGCCGATCAAATGGCGAAAACGCCGGCGAACGCGATCAAGTTGATGACCGACATCGTGCCGAAAGCCGTCGCCAAGGC
>JAFEFR010000326.1 GCA_018240485.1 Pseudomonadota bacterium
ACCTTGCCGGTTGGATCGTACAGTTCCGATGTGGCGAGAAAGCTCGCGCCGCCTCGACCGCCAACTGCCAGCACCTGACCGGATCCCAGCAAGGTGGCCGTGTGGTAGCTGCGCGCGTTGGTGAGATTGCCTACGGTTTGCCAAGCATCGCTGCCGGGTGTGTACGTGGCGCTGCCAGAGGAAGCCGACTGATAGCCGGCCGAGCCATCCAGGCCGCCCGCAATCAGCGCATCGCCCGTGGGCAGCAGCGTGGCGGTGATGAACTGACCGTAGTGGTTGTAGGCGCTGGTTGCCGTCCAGACATTGCTGGCCGGGTCGTACAGTTCGTTGTCACCCGCCGCGCAGTCGAGCGCGATGGTGCCGATGCAGGCGATGCCACCGGAAATCAGCACTTGGCCGTTTTGCAACAACACCGCCGCCGGGTTGGCCCGCGGCACGATCAGGCTCGCCACCACCGTCCAGGTGTTGTTGGCGGGATCGTACAACTCGCTGGTCGCCTCAGCCGGCGGATAGACGCCATTCTGGCCCGTGCAATGTCCATCGCTGCAGCCACCACCGCCGCCAGCCACAAGCACCTTGCCCGAAGGCAGCAGGGTTGCGGTGTGATACTCGCGCGCGACATGCAGGCTGGCGGCGGCGCTCCACGTGTTGCTCGCCGGATCGTACAGTTCGGCGCTGGCCAATTCGGCACCGCCGCGACCACCGACGATGAGTACCTTGCCGTTGCCGAGCAAGGTGGCGGTATGACCCGCACGACCGGTGACAAGTGTGCCTGCGGGGTTCCAGGTGTTGGCGCTCGGGTCGTACAGCTCGGCGCTGGTGGTGTTGGAGCAGGAAACGGGGCTTGCGGTGCAGGTGTAGCCGCCCGCAACCAACACTTTACCCGAGGCCAGCCGCGTCGCGCTGTGCTCGGCGCGATTGGTGGCGAGGCTGGCGACGGTGTTCCAGGCTGGCGCCGCGCCGGCGGCAAGCGGCATCGCGAGTGCCGAGGAGAACACAAAAAACAAACTGCCGAATTTGCGCAACCGGTGAATCGCAGACATTCTCATACCCCTTCTTGCGCCGCACGTCGGAGGGCACGGGCGCTTCCCATTCAAAGAAATACGCAAAAGCGCACGGGCGACTCTCACGGCGGAAAAATATTTCTCTTTCGGGCGAAACGAAGCGGTTAAGATCGTCGGGCGTGGAATTGCGTCAGCGGCGCATATCGTTGCATTGGGAAATGACGATGCGACTGGAATCGACGAGGGGGCGTGGTGACGAACGAAGGCATGCAGGTCACGCGATTGCTGGAGTCCTTGCGCGGCGATGCGCGAGCTGCCGACTTGTTGTTCCCGATCGTCTACGCACAACTGCACAAGCTGGCTCAGCGGCAGTTGGCCATCGCTGCCGGCGCCACGTTGACGCCAACCGAACTGGTACACGAAACCTACATCAAGCTTTGCAACGGCAATCTGTCCGAGGCGATCGATCGCAGGCATTTCTTTGCGATCGGTGCCAAGGCGATGCGTCAGGTGTTGGTGAGTCGCGCCCGTCAGCGCAACGCCGACAAACGCGATGGCGGCGAACGCGTCACGCTCACGCCCGATCTGCCGGTCGCGGCCCGGGCCTCGGCGGTGGTCGATGTGATCGCACTCGATGAAGCCTTGAATGCGCTCGCAGCCGAGGACGCGCGCAAGGCGCGCGCGATCGAACTGCGCACGTTTGGCGGCCTCGAATTCGATGACATCGCCGACATGCTTGGCAT
Source organism: Pseudomonadota bacterium (assembly GCA_018240485.1). GTDB lineage: Bacteria > Pseudomonadota > Gammaproteobacteria > Xanthomonadales > Rhodanobacteraceae > Rudaea. The sequence goes on from JAFEFR010000326.1 coordinate 1,748, forward strand.
CTCGCGCGCCACGCTCGCGCGCGATTACCGCGCTGCGCAGGCGTGGTTGCGCGTGGCTTTGGATCTTCCGGGGCCGGCATGAGCGCCGTCGTCCGCGCGCTGGAAATTTTCAGCCAAGCGGTGGAGTGCGATGCCGCCACGCGCGAGGCGTATCTGGACGCGGCGTGTGGCGACGACGCGGCATTGCGCACGCAGGTCGAACACATGTTGCACGCCGATGCGTGCGACGGTGCGTTTCTGGAGCAGCCGTTGATCGCAGCGGAAAGCGATCGCCGTGGCGAGCGCGTGGGCGCCTATCGGCTCGATGCGTTGATCGGCAGCGGTGGCATGGGCAGCGTCTATCGCGCCGCACGGGCGGACGGCGCGTTCGATAAACCGGTCGCGATCAAGTTGCTCGCCTTCGACGTCGGCGATCTGCG
>JAFEFR010000327.1 GCA_018240485.1 Pseudomonadota bacterium
GGCACAAACCGCATGTTGCCCTGCCGCGCGGCCGTGGCAATCGCCTCGGCATCGTTGCGATCATTCTTGATCGTGCGACTCTTGCGAAACGGGGCAACGAACTGCGCCGCGAGAATCTGCGGCTGCAAACCCTGTGCGATGCAACGTCGCGCCCAATGGTGCGCCCCGCTGCACGCCTCCATCGCCACCACCGTACCCGCGGGCAGTTGCGCCAACCACAACGCAAAGGCCTCGCGCTTGAGTTCGCAACGGCGCAGAACACGACCTGCACCGTCGACCTCGCACACCGAAAACACGTTCTTTGCCAAGTCCACACCGACGGTTATAGTGCTCATCGAGACGTCCTCCGCGATTGATGGTTGAAACACCATCATGGCCTGCGAGGCCGGATGTGGGGGAGTCTCTTTTTACTCGGTCAAGCGGACGGCTGTGTACAGGTGGTGACAATTTGTCACCGTCTCGCGGCAGCCGCCGCTTAGCTCAAGCGTTAGACGTTTCTGGGAGGCTTTTTGTCCTCATACCTCTTTGCGTGGAACCCGAACCGGTGGCCTTGGAACGATCTTGATGCTCAAATCGAGCAAATCGGTATTGCCGGTAGCGCAGACGATCGCTGGAGTTCCGGAAATACAAAACAGCTTCCCGCCGGCAGCCGTTTCTATCTCATAAGGTTAGGCGCTGAGCCAAAAGGCATCATCGGCTCAGGCATCACCATCACAGCTCCGTCATACGGTACGCACTGGGACGAAGCTAAGACCTTAGCCGGCGAAGAAGCCCTTTACTGCGATATACGTTTTGACTTCCTTTCCAGCGACGTCATTGTTACTTGGGGTGAGCTTCAAGAGCCGCCGTTCTCCTCATTTCGCTGGGGCATACAGGCGTCCGGCATAGCGTTGCCGGAGAGCATCGGCGACGCTCTTGAGCGCCTTTGGCAGTCAAGGGCTGGCACGCCAAGCGGAGTCACGACCTCATTTGTAGGCACGTTGCCAGAGGGGGCAAAGCGCACCGTCACCATCAACGCCTACGAGCGCAATCCGCGAGCACGCGCAGCGTGCATTGCCTATCACGGTCATATCTGCAAGGTTTGCGGCGTTGATCTCGGTGCTAAATTCGGCACAATCGCGTCTGGATTCATCCACGTACATCACGTTGTTCCAATTTCTTCAATCGGGCGCAGTTACCACATTGACCCCATTCGAGATCTTGTGCCAGTCTGCCCAACGTGCCACGCTATTCTTCACCTGAGAAGACCTCCGCTTTCAATCGAAGAGGCATCCGCACTCCTGCAAAGAAACGGCTAACTATTCCGTAGGAGACTCCCCTGTCAACTCCGCGCACAAGACGCTCTTGCCTTGAGCTTTCAGGCGTTTCGCTGGTGACGGCTTTTGCTCTTGCTCTCTCTACCGCTATCCGCGCCACGCGGGGATTCAACGTAAGTCAGACGGCAATTCCGTAGTCGGTCTTGTGGCATCGATGTCGCCGATGCGGACCTGGGTAAAAACCGCGAC
>JAFEFR010000328.1 GCA_018240485.1 Pseudomonadota bacterium
CCGAGCGTTTCCATTTCGGCGATGTCGACTGGCGTCTCGGCGTCCGCGTGCGGCACGAGCGCGATCCATTCGGTCGCCCGGTCCAGCCCGGCGCTGCCGGACAGGATCGACTCAAGGCTGAACCGCACGCGTTCGCGCGGCTCGAACATCACGGTGGCGCAGCGACGGATACGCACGATCTTCTTCCCATCCCTTCTGTCGCATGTGGTGCGCCGGCAAACAGGGCGTTGATTGTCTGATGCGACGAAATGCGATAGATATCACATGGCACGCCGTTACGCTGCGCTGTGCCGATTTCACATTTCCATTCAGGGGGAAGCATGAATATCAAGAAGCCACAACCGCAAGAGGACGCGAAGCTACCGCGTGACCTTGCGCTGGTGCTGCTGCGCAAGCTGGCGGACGACGATTTGTATCGTCACCAGTTTGAGATCGATCCCGCGCAGGCTTTGCGCGATATTGGTGTGGCGGACGATCTTGTCGCCAAGGGCAAGGGTCTCAAGCCAATGGTACTCGGGCCTAAAAGCGTGTTTCTTGAAGCGCTTCTGCTTTTGATTGACGAACAACTATGTGTTTATTTGAGCATGATCGCGCCATGCATGCAGGTGTCTTCCTCGGTCAACGGCCAAGTCCAGACTCGTGAAGTGCTGTTTGAAGCGTCGTAACGCGTGCGGCCAGCACCGCCCGTTCGCTGGCGTGCGGCCAAACCGCACGAAACCGCTCCAATGCGGTGCGAGTGGCCGGTACATCGGCGAGCTTCAGACTGTATTCGGCCTGGTCGAGCAAGGCCAAGTCGGACAGCATCACGTTGTAAGGAAGCAGAAGTTCCTGCGGACTGAATTCGGCGTAAGCGCGGCCACGGTGTGCGGCAAGCCATTGCGCTTCACCGCGAGCGTCTTGCCAGTCCCGGTTCGCCGAGTAAGCCTGCATCAGAGCGGCGTGAGTCAGATACAGTTCGCTGCCATTAAGTTCGGGTTTGAGCAGTGCAATCGCGTCGGCGGGCCTGCCCTGTGCGCGTGTGAGTTCTGCGCGAGCGATCACGCGCATTCTGTCGAGCATCGGATAGTCGCCGCGGTCAGGCTCAGGCCCGCCGGTAGCGAGAAGAGCTTCCGCAGTTTTCACATTTCCCTCGTGCGCCGCCAGATAGGCACGGAACAACACAGCGAATTGACGGTGGGCATATTCGATGCCGGCCGTGCGCGCGGAGTCAGGGCCGTATGCTTTGTTCAGCACAATGGCTTCAATACCGGACGAACGCTCCTTCCCGAGCAGCGCGGACAACCCAAAATGATTAAGGTGTAGCCAAGCGAATTGCGAACTCGACTCGGTGAAATGTGTTTCTGCCTCCGCCATCTCAGACCAAGCCAGCGTCATGTCGCCGCGGTCGAGGGCGATCGTGAACGAGGAACGCCAGCGATCGAAATCCAAGACCGGGTTGACGTCGGGCGGGCTCGCCGCGAGCAAGGTATCCGCTTTGGCAAAGTTGCGCTGAGCGGCAAAGACACGGGCGTGGTCACCCATCACGCCGCCGCCCATGGTCTGATTGATGGCGGTGAAATGATGCTCGGCCTCGCCGTAGCGCTCGTCTCCCAGATAGAGAATGCCGAGAAGCCGCTCGCCAATACTGGTTTGTTGACCTTGCGGTGATATCGATGCTTGTGCAAAACCGATGACATCCGACGCAAAGCTGTTGCCGTACTTCCAACCAAAAAAAGCAGCCAATCTACTTGCGATAAAAAAATCAGGATACAACTGCGCCATTTTTTTCCATTTTTCGATGGCAAGGCGTTGTGAGCCGCTCATCGTCGTCTGCCAAGCTTCCGCGAACAGGACATCGCGCGGCATCAGTCGGTTCGGTTGCTTCAGAATCTGGCTGATCGCCTTGGCCGCTTCGTCGAATTGCTCGACGTTGTAGTAGCTGATCGACAGCCACAATCGGGCGCGCGCGAAATCGGGATCGAGCTTGATCGCTTGATCGAAAAACGCAATGGCATCCTTCATGTCGCCGCGGTCGTACGCCTTGGCGCCGAGGGAATAGGTGCGCAGGGCATCGAGGCTCTTCGTCGCCACGCGTTCGAGCGGTTGCGATTCCCGGGTGACCATTGCCAGCGTTTCGCCGAGGCGCACGCGCAGCTGCGCATTGACCTTGTCGAGCGAGGGCAGCACCGAGTCTTCGCCGACGCCATCGGCCGATTCGGAGTACACCGTGGTCTGCGTACGCGGATCGACCACTTCGGCGGTGACGCGCACGCGCCCGCCGATCTCGGCGACGCTGGGCAGGATCAGCGCGCGCACGCCGTCGCGGATGGCGATTTCGCTGCCGGTTTTGCGGTCGATCGGGGTTTTCTCCGGGTCGCGTTGCATCAGCTTGAGCGTGTCGCGCGCCTTGAGATCGGCAAGCACGTTGACGTAGTGCGATTGTTCGAGGCCGATGCGGAACGCGCTTTGCAGCGCCGCGTCGAAGCGCACTTCGCCGGTCAAGTTGGCCAGATCGCCGACGACGACCCAGTCGCGTGCGGCGAAGGCGATCGCGGGCGGGCTGCGCAGCGACAGATACGCAGGCACGGCCACCGCGGCGATCGCAATCGCCGCCTCGACGGCGAGCATGCCGGGGCGGCGCCACCAGGGAATTTCCCGGTGCGCCTTGCCGGCCCAGGTCGGCGCTTTGAAAGGAGCGATGCCGGTTTCACCCACTTCGCAGACATACACCGCCTCAGGCACGCCTTTGAAACGGTAGTTGCCATGGGCTCGCCAGCGCACCTGCACGCCGGTGCCGAGCTCGGCGCCGGCGCGCTGGGCGAGGGCGCTGGCCATGCCGGAAAGGAGAATCTGACCGGGCCGCGCGATGCTCATGATCCGCGCTGCCGTCGGTTTCACCAGGCCTTCGATTTCGATCGGTTTGGCGCCGCGCGCGACATCGGCGGGGGTGTTCTCCCAGCTCACGACGTCGCCGACATGAATACCGATGCGCGCAGCGAGCGGCACGGTTTCCTTCGCGCCCAGCGCGCGCAATTCGCGCTGGTAGTCGAGGGCGAATGCGACGGCGTGGATCGGGCGATCGAACAGGATCAAAAAGCCGTCGGTCTTGTCGATTTCACGACCGCCATGGCGAACGATGAGGTCGCGCGCGAGGCGATCGTGCCGACGCAGGATTTCCGCGCTGCGCACATCGCCGAGACGTTCGACGAAAGCAGTGCTGTCGACAAGATCGCAGATCGCCAACGTGCGCAGCACGGGCGCGGGCATGGCCCGTTCCCGATCGATCGTTACCTCTGTCCCCAGATTCGAAATCGCATTCATGCGCGCACCGTGCAAAGTGCCGAATCGCTCGCTCATCCCGCAAAAGCGGGACAGCCTCCCATTGAGCTTGGCATTCTGCGAAAAAATCCGTTGCTTGACCAGCCCCCGACGTTACGCTGTGCCTCCCGAGATGGCAAAGTGCAGCGATACGTCTTCCATGCTGGTCGCCGGCGTCGGCGATGTCTGACGGACGACGAGCAAAGCCTCGCGCTCAAAGACCGGCGTCGGCGATGCGCCAGTTGTTGCCGCCGCTGCCTTTGGCGGCATACAGGGCGCTATCGGCCTCGCCATACCAGCTCGACCAGCCGGCGTGTTCGTCGCAAAGCGTGGCGCCGATGCTGACCGTGAGCGCGATGAATTCGTGCGGCGGCGCGAGTTTCAGGTCGCGCACGGCGGCGACGAACCTCGCCGCATGACGGTCGAGGTCGTCGGTCCGGTCGATTTGCACGAGCAAGGCGAACTCGTCGCCCCCCAAGCGGCAGCACAGTTCGGCCTTGCCGCCCATGTCGCGACTCAATTCGTTGGCGACGAGACACAGCGCGCGATCGCCGGCGAGATGGCCGTACCGATCGTTGATCGACTTGAAGCTATCGATATCGATGAGAAACAGGGCGAGATGTGTGTCGGGTCTGCGCTGCTCGGCGAAGGTTTCGAGGAAGCGGTACAGGCCGCGCCGATTGGCGAGGCCGGTCAATTCGTCGGTACGCACGAGGGTGTTCGCGTTGGTCAGGGCGGTTTGCTTCTGGCGCAGGCGATCCAGGGTCGAGATCAGTTCCTCGTTGCGGCGCTTGAGGCTCGCCACCAGCCGCTGCTCGCTCGCCACGAGGTAGGTGAACGAGCGTCGCATGAAGTGAGCGATCAGCGCCGGTTCGCGCGCGAGCGCATCTTCAAAACCGGCGTGATCGATCAGCAGAAGCCGACTTTCCACGGTGGCCACCGCGCTCGCCACCCGTTGATGATCACCGATGAACAGCGCCAGTTCGCCCAGAAATTCGCGCTCACCGATACGCTTGGGAGCGAGGCCGTCGCCGAATTCGAGATGGATTTCGCCGTGCTCGATCACGAACATGCTGCGATCGAGTCCGCCCTTGCGGAAAAGGGTTTCTCCCGGCTCGACGATGCGGATGTGGCCGACAGATCGAAACAGGGCGAACTCGGCATCGGAAAGCTGGCGCGGAAGCCGCACGGACTCCGGCTTCACCTCGGGCGCATTGGATAATGGCGTCACCGCGTCCCCCTCCCTGAACTCAGCGCGCGATTGGTCGGCGGGATTCTATGCGAATTTTGCGCCGCGTTGCATTGCCGATGTGGCAATGCGGGGTATCACTCGATGAGATGCTGCCCGCCGCGGCGCTCGTACGGGTGCTGCGGCGGGTGAAGTCGTGCAGCCTCAGGCGGCTTTGTCGCCGTGGAACTGTTCTTCCTCGGTAGAGCCCTTGAGCGCGGTGGTCGAGGACTGGCCCTGCTGGATCGTCTGGGTGACCGCATCGAAGTAGCCCGTGCCGACTTCACGCTGGTGCTTGACCGCGGTGAAGCCCTTGTCGGCCGCGGCGAACTCGGCTTCCTGCAGTTCGACGAAAGCGCTCATCTGGCGACGCGCGTAGCCGTGAGCAAGGTTGAACATCGAATAGTTCAAGGCGTGGAAGCCGGCCAGAGTGATGAACTGGAACTTGTAGCCGTAGCCGGCGATCTCCTTCTGGAACTTCGCGATCGTCGCATCGTCGAGGTTCTTCTTCCAGTTGAACGACGGCGAGCAGTTGTAGGCGAGCAGCTTGCCCGGGAACCGCGCGTGGATCGCTTCGGCGAAGGCCTTGGCGAAGGCGAGGTCGGGCTTGCCGGTTTCGCACCAGACCAGATCGGCGTACGGCGCGTACGCGAGGCCGCGCGAGATCGCCTGATCGAGCCCGTTCCTGGTCTTGTAGAAGCCCTCGACGGTGCGCTCGCCGCTGGTGAACGGCTTGTCGTTCGCGTCGACGTCGCTGGTGAGCAGGTCGGCCGCTTCGGCATCGGTGCGCGCGACCAGCAGCGTCGGCACGCCGCAGACGTCGGCGGCAAGGCGCGCGGCGTTGAGCTTCTCCACCGCCTCGCGCGTCGGCACCAGCACTTTGCCGCCCATGTGGCCGCACTTCTTCACGCTGGCGAGCTGATCTTCGAAATGCACCCCGGCGGCACCGGCCTCGATCATCGACTTCATCAACTCGAACGCGTTGAGCACGCCGCCGAAACCTGCCTCGGCATCGGCCACGATCGGCTGCACGTAATCGACGCTGTCGTCGCCTTCAGCATGCGCAATTTGATCCGCGCGCAGCAGCGCATTGTTGATGCGCTTGACCACGGCGGGCACCGAGTCGGCCGGATACAGCGACTGGTCGGGATACATTTGTCCGGCAAGGTTCGCATCGGCGGCGACCTGCCAGCCGGAAAGATAAATCGCCTTCAACCCGGCCTTGACCTGCTGCATGGCCTGATTGCCGGTCAGTGCGCCGAGCGCGTTGACGAAGTCTTCGCTGTGCAGCGATTTCCACAATTTCTCGGCGCCGAGGCGCGCGAGTGAATGCTCGACATGCACGGTACCACGCAGGCGCACCACGTCCTCGGCGGTGTAGTTGCGCTGGATACCGGCCCAGCGTGGGTTATTGGTCCAGTCGAGCTTGATCTGTTCGGCGGTAGGAAGGGTCGGTCTCATGGGGCGGTCCTGGGGTGGATGTGGGTGGGAGGGAGGGGGCGGGATGTCGTCATCCCGAAAGTGACGCCGGAAAACTCAGGGCGTCGCATAGATCGATTCGGCAAGTCGGCGTGTGGCGCGCAGTAGTTCCCTTGGTGTGGCGACATGGCTGTGAGGGATGCGTTCCTCGACGCCCAGCAGTGTCTCGTCGAACAGGTCATGGTCGAGTGGTGTGCCGTCGGCGAGGCAGGTCTGTCGATCGCCCAGCCAGCAGCGCAGTTGCTCGATGGCGCCCTGCGCGATCACCGCGGGCGACGCGGCGAGCATGGCGCGCACGCACGCATCGACACAGGCAGTGAAATCCGTGCGCGTCGTGGGCGCGCCGACGAACGCGGTCGAAGGGTCGATCGATGAGGTTGCGGTCGCTGCCATGTCCACTTCAGCTCGTCATGTTGCGTAGCAGCACACTAGGTCAGGACAATAAAATTTGACAAATCAAATGTTTCAACGTAATTTTTTGACAAAGTCAAACAATTTATATTCAATTGATTTTAAAGCCAATGTCGACGCATTCGACGCGCCTTTTCGAGCCGAAGATCGATAGCGGCAAGCGCCGCAAGGGCAAGCCGCGCACGGTAACGAAACGTTCTCCTCCGCCCGCGCCCCCACGCTTCTACTACAAGGGCAGCCGCCTCAAGCAGCTGCGCGCGTTCTGTTATGCGGTGAAATTCGGCAGCGTGATGCGCGCGGCGGAATCGCTGTTCCTGTCGCCGTCCTCGGTGAGCCTGCAACTATCGGCGCTGGAGTCGGAGTTTGGCGCGCGCCTGCTCGAACGTGCCCGCCCGCGCCTGGTGCCGACGGCCGATGGGCAGTTGCTCTACGAGCTGGCGCGACCTCTGGTGGAAGGCATGGAAAATCTCGATCACCAATTTCGCAACCGCCGTACCGGCTCGCCGGCGCGGGAAATCCACATCGCCTGCGGCAATGCGACGATTCAATACCTGTTGCCAGAGTGGGTGCGTGCCTATCGCGAAACATTTCCCGACGTGCGGCTGGATCTGGCCAATGTCACTGGCATCGACGGCCTCGCCCTGTTGCGCTCGGACAAGGTCGACTTCGCCATTGGCTCGATGATCGATGTGCCCCACGATCTGGAGTACGAGCCGGTGCGCTGGTTCGACCCGATGCTGATCGCGCCGCATGGCCACGCCCTCGCCGCAAAGGCCGACATCGCGCTGGAGGACATGTCGCCCTACGGCTTGATCTTGCCGCCGCAACGCTTGACCACGTATCGCATGGTCGATCTCGTGTTTCAGCGCAGCAAAGTGCCGTATCACGTCGCCATCGAAGTGGGTGGTTGGGAGGTCATCAAGCAATACGTGGCGATGGGGCAGGGCATCTCGATCGTGACCGGCATCTGCATCGCAGCGGAGGATCACGAGCGCCTCGTCGTGCGCAACCTGCGGCGTTTTTTCCCGCAGCGCAGCTACGGTGTCGTCGTGCGCAAGGGCAAATACCTCACCGATCAGTCGCGCGCATTTCTTGATCAGATCAAGCCGGGTCTGTTCACGCGCCGCGACTACGATGCCAGCGGACATTCCGAACGCTGAGCTGCCGCCAACTATGAAGAAAACATGAATCCGCCGCGCGCAGTGTTCCCCGCACTGCGGCGGCGCGCTATCGTGTACGCCGTATCCTTGCGCGATTCCGAGCCCCATGCAGCTGCGTTTGTGGCAACGCCTGTTCCTTGCCTTTGCGGCACTCAGCATCGTCACCATCGCGGGCTTCGTCGTCTGGCAGCAACGCAATTTCCGCAGTGAATTTATCCGCTATCTCGATCAGCGCATGACGCTGGGGCTGCAAGCGGCGAGCGAGCGTTTGGGAGAGGCCTACGCCGAGCAAGGCTCCTGGGATTTCCTGCGCAATGATCGTACTTCGTTTGAAATGCTGGTGGATCCCTATCCCAGCAGGCGCGGCAGGGCGAGCGGGCGGGCTGCCGATGATGCCCCGCCACGCAACAAAAAATTGCCGAGCGAGCTACCCTTGCGGCCGATCGATGCGGTCGAGTCGCCCCTTGACGCATCCACGCGCGTGCGTGTGAATCGCATCTTGCTGCTCGACGCGCAAGGCGCACCGGTGGCCGGCGAATGGACTCTGGTCGATGACGACGACGTGCTGCGCGTTGCCATCCGGGTGGGCGGCAAGAGTGTCGGCAGCCTCATTACACGCAAAGCGCGCACACGCTCGCTCGGGGGCTCCGACCTCGCTTTTGCTGTCTCGCAGCGCAGCGCCGCCATCGGTGCGGGGCTCGTGGCGCTGCTGATCGCGCTCGGTTTTGCCTTTGCCATCGCGCGCTGGTTGATTGCACCGGTACGCGCGCTGACCCGCGGCGTGCATGCGCTTACTGCGGGTGACTACACCCAACGCGTCGCGCCGGGCGGGAGCATCGAACTTGCCGCACTCGCACAGGACTACAACCGTCTGGCACAGACGCTGGAAGCGCATCGCGAAGGCCGTCGCCGCTGGGGTGCCGACATCGCTCACGAACTGCGCACGCCGCTGAGCGTGCTGCGCGGAGAAATCGCCGCCTTGCAGGATGGCGTGCGTGCGCCCACGATCGAGGCGTTTGATTCCCTTGCCGCCGAAAGTGATCGCCTGTCCGGCTTGATCGAAGACCTGTACCAGCTCGCGCTCGCCGATGCGGGTGCACTCGAATATCGTTTCGAGACGCTCGACGTCGCCGACCTCGTGCGTGATGCGGCGCAACTGCATACGCGCGCCTGCGCCGATGAGGGCCTCGTGCTCGAAACGGTGCTGCCGGGTGGCGTCGTGCCGATCCACGGCGATGCGCGGCGGCTGGGTCAACTGCTCGACAATCTCATCGTCAACGCACGCCGCTATACCGACACGCCCGGCCGCCTCGTCATCGCGCTGTCGCGTACGAGGGGTGTGGTGCAGTTGACGCTCGACGACACGCCGCCCGCCGTGCCGGAGGAATCGTTGCCGATGCTGTTCGAGCGACTCTACCGGGTCGATGCCGCGCGCGGTCGCGCCAATGGCGGCGCGGGTCTCGGCCTTGCGATCTGCCGCGCCATCGTCGAGGCGCACGGCGGCACGATCCGCGCCGCTGCGTCGACGCTCGGCGGTTTGCGTATCCTCATCGAATTTCCGCAAGGTACGGAGACGATCGCATGACGATCCCATCGCTTCCCATCGCGACCGAACCACCCAAGCACGTACTCGTCATCGAAGACGAACCGAAGATAGCCGCGCTGCTGCGCGACTATCTCGCCGCCTCGGCCTTCCAGGTCAGCCTGCGCGAAACCGGCGAGGGTGCGGTCGAATGGGTGCGTCGGCATGCGCCGGATGCGATCGTGCTCGATTTGATGCTGCCAGGTGTGGATGGCCTGACCATTTGCCGCACGCTGCGCGCGTTGCCGGACAAACGCATTGCCGATATACCGATTTTGATGCTGACGGCACGAGTGGAAGAAATCGACCGGTTGCTCGGCCTAGAGCTTGGCGCCGACGACTACGTCTGCAAGCCCTTCAGTCCGCGCGAAGTGGTCGCGCGCGTGAAGGCCGTGCTGCGCCGTGCCAGCGCCAGTGCGAACGCGCCTTCGCCCGCACTGGAGCTCGATGAGGAACGCTTCGAAGCACGCGTGCGCGGACAATCGCTGGTGCTGACGCCGGTCGAATTCCGCTTGCTGCGCAAATTGACCACGCAGCCGGGCAGGGTCTATTCGCGGCAGCAATTGATGGATGCCTTGTACAGCGATCATCGCGTGGTCAGCGACCGCACCGTCGACAGCCATATCAAGAACCTGCGGCGCAAGCTGGCCGACCTCGGCGTCGATCCGATCGCCTCGATCTACGGGCTCGGCTACCGTTTCGAATGGAGCGAGGAAACGCCATCCGCGTGAGCGCAGCGCGACACGCTATGCTTGCGTCATGCTCAACAAACTCTGGCTCGGATTCTTCCTCGCCGCCGCCGTAGCCGCGTTCGCGCGCTGGGCGTTCGACGGCGATGCGGGCGTATTCGCGGCGATGATTCTCGCTCTGTTCGACATGGCCCGCTTGTCGGTCGAAGTCGTCGTCGTGCTGTTCGGCACGCTGACCCTGTGGCTCGGTTTCCTGCGCATCGCCGAGCAGGCCGGCCTGATCGACTTGCTCGCGCGTACGCTCGGCCCCCTGTTCGAGCGGCTGATGCCCGAGGTGCCACGCGGACATCCGGCGATCGGCCTGATCACGCTCAACTTCGCCGCCAACATGCTCGGCCTGGACAATGCGGCAACGCCGATGGGCTTGCGGGCGATGCGCGAACTGCAAACGCTGAATCCCAAACCGGATACGGCGAGCAATGCGCAGATTCTGTTTCTGGTGCTGCACTCGTCTTCGCTCGTGCTGTTGCCGGTGACAATTTTCATGTACCGCGTACAACAAGGCGCACACGATCCGACGCTGGTGTTTCTGCCGATCCTGCTTGCGACCTGCGCGTCGGCGACGACCGGCCTCATCGCCGTCGCGTTCGTGCAGAAGCTGAAATTGTTCGATCGCGTCGTGTTCGCCTGGTTTGGCGGCTTTGCCGCGCTGATGGCCACCTTCATCGCGGTGTTGATGTCGCTGACCCCGGCACGGCTGGCCGAATTTTCCTCGCTGCTCGGCAATCTGACGATGTTCGCGATCGTCCTGCTGTTTCTGCTGGCCGGCGCCTGGAAAAAAGTGCCGGTGTACGAAAGCTTCATCGACGGCGCCAAACAGGGCTTCGACACGGCGAAGGACATTCTGCCGTATCTCGTCGCGATGCTGTGCGCGATCGGCGTGTTGCGCGCCTCGGGGGCGCTCGAGTTCCTGCTCGAAGGCGTGCGCTTCGCGGCCAGTGCGTGCGGGCTCGACACGCGCTTCGTCGAGGCATTGCCGACCGCGTTGGCGAAACCGTTTTCGGGCAGTGCCGCGCGTGCGTTGCTGATCGAGACGATGAAGACGCAGGGCGTCGACAGTTTCCCCGCCCTCGTCGCTGCGACCGTGCAAGGCAGCACCGAAACCACCTTTTATGTTCTCGCCGTCTATTTCGGTTCGGTCGGCATCCAGCGCGCGCGCCATGCCGTCGGCTGCGCCATCGTCGCCGACCTGGCTGGCATCGTCGCGTCGATCCTGATTGGCTACTGGTTTTTCGGCTGAAGTCGATCAGCGTGCTGCCGGCTTCCCGCCGAGCACGCGCGCCGGCAGAAACAGCAACGCGCGCAGGAACTCGAACACCCCTTCCAGCGCGATGCCGACCAGACGGAACGGCAGCAACAACAGCCACACGATCGGATAGAGGATCAACGCCAGCAGCGCGATCGGCCAACAGAACACGAACAACAGCAGCCAGAGAATGAAAGTCAGCATCGTCGATCTCGCGACAGCGGTGGGACACGGCCTACGTGGGGCCAATCTACGCCGACTCAAGGTCGCGCGGGAGTGCCGAACGGCATGGGCAAACGCCGCGTGACACGGCTGCGCGCGGCGGGGCGCCGGTGGTGCTCATGGTGGTGAATCCGCGGCCAGCGTCTTGTCGGCATCGCCGCCGTTCGACTCGATGCGCAGTGGGCGTTCGTCGGCCTCGAACAAGCGGTCGAGATCGGTCAACGCCTCTTGCGCGGTTTGTCGCAGGGCTGCCTCGTCGTCGTAGACGAGGTATTGATCGCGCAGCAACTGCTCGTCGCGCTTGCGGAAAATCTCGATCCGCGCCTTGGCGATCTCGGGCTCGATGCCCAGATCGATCAGCGTGCCCTTGGCCATGGCGAGGCTTGAATGGAACGTGTCGCGCACGATCCCGTCGATGCCCAGATCCATGAGTCGCCAGACGTGTTGACGGTTGCGCGCCCGCGCAACGATCTTGATGTGCGGATACAGGCGCTTGACCAGTCGCGCGGTACGAATGTTGAGTTCGGGATCGTCCGTGGTCAACACGAACACCTCGGCTTTTTCGATGCCGGCGGCGCGCAGCAGCTCAGGCCGGCTCGAATCACCAAAATAGATGTTCTGGTTGAAACGCCGAACCAGTTCGACTTGCTCGACCGAACTTTCCAACGCGGTGAAGGGAATTTTCTGTGCACGCAGCACGCGCGCGACGATCTGGCCGACACGGCCGTAGCCGGCGACGATGACACGCGGATGCCCATCGGGAATGACATCGAACTCGCGTTGTGGTTTCTGCTTGCGCTCCGCGAGCAATCGGCCGCCGCCGACCACGAGCAGCGGAATCAAGGCCATCGACAAAGTGACCGACACAACAAGCAGACTGTGCAGACTCGCTTCGAGCAAACCGCGATCGCGCGCGAGATTGAGCACGACGAAGGCGAACTCGCCGCCGCCTGCGAGCACGAGCGCCAACCGAATCGATTCGCTGGTGTCGAGCTTGCCCGACAGCTTGCCGATCGCGACCAGCACGGCGGCCTTGATCGCAAGAAGGCAGAGCACGATCGCGCCGATCGCCACGGGTTGTTGTTTCACCAGTTGCAGATCGAGAGATACGCCGACACCGACGAAAAACAGGCCGAGCAAAATGCCCTTGAACGGCTCGATCTGCGCTTCGATTTCGTGGCGGAATTCCGAGTCGGCGAGCAGCACGCCGGCGAGAAACGCACCGAGCGACATCTGCATGCCGGCGAGCTGCATCAGCCATGCCGCGCCGAAGACGACGAGCAAGGCCATGGCTGTGAACACTTCGGGAATCTGCGTACCCGCCGCCGCACGAAAAATCGGCCGCAACAGATAACGACCGCCAATCACCACCGCACCGATCATGCCGATTGCCTTCGCGGCAGCGATCCAGACATTGCCGCCCGCCTCCGACGCGCCATGCGCACCGAGCAGGGGCACGAGCGCGAGAATGGGGATCGCGGCCAGATCCTGAAACAGCAAAATGGCGAAGGCGATACGGCCGTGCGGTTCGCCGATTTCCTTGCGTTCAGCGAGAATCTGCAAACCGATCGCGGTCGAGGACAAGGCGAACGCCAGGCCGACGACGATGGCTCGCGCCGCACCGATATCGGTCGCAAGGGCGATGCCGCCGAGAATGGCCGCGGAAAGAACGACCTGAATCGCTCCCGCGCCGAATACCGCACGACGCATCAGCCACAGGCGTGCCGGCGAAAGTTCCAGGCCGATGACGAACAACAGCAGGATCACGCCGAGTTCGGACATTTCGTTGGCTCGGCTCATGTCCGGGGCGAGATGCAGGAAATGGGGCCCGATCAGTGCGCCGGCGCCGAGATAGCCGAGCACGGCGCCCAACCCTGCGCGCTTGGACAACGTCACTGCGATCACCGCCGCAGCGAGGAACATCACCATGTATTGCAGGGAATGCGGACTTTCCATTCGAGACTCCTTTCGAGGAACCGCATGATGCGCGGTGACGCGGTGTACACGCACGGAAGCGGAGTATGCAGGCAACGCTGCCGTTGTCTCAGCCGCTGAGATGGGGGCGCCGCATGCTGATCGTCAACGTGACCCGGGAGTTCAACATGCGCACGGCTTTCCTGTATTCAAACACATCGTCGTCATCAAATACGAGCGCGACCAGTTCCACGCTCGCACTGCGCATCGCGCAAACCTGGCTGGGCGTCGGCAGTCTCGCGCTGCTGTGCCTGCCCGTGCTGCGCGGGCGCAGCGAATGGCTCGGCTGGCTGCCGTTGTGGTGCGCGATCATCCCCGCCGCACACATCCTGCTTTTGCGTTGGCGTGGCATGCTGACCTTGTCGGCCACGGCGCTGAGGCGCTGGCATAATTCGCGGCGCCCACGGTCGCGTCCACGTTCCGGCCGGCGCTTGCGCAATCGCTCCATGCGCCAGACGAACGTGCGCGGCAGGCCGCTACTCGCCGCTCTGCTGCTACGTTAGTTTTGCCGGTACCAGAAAAGCCGCAAACCGGCGCGTGCGCGATCGGCGTGTTCGGATCAGATCGCCTTGTCGATCAACTGTTCGAGCTGCTTCTTGCCGACGGCGCCGACCTGGGTCGCCTGCGGCTTGCCATCCTTGAACAGGATCAGCGTGGGGATACCGCGCACGGCGTAGTTTCGTGGCGTCTTCTGGTTGTGATCGATGTTGACCTTGGCGATCTTGACCTTGCCCGCGTATTGCGTGGCCAGTTCATCGAGAATCGGCGCGATCATCTTGCACGGGCCGCACCACTCGGCCCAGAAGTCGACCAACACCGGCTCGTTCGACTTGAGCACTTCGGCCTCGAATTGATCGTCGCTGACATGGGCGATGGCGGGATTGTTCACGGTGGACTCCGGCAGAAAACGGTGGGGAAGATTGGCGCGAATGCGACGGGAAGACCCGGCTTGCGCTACAATCGCGCGCTACGCGATCGCGATCTGCGCTGAAATTTCCGGATACGCCGTCATTTCAGCCGAAGCGCGAAAGCATTTCAAGCGGCATCGCGCAATGCACGAGATTCGTGGGAAGTGGGAGCGACGGCATCGGCTTTCAAGCCGCACATCGCTCAACCGCATCCACCGCGTACCACAAGCGATGGCCCGCTTTCTTCCGTGGCGCTTTACGGCGCGCGTTCGCCACGCCATCTTTCTTTTGGCCCGCGCAGCCCTCCACAGTGCGATTCACACGACGTAATCCATGGCTCAACAAACGCTCACCGACACGTTTTTCGACAGCTTCGACCTGCACCCGAGCGTGATCGCCGGCTTGCACGCGGCGGGCTTCACCCGCTGCACGCCAATTCAGGCGTTGACCTTGCCGCCCGCACTTGCCGGTCGCGACATCGCCGGGCAAGCGCAAACCGGCACCGGCAAAACCGCCGCGTTTCTGGTTGCCACCATGCAGCGCCTGCTCACGCGCCCGGCCCTGCCGGAACGCGGCGCAACCGATCCGCGTGCGGTGATCGTCGCGCCGACGCGCGAGTTGGCCATTCAGATCGAGAAAGATTTCCAGCACATCGGCCGCGGCACCGGGCTCAAATCCGCGCTGATCTACGGCGGCGTCGACTATGACAAACAGCGCGACATCCTGCGTGCCGGGGTCGACATCATCATCGCCACGCCCGGGCGCCTGATCGATTACTTCAAGCAGCACGTATTTTCGTTCAAGGCGGTCGAAGTGTTCGTGCTCGATGAGGCCGACCGCATGTTCGATCTCGGTTTCATCAAGGACGTGCGCTTCCTCATGCGTCGCCTGCCCGATCGCGAGCACCGCCAGTGCCTGCTGTTTTCGGCCACGCTGAGCCATCGCGTGCTCGAACTCGCCTACGAAAACATGAACGAGGCCGAGAAGCTCACGGTCGAAACGGACAACATCACCGCCGATCGCGTGCGTCAGATCATCTACTTCCCCTCGACCGAAGAAAAACTGCCGCTGCTGGTCAACCTGTTGTCCAGGAATGAGGCCAAGCGCAGCATGATCTTCGTCAACATGAAGATCGCCGCCGAAAAAGTCTCGCGCGTGCTCGAGCGCCAGGGGTTTGCCCTCGGCATGCTGTCGGGCGATGTGCCGCAAAAGAAACGCCAGAGTCTGCTCGGCAAGTTCCAGCGCGGCGACATCGAAATTCTCATCGCCACCGATGTGGCCGCGCGCGGCCTGCACATTCCTGACGTCACCCACGTCTACAACTACGACCTGCCGCAGGATGCCGAGGACTACGTACACCGCATCGGCCGCACCGCGCGCCTCGGCGCCGAGGGCGACGCGATCAGTTTCGCCTGCGACATGTACGCCCAAGGTCTGCCTGACATCGAGGCCTACATCGAACAGAAGATTCCCGTCGCCACCATCGACCCGGCCTTTCTGGTGATGCCGCCGCCGCGCCCGCGCGTGATCACCGCGGCCAGCAGCACCGAGGACGACGACGATGGCAGCGTGCCGGTGAAAGGCCCGCCGCGCGAACGCGCGCGCGGGTCGCGTTCGCGCAGCGGCGGGGCACGGCATGACGGTGCCGGCGGCGGCCCACGGCGTGAGCGCGGGCCGCGCCCGCAGAGCAACAACACCTCCGCGTCCGCAAATGCCACAACCTATGGCGCAGGCCCACAAACCGCGCCGACAACGCCTGCGACAAACCTCGACGACAGCGCGAAAGGGCCGCGCCGCAAATCCCGTCGCGGTGGGCGCGGACGCCGTCGCGGCGACCGTACCGACATGCCGAGTGCGCTCGGCAGCGAGGCCAGCGCAAGGCCCAAAGGCAAGCCAGCGACGATACCGACGGCGCCATTCCAGTCGCCCACGGCAGACACCAAGCCCGCCGCAAAAAAGGCCGGCTTTTTCCACCGCATTGCGAGGCTGTTCAAGCGCTCGTGAGCGGTAACCCGAGTTGGCTGGAACCGGGGGATGTTGTAGCGAACCGCAGCAAGGAAAAAGCCTTGTCGGATTCTTGCCCCCCGATACGGCGCGTGCGTCGGCAGTTTTCTCGATACAAGATTGCGGCAAACCCGCGGGCAAAAAAAACCCGCCTCGCGGCGGGTTCTTGGTGCCCGTGACCTTGGGCTTATTTGATCTTCGCTTCCTTGTAAGCGACGTGCTTGCGCACCACCGGATCGTATTTCTTGATTTCCATCTTGTCCGGCGTGGTTTTCTTGTTTTTGTCGGTCGTGTAGAAGTGACCCGTGCCGGCAGAGGACACGAGACGGATTTTGTCGCGCTTGGATGCCATTGCGAGTTCTCCTTAGACCTTTTCACCGCGACCGCGCAGTTCGGCGAGCACGGTTTCGATGCCGTTCTTGTCGATCGTGCGCAGGGCATGGGTGGAAACACGCAGTTTCACCCAACGGTTTTCGCTCGGCACCCAGAAACGGCGCTCGTGCAGATTCGGCAGCCAGCGGCGCCGGGTTTTATTGTTGGCGTGCGACACATTGTTGCCAGACTGTGCGCGCTTGCCGGTGACTTGGCAGACTTTTGCCACGGCTTACTCCTCGATGAAGAACGGCTGCCCTTGGCCAGGGCAGTATCGGCCCGGTCGTTGTTGTCAACCGGAAATCGCAGCGCAAGGCGCTGGCGAGCCGCCTATTAAAGCAGAAGTGCCAGGTATTCACAAGCGCTTGAAGGCATCATGAATTGCTCCGTCCGCGGCCCGCGATGATGCGGACGCGCAGGTTACGGTGAAACAGGGCTTGCGTACTGCGTTGCGCTTCCGCTAAAATTCGCGGTTCCTCGCTTCACGCGTCAATTCGAGCCCGCTGGGCACAGGTTTCCCATGAAAACTTCCACTGTCAGCGCCAAGGCTGAAACGGTCAAGCGCGACTGGTATCTCATCGATGCCAGCAACAAGACGCTCGGTCGCCTCGCAACCGAACTGGCGCTGCGCCTGCGCGGCAAGCACAAGCCGGTGTACACCCCGCATGCCGACACGGGCGACTACCTCGTCGTGATCAACGCCGAGAAGATCACCGTTACCGGCAAGAAGCTGGACGACAAGGTCTATCACCATGTCACCGGCTACATCGGCAATATCAAGTCGATCGCGTTGAAAGACTTGCTCGCCAAACACCCCGAGCGCGTGATCGAGATTGCGGTCAAGGGCATGCTGCCGAAGAACCCCCTGGGCCGCGCGATGTATCGCAAGCTCAAGGTTTACAAGGGCGCCGAGCATCCGCATACCGCACAGCAGCCGCAAGCGCTGAACCTGGCCTGATTTTTTAGGAAACCGAACCCATGGCTACGCAACAATCCTACGGAACCGGCCGTCGCAAATCTTCCGCCGCGCGCGTGTTCCTGCGCCCCGGCAAGGGCGCGATCACCGTCAACGGCAAGTCGCTGGACACGTTCTTCGGCCGCGAAACCTCGCGCATGATCGTGCGCCAGCCGCTTGAGCTGACCCAGTCGACCGATAAGTTCGACGTGCTCGTCACCGTCGAAGGCGGCGGCAACACCGGTCAGGCCGGTGCGATCCGCCTCGGCATTGCCCGCGCCCTCGTCGAGCACGACGAAACGCTCAAGTCGCCGCTGCGCAAGGCCGGTTTCATGACCCGCGATGCGCGCGAAGTCGAGCGCAAGAAGGTCGGCCTGCACAAAGCCCGCCGCGCCACGCAGTTCTCCAAGCGCTAATCGCAGCACTGCCGACGAGCACGATCTTGGGAGATCGTCCAATGGTAGGACTGCAGACTCTGACTCTGCCTATCTAGGTTCGAATCCTAGTCTCCCAGCCAATAGCCCGTACATACCAGTCCGGGTGAGTCCACAAACCCCTGAGAAATCAGGGGTTTTTTGTTGTCTATCGTCCAGAAGTGTCCTGGTTAGTCCGTTGCAATCCTGGAAAATTGGCAGTAACTTTGTGCGTAAGTGATTTCTTCCAACCAAAAGTTACTGCCATGAAGCTAACCGATGCCGCGATCCGGAAGGCAAAACCCGGCGACAAGCCCATGCGCATGGCCGATGGTGGCGGGCTGTATCTGCTATTACGACCCGATGGTGCGCGTTGGTGGCGCTTCGATTACCGCCGTCCCGTCACTGGCGCTCGCAACACCTTAAGTTTTGGCACCTACCCCGATATTGGCCTGGCCGATGCTCGCAGCCGTCACGCCGCCGCTCGCAAGCTGTTGGCTACTGACATTGATCCAGGCGAACAACGCAAGGCAGACAACGCCGCCGCAGTCGAACGGGCCGCTAACACTTTCGGTAATGCGGTGGATGCGTGGCTCGCTTTCCGTTCGCGGGCTTGGGATAGCAAAACGGCAAAGCAGGCGCGCAGCTATGTTGAAAAGGACATGCGCCCCAAGTTTGGCAATCGCCCAATAGACGCCATTACTGCTCCCGAGCTCGGCAAACTAGTTGCCGGAATCGAAGCACGCGGCGCTTTTGATGTGGCCAAGAAAACCCGCCAATGGTTGAAGGCGATTTTCAGTTTCGCGCGCGCGAATGGCTGGACACAAAACGATCCGGCCCGTGATTTGGCCGTGATCGCCGCCGTTGGTCCGGCGAAGCAAAACTTCGCACACCTGACGCCGGACGAACTACCCGGCTTCCTGCGCGCCTTGGACGCCTACACCGGTTCCCAACTGGTGAAAGCCTGCGCGATGCTGGCGCTGTGGACGGCAAACCGTCCTGGCGTCACACGCACCTTGCGCTGGGCGGAACTGGATTTGGACGCTGCGCTTTGGACGATCGAACGTCACCGCCCTGGCATGAAGCGCGGTTACTACCACGTCACGCCGTTGCCGACACAAGCGGTCGCTTTGCTGCGCGACCTGCACAAACTCACTGGCACCTTTGAGCATGTATTCATCGGGCGCAACGATCCAACCTTGCCCATGAGCGACGGCGCGGTTAATCGCATGCTGCACTTGATGGGCTACAAGGGCCGACAGACAACACACGGATTTCGACACTTGGTCAGTACTGCTTTGAACGAACAAGGCTACGAACCCGATTGGGTGGAACGCCAATTGGCACACGGCGACCCCGACAAAATTCGCGCGACGTACAACAAGGCGATGTACTTGGAGCCACGCCGCAAGATGATGCAGGCGTGGGCAGATCATATCGACGCGATCCGCACAGGTGCGAACGTTGTACCGATAAAGCGCAAGAGCGCTTGACCTTACGCCGCACCTAAGGAAACTCTGATTTCGCCATGCGGTCGAAGCATGACCTAATTGTGGGGTGCAAATGATGGCACAGCAGATGACCTTGGCAGCTCAGGCCGACGCGGGGTTCGAGCAACACCGCAAGGCGAC